>JBPCWO010000042.1:0-9989 GCA_051009475.1 Boseongicola sp.
CCCCACCGGGAGCAATGCCAAATAGGGGCCTCGCGCGGGGTTGGTCCTTTCGGGGATACCGCTTCGAACGGGTCGTTTCAGCCCAAGAGGCCCGGGTTGGCAGCTTGATCCTGTCGGTAACGGCAGGACCAGAGGAATGGTCATCTATCGGCAGAGCAATCCGCCGTGGACAGAATCCGGCTTACAGGCCATCCGCGTACTATCGATTTTGCGCCTCAGTTGGGGTCGCGCCGGGCGAGGAGCGCGGCCGGTGGAGATGTCTACTTTGAGTCCTAAGCGGAGTGATGAAGATATTGCCAACTCAACAGTGGTGAGCCGGGTCCCGCGAACGACTAGAGGCCTGATACTGCTTGAACTAACAGCGCCCGCGGCCTTGTGGCTTTCAGGACTGTGTGAGCTTCCTGGCGGCGGCCAGCGCGCACAAGACACGCCGCCAGTGAAAAATCGATCAGGTCGCGCTGCGCGTTTGAACCACCAATGCGGGCATGTTCATGGATGACACCGGCAAGGTCATCAGCGGCCTTGGCCCAGTTCTGGTCTTCCATCTCCCGATAAGCCGACGCAATGGTGCGGGTCACATCACCTGCCGGGCCTTTGGCGTCATTGGCCAATCCATCCAACGCGTCCCAATTGTGACTGCGTGCGTGGGCGATCGCCGCGTGTACATCAGCGAAAGCAAGGCCGGACTTTGGGAACCAGGTCAGCGCATAGGCGCTGATCTTGCTCCAGCGTTCAACGGGAACATCAACGCCGGCAAGTTCGGCGCGAAACAACAACGCCGCCGCATCGGTAAGGACGTTCAGTGGTGGGCCCTGACTGGTGTCCAACGATATCTCAGCATCCAGAACGGCCCACATCCGATCAATATCGCCGGATTCCAATGACCAAAGGCCGACGTGCCAGGACATGTGATTGTGAAGCGTGCCTGCGGGATCGTAGTTCGACCACCAGTCGGATAAGAAGCGAAGACCTTCCTGGTCTTGCTGATTCTCATAATAGAGGTGCGCGCGGATATGAGCCGAATGCGCACTGTCCGGGTTGGCCGCCAGTGCCGCTTCAATGTTGGGCTCGGCCTCGGCCAATTGTCCCACTTCGAGTTGCGCAAAAGCCAATTGCGCACGGCACCACCAATTGTCACCGTAGTGGGCCGCCAGCCGGGTATTGAATGCCAGTTGCTCTGCTTCCCGTCCGGGCAGGCCGGAAAAACCGATCAACCCAAATACACTGGTGCACATATGGGCGATCATCACGTCCAGCGGCCATTGATCAATGTGTTCATAGACAGCAGCACGCGCCGCCGCACCTTTGCCCTCAAGCAGTAACCCCGATGCGTTGATGTGCGACGCTTCCCGCGCGCTTATTCCATCAGCCAGTTCCCGGGCGCGACTGAGGCTTACTTTGACTTGGTCCTTTTCACCGCGCAGTTGCATTTCGCGAGCGTGCCCAATATGCGCCAACGCAAATCCTTCATCGGCGTTTGTTGCAGCTACAAAAGCATCCGCAACTCCTGCTTCCGCTCCGAGAAATCTCTTCACACCCAAATCGAAGGCGTCCCGTGCGTCGATCGATTGAGTGCTCAATGAGTTTTCATAGGCGTCGGTCAGCATTGTCCCCGTTCCTTGGTTAGCAACGCGATTCTAGGACAATAGCACATACTCAATTGTATCAACGGGGCGGTCCGGAATTGTGGGACCTTGTTACTATCTTGTTTTGTAGTGTCCGCTCTGCTCCACAAAGCGGGCTTTTCGCCCGGACTTCGCGCCGTGGCTGTCTTTCTGTGGGTGTCGGCTATCAGTTGCATTCCGGAATTCGGGATGAAACTACCCATTTGTGCGTTGCGTTCGGCTAGATTTTCGGTTGACAGTGCCGACCCCTCATGAGAAATGCGGGCTTCAGATTTTTCCGGTTCGCGCCCAAAGCAGCGACCAAACAGGAGACGGGACATGGCGAAGCCGACGACGATCAAAATTCGTCTCAATTCGACGGCGGACACTGGCCACTTCTATGTGACTAAGAAAAACGCCCGCACGATGACCGAAAAGATGGTGGTTCGGAAATATGACCCCGTCATCCGCAAGCATGTCGAATACAAAGAAGGCAAGATCAAGTAACTTGATCAAACCTCAAGGATTATTGGGCCGCGCCAATAGCGCGGCTTTTTTTGTTGCGGTAATCTTCAGTCCAAATTGTAAGGGTTCGATGCCGGATTCCCGGCATGATCGGTCCATTCCCGGGTCTTGTCGCGACGATTGAACGCAAGCTTTCGGTCGTCGTCGGGATAAGTCACGACTTCGCTTGGCGCCCGCGTGCCGATGACCAGGAAGCTGGCGTTCTCGGGGCTTTTGTTTTCCAGACAATGTCCGGCATCTGCTCCGGCCTTGAATGTCGCGACATCGCCAGGTCCGAGCGACGATAGGATGTTGCCTTCATGAAGCGTAACTTGCCCTTCAAGCACGTAAATCATTTCATCCTCATTTGCGTGCCAGTGCTTGATTGATGATTTTGATCCAGGCGGCAAAACTTCGACAAAGGCGCCAAACTGCGTCAGGTCGCCGTCGTCACTGAACCTTAGTGCACTAAATGGGCCGCAGGGGTTGTCTTTGCCGTCGCTGTCGACTCGGGTAACCGTATCGGGGCGGTGGATTGGCATCGCGAATTCCTCAGCTGCAAGATTTGTCGTTTCATCCGACTCATGATTGTCTCGCATATCGGAGGTTTAGCTGGCTAGGGCGCGCATAGCTTTAAGTTAAGATGCCCGCTTCAGGCGCTGGAAATTCGATCGAACGGTCCCCATTCTTCACATATGTCCGGGGAAGTGATCATCAGAGCGGCCGCAAAGGACGACCTTGCGGCGATCGATGCGCTTCTCAGCCGTTCCTATCCCGCACT
Organism: Boseongicola sp.; assembly: GCA_051009475.1. Classification (GTDB taxonomy): domain Bacteria; phylum Pseudomonadota; class Alphaproteobacteria; order Rhodobacterales; family Rhodobacteraceae; genus CAXMNX01. The sequence goes on from JBPCWO010000042.1 coordinate 2,890, forward strand.
TTTGAAGGACGATTACCAGCCCTCTGTCCTGGTCACGGCAATCCCACTGATTTCGCGTGCAAACCCCTCACTTGTATCCTCTGGCACCTACTTTGTTGTCGAGTATGGCGGTGAAATACTGGGTGCTGGCGGCTGGACACCGGGAGCGCCACAAGGTTGGACCAAGCGCAAACGCGTCGGGCACATCCGTCATGTCGTAACAGATCACACGCAGACCAGAAAAGGATTCGGGCGCAAGTTAATGGCGCATATCGTGGCCAATGCAGCGTCCGCCGATGTTAACCAGCTCGAGTGTTTTTCAACGCTCACGGCCGAGCCATTTTATGTGGCTTGTGGGTTTCGCACCCTGGGTCCAATGATGGTGACTCTTCGTGAAGGTATCGACTTTCCTGCAGTCCATATGCGACGATTTCTCAAACGCAATGCTTAGATAAAGGTATTTGGGTCATGAAAAATGCGATCCTGTTTCTTGCGGCAATTACGGTATTGGTGGCCTGTGCATCGGGCGGCGGCGTTGGATTGGGGACGGTTGGCGCTGGCGGCGGTGGTGTAACAGCACCGCAATCGACGCGAACCGAGATCGAAATGACGGGCGTAGATCCGCTGCCAATTTACCGGTTTTCAACAAATGGGAAGGCGACGCCGGCAGATGCTCTGAATGTCGGCGGCAACAGACTGCGGACCGAGGATGCAAATCTTCCCGTCACTGCAGAAAGCCGAACCTACTACATGCGCCAAGTGGTTTTGGACGACAACAACTATGTCGTTTCCGAAGGTGCGGCGCCGGTGGCGTCACTGACGAGTGTGATCAGGGCCCGGACCGGCTGTTTAGTCAATCCGCAACCACTTCGCTCAAAAGATGCGGCGGTTTACACGTTGGATTGCTCGTAGAGCGTTTTCACGGGGCCCGATTGCTTGGCCATATGAAATTGTCCGCGGCGTACGAGATTGCGCGCCTTGTGCTCGTGTGCGCAAAAGCCGTCGCAATGGACAAGGAGGCGCCGGGTGATGGATTTTTTTCTAGCTAACGAAGGACCTGTCCGACTGGCAGCTTTTGGTGCAGTGCTGATTGTAATGGCACTTTGGGAAATTGCCGCCCCAAGGCGCCGTGTCGAGATTCCACGGGTTGTTCGGTGGTCGAACAATCTTGGCCTTGTTGTCCTTGATTCAATCGTTGTGCGACTTGTTTTCCCGTTGCTTGCGGTTGGGTTGGCAATAATCGCCGAAGACCGGTCCTGGGGGTTGCTGAATTCGATTGATATCCCAGGTTGGCTGGCTGTTCTTTTCGCAGTTCTCGTTCTCGATTTCGCAATCTACCTGCAGCACGTTCTCTTCCACGCGGTCCCGGCATTTTGGCGTCTGCATCGCGTCCACCATGCCGATCTGGAATTTGATCTGACCACCGGATTGCGATTTCACCCGATAGAAATCATGCTCTCAATGGTCTGGAAAATGGCCATTGTCGCAGCACTTGGTGCGCCGCCCATCGCAGTGTTGATGTTCGAGGTGATCCTGAACGCTACTTCCATATTCAACCACTCAAACATAACCCTTCCGCGCGGTGCGGATGCAATATTGCGCTTGTTCGTCGTGACGCCGGACATGCACCGCGTGCACCATTCAGTCTACGTTCCCGAGACGAATTCCAATTTTGGCTTTAATCTGCCATGGTGGGATCGGTTGTTTGGAACGTACCGGGCGCAGCCGCGCGACGGGCACGAAGAAATGACGATCGGCATCGAACAGTTTCGTTCAATTGGCGATTTGCGCCTGGATCGAATGCTTGTGCAACCGTTTGTGGACTCCATTGGCAAGTATCCAATGGGCAGTGCGACGAAACCTGATTCAACAGACAAAGACGATACGTCCAACTAAAATCAATTGGCCGCACTGATATGTCAGAGCATTCCTTTGACGGCCTCAGCAACGGCTTCTGCCCGGATACCGAAATAGGCATAAAGCTCACTGGCCGGGGCCGAGGCACCGAACCCGTCCATTCCGACGAACCGCCCCTTGTCTCTTTTGCCGAATTCGCCAAATAGCCATCGGTCCCAGCCAAAGCGGACGCCAGCCTCAACTGCTACACGGACCGGTCCAGGTGGAAGGATCTTCCGGCGATATGCATCGTCTTGGTCTGCGAACAACTCCCAACAGGGCATCGATACGACGCGTGTGCCAATGCCCTCTGCTTGAAGTTGTTCGCGTGCAGCCAGCGCAATCTCGACTTCGGATCCTGTCGCCATCAGTATGGCCTGACGCTTGCCGTCGGCTTCGGCCAGAACGTAAGCGCCTTGTGCGGACAGGTTCTTCATCTTGTGCTCGGTCCTGACCGTCGGCAGACCCTGACGGCTAAGCGCAAGGACACTCGGCGTTTTTGCAGAAGTCAGCGCAAGTTCCCATGCCTCGGCCGTCTCCACTGTATCAGCGGGTCGGAAAACGTTGATGTTGGGCGTCGCCCGCAGCATCGCGAGATGCTCAACTGGTTGGTGCGTTGGGCCGTCTTCACCAAGCCCGATCGAATCGTGGGTCATGACGTATGTCGTCGGCACGCCCATCAAGGCTGACAGTCGCATCGCCCCGCGGGCATAGTCAGTAAAACAAAGGAAAGTGCCGCCATATGGGCGGATTCCGCCGTGCAGCGCCATTCCGTTCATCGCGGCCGCCATGCCGTGTTCACGGATGCCGTAATGCACATAACGACCCTTGCGGTTCGTGGGATCAAATATGCCCAGGTCCGAGGTCAGCGTGTTGTTGGATCCGGTCAGGTCCGCCGAACCGCCAATGTTTTCCGGCATCACCGGATTGACGGCTTCCAGCACATTCTCCGATGCTTTCCGGGTCGCGACTTTGGGCTGGGTTTCAGCGGCATCCCGTTTGACCCTGCGCACTGCGCCCGCCAGTTTTTTCGGCGCTTCGCCTGCCCACATTCGCTGCATTTCCGCCTGCCGCGAGGGGCTAAGTGCGGCAAAGCGCTCCTCCCACTCTGCACGGGCTTCGGCACCGCGCCGTCCAGTTGTGCGCCAGGCATCCAGCACATCGGCCGGAATCTCGAAAGGCTGGTGGTGCCAGCCGTAAACGTCACGTGTTGCCTGAATCTCGTCCGGCCCAAGCGGTGAACCATGGGCTTTGGCAGTGTCCTGCTTAGCGGGCGAGCCAAATCCGATATGCGTTTTGCAGGCAATCATTGATGGTTTGCTCGAGCTTCTTGCTTGAGTGAGTGCACGATCAATGTCCTCGGGGTCATGACCATCGCATTCCACCACTTGCCATCCGGCCGCCAAGAAACGCCGTTTCTGATCGGTGATGTCGGACAGAGAAACTTCACCATCAATCGAGATATTGTTGTCGTCCCAAAGAACGATCAGCTTGGAAAGTTTCTGCATGCCGGCAAGCCCGATGGCCTCGTGGCTGATGCCTTCCATCAGGCAACCATCACCGGCGATCACATAGGTGTAGTGATCGACTACTTTCTTGCCGTACCGCGCGCGCAGTGATTCTTCGGCCATCGCAAATCCAACTGCGTTCGCAATCCCCTGGCCAAGTGGACCGGTGGTCGTCTCAATTCCGCTGGCGTGACCGTATTCCGGGTGCCCCGCAGTGATTGATCGCAACTGGCGGAAGTTCTTGATCTGATCCAGTGTCATGTCTTCGTAACCGGTCAGGTGCAAAAGCGCATAGATCAGCATTGATCCGTGGCCCGCCGACAGGATGAACCGGTCGCGGTCAGGCCAGTTAGGGGCCGAAGCGTCGAACTTAAGATGATTCTCAAACAGAACCGTCGCAACATCAGCCATGCCCATCGGCATACCGGGATGTCCCGAATTGGCGGCTTGCACCGCGTCCATTGCAAGGGCGCGAATGGCCGTAGCCCGGGTCCAGTGATCGGGATGAAGCTCTTTCAAGGTAGCGATGTCCACGGTGCCTGTCCCCTTGTCGGTCGTGTTTGTTGTGCGCGACAGATATCAGGCAGAGTGGCGAGTTCAAGCGCGTGTCGTGCGAGCATGAATTAAAGGGGGGTGAAAATCCGCGCGGTCCTTCGTATGACTGAAGGAATGGTGGGACATAGTGCGATTCGCATGTCAGCCTGCCTGAGAAAATTACGAGGGAGCCGAACCATCCAATGAGTGACATTTCCGAATTGGAACGCCGTATCACCGCGGCGCTGGATCGCGCCGGTCAGGCGATGGACAGTCTTGCTGCGGGCAGCAGTTCAGAACCGGTCGAGAGCGACGGTGGTGATCTTGCAGCCGAACTGGAAGCCGAGCGCATGGCCAACGCACAACTTGAAGAGCGGGTGCGCGCAATCAAGGAAAAGCAGGAAACCAATGTGACCGGCCTGGAAGCCGAGGTTGCACGTTTACGCGCGTCGCTCGAAAGCCGCGACGGCGAGCTTCAGCGGATCAAATCAGTCAATGCCGAACTTAGGACGTCCAACCAGGCCTTGCGCGACGCGAACGCAAATGGTCTTGCGGATCCGCACCTGGTGAACAAATCGATGATGAGCGAACTTGAAAGCCTTCGGGCCACGCGAGAATCCGACAGGGCAGAACTGGACGACATTCTGGCAACGCTCGAACCTGTTTTGAAGGAGGCCTGAGATGCCGGAAGTACAAATCTCGATCGGCGGTCGGCCATTTGCGGTTGCGTGCCAGGACGGCGAAGAGCACTTTCTTCAGTCAGCTGCCAAACTATTGGACAACGAGGCATCCACGCTCATGGATCAGATTGGCCGCTTGCCGGAAGCGCGGATGTTGCTGATGGCTGGGCTTATGCTCGCGGACAAAACCGCAGGCTCGGACGAACAGATGAAATCGCTCGAAGACAAGGTGGCGCAACAGACGGCGTGGATCGAAGAGCTTCAGGCGCGTCCGGAGCCTGAACCGCAGCGCGTCGAAGTGGCAGTGATCCCTGACGAGGTGACGAATACGCTGGCCGAGCTTGCCGCCCGCGCCGAAGCACTGGCAGATGCGGCGGAAGAAAAGGCTGCGGCTGGATAGGATTTTGGACAGAATTCAGCCTTCAGCTGGTGTCCGCTTCGCCGACGAGGCGGACATCGAAGACACGTCAATTAGATCAGGGCAAAGGTGCCGGGGCGTTGCTGAGGGTACGTAAGTAGGCAATTATGTTCGAGCGGTGCAATGGGTCGGCCACACCGGCAAAATCCATTTTGTTCCCCGGGATCACTTCGGTTGGACGCGCAATGAACCGATTCAACGCTTCATAGTCCCAGACCCCTTTGGTATTCTGCAACGCCTCCGAGTACTCAAAATCTGATATGGCGCCGATCTCTCGATTCACTATGTCCCATAAATGCGGACCAAATCTAATCGAGCTTACTCCGTCAATTCGGTGACATCGTAGACAGGTCCTGGTTTCACTTTCGCCCGCGGTTGGGTTTGCTTCAACCAGGAGCCTTTCTATTGGTTCGATTGGACCAGGAGTTGCGCCGGCTCGAATGAACTCCTCCGCTAATGCAGCATGGCCTCGCTGAATGGCAAAGTGCAAAGGTGGCCGACCGCTGGAAGTCAAAGCATTTACATCGGCTCCATGCCCAATAAGTAGCAGTGCCATTTCAATGCCACCGACTTCGGCGGCTATATGCAAAGGAGTAAGTCCCTGGGAAATGCGCCCGTTTGGATCCGCCCCATTCTCGATCAGCAATTCTGCGAGTTGAATATCGTTTCGTTTGGCAGTCGCTCCCAGCGGTGATAGATTGTCGTATGCATTTGGGTCGGCGCCTGCCACCAGCATCATCGTCATCAATTCCAGATGACCAAGTCTTGCCGCTGCTTCCAAAGCTGTCGGGCCCGCGACTTGCTGATTTGGATCAGCGCCGTTTTCGAGCAAAAGCATTGCGGCGGCAACTTGTCCTCCAAACATCGCCCACGCCAGAGGCGTGCCGTTGGGATCAAGCTCATTAACGTCTGCGCCCGCATCTAACAGTTCACGAATCTTGGTTGTCTCTCCGGCAATCGCGGCTTCGTGAAGTTCGCCTGCGACGGCAAAAGACGGGGCAAATGCAAATGCTGTAACGCCTATTAATATCCCGCGCAGTTTTCGCCGAAATTCGAAAAAAATGGCTCCAATTTCCATCGCAACTTCCAACGTCGGATGTGATCGATGCCAATATTTTAGCACTTAATCCAAAGCAAAGCACTGAAGACTGCGAATGCCCGTATTGGGCTCAAAGCGGTCTTCCATCAAAGCATAAAAATGGCAGTCGAAGGTGCCAGTGCTGCGGTAATATCTAGAAAAGGGCCGGTCTTTGCAACCGGCTCTTTTTTTGTTTGATTGGTACGTCGCGTTATTCGCGTCCACCCATGAAGTGTAGCAGGAACATGAACAGATTGAGGAAATCCAGATACAGGTTCAACGCTCCGGCAAATGCCGATTTGTCGAGCCATTCCTGGTCTCCTGCGCTCGCGTGCGCGACATAGTTCGTCTTGATTTTCTGAGTGTCATAGGCGGTGAGACCAGCAAAAATCAGCACGCCAAGGGCCGAGATTGCAAATTCCATTGCCGGCGAAGCAAGGAATAGGTTCACAACCATTGCAACGATCAGGCCAATCACGCCCATGATTAGGAACGTGCCCCAGCCCGAAATATCGCTTTTGGTGGTGTAGCCCCAGAGGCTGAGGCCAGCGAATGCAATCGCGGTCACCAGGAAGGTGTTTACGATCGAAAAGTCGGTGTAGACCAGAAAGATCGAGCTGATCGACAGGCCGATAAGCCCAGCAAAGAAAAAGAATCCCAACTGGACTGCAGCGGCCGAAGCGCGCGACATCAGGGCACCAAAGCCCAGAAAGATAAATGCCAGCGGTGCAAGCATAACTACCCAGCGCAGCGGCGAGGCGTAAATCGCCGCACCCAGTCCGCTCAGGTATTCGCCATCGCGGATCATAATTCCAGTTGCCGACGGATCGGTCGTCACGGCCAGTCCGGCAATCGCCCAAGATGCGAGTGCCGTGATCAGCATGCCAATCGACATGGTGCCGTATACTTTGTTCATATGGGCGCGAAGGCCCGCATCTATCTCGGCCGTGCGGGCACCGGCTTGCGCGCGGACGGTCTGATATTCAGCCATAAGAGGTGTTCTCCTC
>JBPCWO010000043.1:0-14011 GCA_051009475.1 Boseongicola sp.
GTCTTCCTGAACCCACGCATCCGGATCGCTTGAGGGAGATCGGCACATGGAACCACTTACATGGACCGGCGCACTTGGTGCCTACATCGTTCCGGTCATTCAGTTTGCCCTAATAGCGCTTGGCGTCGGAATCGTCGGCAGCTTTACGGCAGTATTTGCAACATCAACGCAACCGGTATTCGCACCTGGCGGTGCGGTTATCACACCGTGGCGGCCAACAACGGAATCATCTCTGGCAGAGCTAATCCTGCCCGGCGCAGTGACCGGGTTCGTACTTTTTCAATTGGAGTACTTCTTGGCCGAGAGCACGCTAGCCACCTGGTTTGGAAGCAGTGGGATGCCGGGCTGGACCGTGGTGACACTAACGGCACTGGCATTTTTTCTGGTTGGCAGCTTTATTGCCTGGGTTCTGCAACGCGCGCCCACATCGGCATTTGATACTCTGACCTTATGGGCCGGGGCGGTCATTCTTGCGTCGGTCGTTTTGTTCGTTTTCTTCAGCCAATTCGCGGAGTTCGGCGATGCGGGAATCGTTGGCGAAATGGCAAAACGCTTCCTACCGGTTTGGATTTCGCTGATCATCATGTTCGCGCTGTCAATTTACTACAAGCGACGGCTCGGGCTTTACGGCAAGCTGTTTGACAGCGTCGTCGGTATGATCGGCTTTGCGATCGTTATGTTCTGGGTGTTTGCCGGCATTTATGGCGCAATGAACCTGATCGTAACCCACGATGCGCTGGCGCAAGTATCCGGCATGAAGAACAAGTTGCCTGGCACACCTACGCCCGAGGGAAGTGAGTTATATCCTGTCTATCTGCTGGGCGGCGACAACCTGGCGCGCGACGTTTTCAGCCGAATGGTTGATGGGGCCTGGGAAGTGATCAAGATCGCCCCCTTCGCAACCCTGTTCGCGTTCATGGTCGGAATAACACTAGGATTGCCCGCCGCATACTATGGCGGCCGGCTGGACACGATCCTGAGTTTCGTGGCGAACCTGATCCTCGCCTTTCCGGTGATCCTGCTGTTCTACCTGTTGGTGACTCCGGAAATCGTGGCAACGGGCATTCCGGTTTATATGGCCGGTGTCTTGTTCATTTTCCCGATCATCTTCCTGGCGATCCTGATCAACTCGCGGTTCTACGTGCAGCCCCAAAAGCGAAACATCTATCTCGGTTTCACTTTGGTCATTGGGCTTTGGCTATATTTCGGTATTGCCTGGAACGCTGATCCGTTTGGAATTATCGACTTTCCGCCAAACTTGCTGGTGGTATTTGTGAGCGTCGTTTTTGTAAATTCGCCCACGGTTTTCCGGATCGTCCGTGGTATCGCGCTGGACATCAAGACGCGGGATTATGTGGCGGCCGGTCAAACACGGGGTGAGCGGTCGTGGTACATCATGCTATGGGAAATACTGCCCAATGCGCGGGGCCCGCTGATCGTCGATTTTTGCCTTAGAATTGGCTATACAACCATCCTTCTGGGCACTTTGGGGTTCTTTGGCCTTGGGCTTTCACCCGAAAGCCCGGATTGGGGATCAACGATCAATGACGGGCGCAAGCTTTTGTCAATCTTCCCACATCCGGCATTGGCACCAGCGCTGGCTTTGATGAGTCTGGTGTTAGGCCTGAACTTGTTGGCCGACGGCCTGCGTGAAGAAAGCCTCAGGGACTAAGGAAACCGATCATGAAAAGAATTGATGACTATGACGGCCCGATCCTTGAGATCAACAAGCTTTCGATAAGCTTCTTTACGCGGCTTCGGGAAATCCCTGCGGTTATGGACTTTTCTTGCGCTGTGCGGCCCGGCGAAGCGATGGGACTGGTTGGCGAATCCGGTTGCGGCAAATCCACGGTGGCGCTTGGCGTCATGCAGGACCTTGGTGTGAACGGGCGCATCGTCGGCGGATCGATCAAGTTCAAAGGCCGTGAACTGAACGAGATGAGCAAGGAAGAGCTGCGCGACATACGCGGCAGCGAAATTGCTATGATCTATCAGGAGCCGATGGCCAGCCTGAATCCGGCGATGAAAATTGGGCGCCAGTTGATGGAAGTCCCGATGATCCACGAAGGCGTCAGCGAGATCGAGGCTTATGACCGCGCATTGGAAGTGGTGAACGACGTGCGCCTGCCCGACCCGGAACGCATGCTGCAAAGCTTTCCGCATCAACTTTCGGGCGGTCAACAGCAACGGATCGTCATCGCGATGGCGCTGATGTCAAAGCCATCACTTCTTATCCTTGACGAGCCGACGACAGCTTTGGACGTGACGGTCGAAGCCGCGGTGGTTGAACTGGTCAAAGACCTTGGCAAAAAATACGGCACGTCGATGCTGTTCATCAGCCACAACCTTGGGCTGGTGCTGGAAACCTGCGACCGCATTTGCGTGATGTATTCGGGTGAAGCTGTCGAAACCGGGTCGATCCACGCAGTATTTGACGAAATGCAGCACCCCTACACGCAGGCATTATTCCGTTCGATCCCGCTGCCGGGTGCCAACAAAAACGACCGTCCACTCATCGCGATACCGGGAAATTTCCCGCTGCCGCATGAACGCCCGCCGGGGTGCAATTTCGGACCACGTTGCGACTATTTCGAGGAAGGCCGCTGCGACTCGCAGGAAATTCCGATGTTCGAAGTCGAAGGCATGGAACGGCACGAGACACGCTGTTTGAAATTCCAGGATATCGACTGGAACGCGCCGATTGAGGCTGGAGCCCAAGTCGAAAAGACCGAACCGGGCAATGTCGTTCTGAAAATGGACAACCTCAAAAAATACTACGAGGTTACCGCGAATGCGTTATTTGGCGGGGCAAACAAGAAAGTCGTCAAGGCCAACGAAACACTAAGCTTCGAAGCGCGCGAATCCGAGACCTTGGCCATCGTTGGCGAGTCAGGTTGCGGAAAATCCACGTTTGCCAAAGTGTTGATGGGACTTGAGACCGCGACTGAAGGCGAGATCCTACTGGACAACAACCCGATTCAAGACGTGCCGATCGAGGAGCGCGACACGAAAACGGTATCGTCTGTTCAGATGGTGTTCCAGAATCCATTCGACACGCTCAATCCGTCGATGACTGTCGGAAGACAGATCATTCGCGCATTGGAAATATTCCAGATCGGCGATTCCGAGGCGGATCGAAACCAGCGGATGCTGGAGCTTCTCGATCTGGTCAAGTTGCCGCGTGAATTTGCAACTCGCATGCCACGCCAGCTTTCGGGCGGGCAGAAACAACGGGTCGGTATCGCCCGCGCCTTCGCTGGTGGTGCCCGTATTGTGGTCGCGGACGAGCCGGTCTCGGCGCTGGACGTAAGCGTTCAGGCCGCTGTGACCGACCTGTTGATGGAAATCCAGCGAAACGAAAAAACAACGCTTCTTTTCATCAGTCACGACCTCAGCATCGTGCGCTATCTCTCGGATCGGGTCATGGTGATGTATCTCGGTCATGTGGTTGAATTGGGCGACACCGATCAGGTGTTTGCTCCGCCGTATCATCCCTATACCGAAGCGCTGCTTTCTGCGGTTCCAATCGCGGACACGAGTATCGAAAAGACGCATATCGTGCTGGAAGGCGATATCCCTTCGGCGATGAACCCGCCGTCTGGCTGCCCCTTCCAAACCCGCTGTCGTTGGAAGGATCAGGTTCCAAACGGGCTTTGCGACGTCGAAGTTCCGCCCATGCGAACATTGGCGGACGGGCATCAGGTCAAGTGCCATTTGTCGGACGAAACGCTTCGCGAAATGGAACCGGTAATCAAGATTGCGGCAGAGTGATATAGGGCCGGGCCTGATGCCAAGAATAGCACTTCACCTCAAGAAGGTGCCTATATCGGCCTTTTGATTGTGACATTGGAAACAAGCACCTCGCCTTGGTCTCTTCGTCGTGGCAGGTATCAAATCAGCTCTGATCAAAGGCTGTTTTCATGTCATCGTTCACATAAACAAAAACTGCTGGCAGCGTTGCAAAGAATTGTATCAGTCATTCGGAGGCGGCACGGATTCGCCGGTTTTCGATTGGCCCGCTTAGGCGGAAGAGGCGAATGTGATATCATAGGATCATGAGAATCCTTGCGCTCATATTCGTTTTGATGGCTACTCCTGTCGCGGCTCAGGACGAAGAACCGGGCGGTCGTGACCTTATGTCAGAAGCGCTTCGGTTGTTTATGCGTGGTTTGATGGAAGAAATGGAGCCAGCTTTCGACGACCTGACTAACCTGCTCGACAATATTGACGTATATCACCCTCCTGAAATGCTTCCTAATGGCGACATAATTATTCGACGGCGAACGCCGATGGAACGAAACCCAGAGGACGAAGACGGAGAGATTGAACTTTAGCCGCCTTTGATTTCGATATCTTCGACACCAAGCGCGTCGGCGAGTGAGTTCAGGCGCGCCTCGGCGACCTCTCCAAAAAGATCGGAAGTGCCTGCGGCCAGCCTGACTTCGAGGCGCCGTTTCTTTGGATAAAGTTTGAGACTACCCATTTTTTGATCTTCTGAAGCCGTCAACATGGCGCCGAATCTCATGGCCTTACCCAGGATTTCAGCCTGCGATAATTCGGTTTTATCGATCAAACGAAACATTGGTTCAAACCGTGTATTATCGCGGTTGTTTTTGTATCGGTGAAAGAGTGCAACACCCAAAAACACCCGCTCGCCATGGGTCATTCCGCCTAAATTTGCACGGGTTGCTTCGTCAAATGCCACCGCATGGCGGTAATCCGGATGCGCGCGCCAGCTGACGTCATGCAGCAGGCAAGCGGCCTTGATTAACCTTTTCGGCGGGCCGCCGCGGCTTTTGAAGAGCGGCGATACGAACTCGAACAGGCGCTTGCCGAATCCAGGGATACGGGCATCCTTGGCCTCAGCAAAGCGACACGCCTCGATCAGAGGATCGCGATCCCGCAGTCGTTGCGGCATCTGTTCGTAAAGCATCCCTTCGCGAATGCCGTAGCTCGATATGGCGATGTCGTAAGGCTTGAATGTGCGAACAAGTTCTTTCAGAACCAGCGACGCGAGCGGCACCAGCGACATCCGGCTGACTCCAAGCCCACATCGCAGGCGAAGTTCCTCGGGGTCATTCTCGGCGATATAACCGATGGTCGCCAAAACCGATTTCCGTGACATCCGGTATTCGTGCAGCACTGCCAAAGGATAGTCTCGCCGATCCATGTCGATGCGCGCCAGTGCACGCCACGATCCACCCACAAGAAATAATCGGTCCTTCTGGCGGCCCATAACCTCGGCGAGATCCGACACCTCTTGCTTGATGAAATTGCGTAGGGCCTTCTTTCCGCCTTTCATTGCCATCAGGCGCTGCGGTCCAAGTTTGGTACTGATGCGATTTCCAACGTGACCCTCGCGCAGCTCGGCGAGTTCCATCGAGGAACCACCAATGTCGCAAACCAAGCCATAGGCACCGGGCCAGCCGAGCAACACGCCTTGTGCAGAAAGCCGTGCCTCTTCCTTTCCATCAATGACCCAAAGGCGAAGGCCGGTTTCTTTCTCGATCTCCTCTCGAAAGGCCGGGCCGTCCTCTGCCTCGCGCACGGCCGCTGTTGCGACGGCCGTCAGCGGCGCGATCTTCATTGTTTCGGCCAGTTGTTGAAACCGTCGGATAGCTGCTAGCGCGCGACGCCTTCCGTCTGCGTTAAGACGGCCCGTTCCCGCCATTCCAGCACCAAGCCCGGCCATGACTTTTTCATTGAAAAAATATGCGGGGCTTCGCGCCGCGCCGTCGAAGACAACCATTCGAACCGAGTTTGAACCGACATCAAGAACGCCAACGCGCCCGAGTGCGCGCGCGCTCGGATCGTCGAACAGAGGCCGGCCAAACGGCCCCCAATCTTCGGTCGCAGCGTCGCCGCTGGCGTCCATCCGCATCCCCTTAAAGGATTGGTTTGCGCAGACAGTGCCTTGGTGCCACTCATTGGTCAACGACCTTATCCGCTGGCGAAATCAAGCTCGACGCTGACTGGAAAATGATCCGAGGCGGTAAGAAGGGCCTCGCGCAATTCGGGCGTTTTGTAACAGGCCGGGTCGTCGAAAGGATGCCAAATCCGCCACTCGCTGGCCTTATCCCGCAAATCCGGCGAAACCATCACATAGTCCAGCAATGTCTGCATCCAGCGCTTCTGGTCTGGCATCCAAAACCTAGCAGACGCAGGCATAAGCCCGAGTGGGCGACGAATTACCGCTTCGGCGTGGGGATCATAAAGCTGGGCGTCCTCGTCGTCGCCGATAACAATTTCTACGCCCGAGCGTCCGAAGAGCTTTTCGTATTCATCAAGGCCGGGACCGTCGTTAAAATCACCGAGCACGATCAGTGTGTCACCGGCATCGAGATGATCTTCCACACGTTCCCGAAGCCAAATACACTGGGCGAGTTGCTTGCGCCGGTTTTCTATTGCAATCCGCATCACTTCCTTGGGGCGACGTGCACCGTGGGGCGCCTTTGATTTGGCGTGGACACCAATCAGTCTGAATTGATGACCATCGTTAGTTTCTACCGCCAATTCAAGCGGCGGTTTTGACCAGCGCACTTTCTCTGGCGCCGCGTCGACATCGAGGTCGATGCGATAGGCAGAATCGAATTTCGGGTGACCGATCGGATCGTGCCGAGCTGTCATCGCGTCGGGATCATAAAGAAGCGCAATTTCCTGCTGGGTTTGGTTAACAAAGCCCATAACTGCTTTGCGCGCGCGCAATCCTATCGCGGCCGCAAAATTTTCCAGTGCTGCAACACCATCCCGGCGGCGGTGGCTGTCGGGCGCTTCGATTATCATCACCGCATCAGCATCAAGCGCCGTAAACACAATTCCCAGCGCGGCCAACTGCTGGGACCTGTGAACGTCATGGCGACCCGACCATCTGTTGTCGTCCAGAATGCTTCCGGCATCGTCGAACAGATTGCTGAACCATTCGACGTTGTAGGTCGCAATGCGCATCAGGCTTGGCCCTCGCGAATGGATTCCCAAGCGCGGTTTATGGCAACCAGTCTTTTTTCAGCCAGCTTGATTGCTTCTTCTGGGACGCCGCGGGCAATCATCCGGTCGGGATGGCTTTCGCGAACCAACTGGCGCCACGCTGCATGGATATCATCGATTGATGCTTCGGGATCGACACCCAATACATCCCACGGATCGGGATCAGCATCGGGAACGAACCGGGTGCGCACAGACCTGAATTCACGGTCGGTGATGCCAAAAATATCGGCGACGCGGGCCAGGAAATCGTCCTCGTTGGGATGATAGGAGCCGTCGGCGACGGCAATGTGAAAAAGGCCCTCTAACAAATCGCAAAGTGTAATGTGCGCGCTATCAAACAGCCGGGCGACGCTGGTCGCGTATTCTTCGAAACCCGCAACATCCTGCCGCGCGAGATCATAAACTTTCGCCGCATTCTCTTCTTCGTCGTGTGGGATAAAGAATATCTCGCGAAACGCGGTGACTTCGTCCCTTGTCACCAAACCGTCTGCTTTGGCCATTTTTGCGCCCAGCGCGATAACGGCGATTGCAAATGCTACAGATTGCTCGGGCGGCGTTCTGAGCTTTTCAAACACCGCGGAAAGCGGTTCACCGGAGCTAAGGGCAGCGAGGGCTTCTGCGATTCGTGACCAGATTGACATGGGCGCGAACCTAGTCGGAACGATCCGAGCCGTCACGCTCGGGTTGCAACCATTTCCGCATCAAAACAAGGTCGAGCCATCGGTCGAATTTGTATCCAACTTTTGGAAGCTGAGCGACTTCTTCAAATCCTATCGCCAAATGAAACGAGATACCATCGGGGTTTTCACTACTGATGCCCGCCCATAGCGAACCAACCCCGGCCTCGCGTGCGTGATCTTCGACAACTTTCATCAACGCTCGCCCTGCCCCGGTTCCGCGGACATTTGGCGCCAACATGATCGTATGTTCCATTGTTCTCGCATAGCCCGGGCCCTTTCGAAACTGATCATACGTCGCGAACCCAATAACAGACTGCTGATCAACGGCGACAAAGTAAGCCGGAGCAGCGGCGATTTGTGACTGCACTTCGGAATGTGAAAGCTCTTTAGGTTTGAAGGAAATAGTTGTGTCGCGGATAACCTGATTCAATATGCCGGCCACGGCGGCGGCATCGTCGGTCTCGGCCGGGCGGATTATCATGCCAGAACTCGATTTCCTTCGGGGGTCGATACGGTTGCAATCAATCTTTTTTCAGGGCCTTGGCGCACGGACGCCTGATTGATCCGGTGCAGTGCTGGAAATTCGGCTAGCAATTCGGGTGCTCTTGGATGGAAGACGTCCAGACGCGACAGTCGAATGCCGTAGTCGGGAAGCCTGGCCGCTGGATGCGGACCGTCGCCCCATCTAATTAACGCCGGACATGCGTCATCGAAGGGCAGTCGGCCGAATTCTGGAATTGCCATGTGCCATTCAAATTCGCCACGAGATTGTCGCATCGGATTGCCGCTCCCGGGTGGTGCATCTTCCAGGGCGGCCTCGATATCATCAGTCTGGCATACCCAATTCATCATCCGCGGCGCGCCGACATAGGCGTCCAGACCAAACCAACGCCGATGGGGCGGCTTGGGCGCTGCCGGATCAATGGCGATAACTTCCAAGTAGGCATCCGGCCCAAGCGACAGCAGGCGATTGTGCGTCCCCATATTCGGGTGCTTGCCGCCGGCGGACATTTCCACGCCGAGAATAGCCTCGACGTAAGTTGTGCCTTCTTCGAGCGCGCGCGCTACAACGACAAGATGGTCGAGAGCCAACGAGTAGGTCATAAACCTTGATGGTGCGAATTATCGCTTATGATCAAGCCTAATTCCGAAGATTTAGCGACAGTGCCTTCAAACAAACCACACCAACGCCGACCAAATGACAGCCGCGATTGTTGGGTAGAAACTCGCGGCAAATCCGAATGCACGCAGCGGCGGAGATTGGTGATAGCCGATCCAAAACACCATGCGGGCGATACCAAATCCAATTCCCAGTGAGATGACGGCCGCGCCGCCGAGCACCAAACCCACAAATGGCCAAGTCACCAAAGCAAGAACAAGTTGTTCGACGGTGTTGGTCAGTACGCGCTGATCAATGTCCGCATCCGATCCCACCTGGAACGGTTCGCCGTCGATTGTGGCGTCGTCAAAAAATCTTCGTTGTGCCAATCGCCCAATAACCAGCAACAAAAACAGGCCCCCCGGCAATAACGCCACGATTAGCGCCACGTTTAGAGGCACAAAGAAGTTTGATGGCACCAATGATGGCAGCGCTACGACAGCAATCGCCCACAAGGCACCAAAGGCCATGCCTAGCAATATTTTTTCGCGCTTGGTCAAGAGGCTCGTGCTTTGCGGATCAGTCTCAGAATATCACCGGCTGCGGCCGGGATGTTCGTGCCGGGCCCGAAGATTGCTTTTACACCAGCAGTCATCAGGAATTCGTAGTCCTGCTGGGGGATCACGCCACCACAGATCACCAGAATATCGCCCGCGTCCCGTTCGTTCAGGATTTCAACCAATTTCGGTGCGAGTGTTTTATGCCCGGCGGCCTGCGACGAGATGCCAACAACATGAACGTCGTTGTCGATCGCGTCTTGCGCGGCCTCTTCCGGGGTCTGAAATAACGGCCCGACGTCAACATCAAATCCGATATCGGCGAACGCTGTTGCGATCACCTTTGCCCCGCGATCGTGACCGTCCTGGCCCATTTTCACAACCAGCATCCGAGGCCGGCGGCCTTCTTCTTCGGCAAAAGCTTCGACGTCCTTTTGAATCGCCGCAAATCCTTCGTCACCTTCGTAGGCAGCGCCATAGACGCCAGCGAGTGTTTTAACTTCGGCCCGGTGGCGACCAAAAACCTTTTCCATAGCCATACTGATCTCTCCCACACTCGCGCGCGCCCTTGCAGCTTCGACCGCCGCCGCAAGCAGATTGCCGCCGTCTTTCGCGCAGGTCTTCAATTGATCCAGTGCTGAAGCGCACTTTTCCTGGTCGCGGGTCGCACGAATTCGTTCCAACCGGGCGATCTGCGCTTCGCGGACCTTGTCATTGTCGATTTCGAGGATGTCGATCGGGTCTTCGTTGTCCTTGCGGTATTTATTGACGCCAACGATAACCTCGTCGCCGCGATCGATCATTGCCTGCCGGCGGGCGGCAGATTCCTCTATACGAAGTTTTGGCATCCCGCTGGCAACGGCTTTGGTCATACCACCCAATTCTTCAACTTCTTCAATAATTTCCCACGCTTTTTCGGCCAATTCGGCGGTCAGGCTTTCAACGTAATAGCTTCCAGCAAGTGGATCGACGACATTGGTGATGCCGGTCTCTTCTTGGAGGATAAGCTGGGTATTTCGCGCGATCCGGGCGGAAAAATCCGTCGGCAGCGCGATGGCCTCGTCCAGCGCATTGGTGTGTAGAGATTGCGTCCCTCCAAGCACGGCGCTCATCGCTTCGTAAGCAGTGCGGACAACGTTGTTGTATGGGTCTTGTTCTTGCAGGCTGACACCGCTGGTCTGGCAATGCGTGCGAAGCATTTTCGAACGCGGGTTTTTCGGATCAAATTCGTCCATGATGCGCGACCAAAGCAGGCGCGCGGCCCGAAGTTTGGCCGCTTCCATGAAAAAGTTCATACCAATGGCAAAGAAGAAGCTAAGGCGCCCAGCAAACTTATCGACATCCATACCACGCGCGATGGCGGTCCGGACATATTCGCGACCGTCTGCCAGGGTGAAGGCCAGCTCTTGGACCAGGTTCGCGCCAGCCTCTTGCATGTGATAGCCCGAAATCGAAATCGAATTGAACTTGGGCATGTGGTCCGATGTATATTCGATGATGTCGGCGACAATCCGCATCGAGGGTTCGGGCGGGTAAACATACGTATTCCGGACCATGAACTCTTTCAAAATATCATTTTGAATTGTGCCCGCCAAAAGCGATTTGTCGTGTCCCTGTTCTTCGCCAGCAACGATGAAGCTGGCGAGGATCGGAATGACAGCGCCGTTCATCGTCATGGAGACAGTGACCTGATCCAGCGGAATGCCATCAAACAGGATTTTCATATCCTCGACACTGTCGATGGCGACTCCCGCCTTGCCAACATCGCCAATCACCCGAGGGTGGTCACTGTCGTATCCACGATGGGTCGCTAAGTCGAAAGCAACCGACACGCCTTGCTGCCCAGCGGCTAGATTTCGACGGTAGAATGCGTTCGATTCTTCGGCCGTTGAAAAGCCAGCATACTGCCGGATCGTCCATGGCCTGCCCGCATACATTGTAGCTTTTACACCGCGCGCAAACGGAGCATAGCCAGGGACCGAGCCTATGTGCTTGAGGTCGTTTGTGTCGGATTCAGTGTAGAGTGGCTTTACTAGGATGCCTTCCAGCGTCTCCCACTCGATTTCCTGGATATCGCGACCTTTGAGTTCTTTTTCAGCTAAAGCCTTCCAATCGCTCATGAATACCGCTCCGAATTGGGTGTTTCTGCCCTAAAAACCGCGTGACCGGTTGTCAAATCCCTTCGATTTCCGCGCAAGACGCATATATTCGAACAAGAAAGTGAGGCGATGTTGGCCAGACGCTGGATACAGATACTCTCGTTGCATGCCGCAATCTTTGCGGCCTGTTCCGTTTTCGCGGCCGATGGCAGCGTCACGGCGCAATCTGCCGTGGATCGCTGGAAGGCGGAACCGGCAACTATTTTTGATTCGAGCGAGGTTTCGCTGGATGATTTTCGCTGGCTAGCGCGGCCTGTCATCGTGTTCGCCGATACGCCGGCCAACCCGGCCTTCAAACGCCAGGTGGATCTTTTGGAGGCGCGCGTCGATGAGCTGGTAAAACGCGATGTGGTACTGATCATCGATACATCCCGGGCGGACCCCAGCGATGTCCGTCGCAAGCTTCGCCCGCGCGGATTCATGCTGACATTGATAGGCAAAGACGGCGGCGTGAAGTTGCGAAAACCGTTTCCCTGGGACGTTCGTGAGCTTAGCCGGTCCATCGACAAGATACCTTTGCGCCAGCAAGAGATTCGCGACGCTGTGCACTCGGCTGAGTAGCTAAGCGGAAATTTTTGAACAGCGTTGGACCTCATTCGAATTCCATAATCACGTCGTCAACCTGAAGGCTGTCACCCGCGCTCGCGTTGACTTTTGAAATGACACCTTTTTTCTCGGCGCGGAGGATGTTTTCCATCTTCATTGCTTCGACGGTGCACAAGGCCTGTCCTTCCTGCACTTGCTGACCTTCATCGACGTCGATTTTCACGATCAGCCCGGGCATCGGGCAAAGGAGCATCTTGGAAGTATCCGGCGGAGACTTCTCGGGCATTCGCGCGGCGAGCTCGGCCTGTTTTGGTGAACGTATCGTCACGACCATGTCGGCGCCACGGTAGCGAATGCGAAAACCAGCGGTCCGTTTATCAACTTTGAGGACCAGAGGCGTGCCGTCAACGTTCAGTCGGGCTAGAGATTTGCCAGGGGTCCAGTCGCTGGTTACCCGTAGCGTTGTTTCGTCCTCGAATGAAACATCTGCACCGGCCGGATCAGCGGAGATCACAACCGGGATGCTTTCGCCTTGCAAACGGACAACCCAATCGGCGCCGACATATCGCTCGTGGTTTCCCAAGCGGCCGGATATTCGCGTCCGCCGGATTTCGGCAACGCGATACATCGCTGCTGTCGCTGCCGTGATCCGCCGTAAATCATCATCGCCCAGAGTCACGCCGTCAAAGCCATCCGGATATTCTTCGGCAATGAAGGCGGTCGTCATATCGCCAGAGACAAACTTAGGATGATCCATGACGGCCGCAAGGAACGGGATATTGTGACCAATGCCTTCGATTTCGAAGCTGTCCAGCGCGACTCGCATTTCCTCGATCGCGACGTCCCTTGTCGGAGCCCACGTACAAAGCTTGGCGATCATCGGGTCATAATACATCGAAATTTCGCCACCTTCGAAGACGCCGGTGTCGTTGCGCACTGCCAGAGTTTCTTCCGCAATGACTTCCGGAGGGCGATAGCGTGAAAGCCGACCAATTGACGGCAAAAACCCTCGATACGGGTCTTCGGCATATAACCTATTTTCAATTGCCCAACCGTTGATACCGATATCTTCTTGTTTCAATGAGAGTTTTTCACCTGCCGCGACGCGGATCATCTGTTCAACAAGGTCGATGCCAGTGATCAGTTCCGTAACAGGGTGTTCGACCTGAAGCCGGGTATTCATTTCAAGGAAGTAAAAGTTCTTGTCGCCGTCTACGATGAATTCGACTGTTCCGGCGCTGGCATAATCGACGGCCTTGGCAAGATTGCAGGCTTCTTTTCCCATCGCCTGGCGGGTTGCTTCGTCAAGGAATGGTGACGGTGCCTCTTCCACCACTTTCTGGTTGCGTCGCTGGATCGAACACTCGCGTTCATTTAGATAAACCGTGTTACCGTGGCTATCCGCCAAAACCTGAATTTCAATGTGCCGAGGCTGTGTGACGAATTTTTCGATAAAGATACGGTCGTCGCCAAACGAACTTGCCGCCTCGTTTTTCGAGCTTTGAAAGCCTTCGCGGGCTTCTTCGTCGTTCCAGGCGATCCGCATACCCTTGCCACCGCCGCCCGCGCTGGCCTTGATCATCACGGGGTAACCAATTTCGGACGAAATTTTCACGGCCTCATCGGCGTCTTCAATTAGACCCATGTTTCCCGGAACGGTCGTGACGCCGGCTTCCTGGGCGATTTTTTTCGAAGTGATCTTGTCACCCATTGCTTCGATTGCCTTCACCGGCGGGCCAATGAAAGCGACGCCTTCCTTTTTAAGCGCTTCGGCGAATTTCGGATTCTCGCTTAGAAATCCATAGCCGGGATGTACGGCCTCGGCTCCGGATTCCCGGATTGCGTCCATGATCTTGTCTATGACGATATATGACTGGTTTGCGGGCGGCGGGCCGATGTGAACCGCCTCGTCAGCCATCCGCACATGGAGCGCGCTTTCATCCGCGTCGGAATAGACTGCGACAGTTTGAATGCCCATTCTGCGCG
>JBPCWO010000044.1:0-6164 GCA_051009475.1 Boseongicola sp.
CGCTAATGGTCGCCATTATTGTCGGAAGCGCAGCAATTTCCGCGGTGGCTACTGCCGTCGGGAACGAGCTTTCGGAAACCGCAAGTGCTTTCTAGCAAACTGAGGTTCGCGAGAAACATTTGCAATATGTGAGGTACTAGACATGCGTACGCGCTCTTTGTTGATAACTATGTTCGGTATGGCGATTGCTGGCGCATCAGTATTTGCATCTAAGGAACTTCTACAGGTTCAGCCAGCAACAGCGTCAATTGATACCAGCCCCGGCCTGGTTAGTGTCGTGGTTGCCGGACAGGACATTCCTTTCGGCACAACGATCGAAGGGCACAAATTAACCACCATTATGTGGCCTGCCGAAGCGGTACCTCCGGGTACTTTCGCTGACTACAATTCGCTGATTCCGCAACGAGGAAACGACCCGCGTCGCGCTAAACGTGCAATGGCGCAGGGCGAGCTGGTTCTGGCAAACAAGGTTTCGGATTTCGGTGAGAAAGTCACAATTGTCCAGACTTTGGGGAAAAACACGCGCGCGATGGCGATCAAGGTAGATGCCCAAACTGCGGTTGGCGGCTTTGTAACACCCGGCGACACAGTTGACATCGTGTTGACCCAAGGCAACCGGGAAAGCTTGCGTGCGGTGACTATTCTGCAGAACATACGCGTTATTGGTGTCGACCAGCAGGCAGACGAATTGGACGAGGCCGCAAATATCGCCAAGACTGTTACTGTCGAAGTGTCCCCGGAGCAGGGCCAGAAATTAGCGCTTGCACAAAGAGCCGGCATTCTTAGTTTGTCGCTGCGCACCTTGGACTCGGTTGTTGACAAGCCGCTTGAATCGATCCGGCTTTCGGACATCATTCGCGATGAGTCTCCAACCGAAGAAGGTCCGAAATCCACTGTTAAAGTTCGTCGCGCTGCCACTGCAATTTCGGAAGTAGAAGTTAGAGAACGCGACGAAACCAACTAAATAAGAATTGGCGTTGCCCGACAGATGTTCGCTCGGGCAACTCCATAGTTTGCTGTTAGTGTTGTTAAAATCAGGGGGAGAATAACTGCCATGTTGAACCGTGTCGGCAATACTTTCAAAAACCAATTTTCTCGCGAAGAAGACGGCGCACTTTTGGTATTCTTTGCCATATGTGTTGCAGCCGTATTTCTAATTTCTGCATTGTCATTTGACCTTGGCCGCCGATCTTCGACGCAAACCGAACTACAGTCTTTCGCCGACAACGTGGCACTTGCTTCTGCGGGCGAGCTGAATGGATTTCCTGGCGCCATATCTCGCGCGTCGACCGCTGCAGATCAGTTGATTTCTGACTCATTCGTTTTTGGAGACGAGGCTGATGGCGGCATCGGACAAACATTATCTGGAGTGAGCGACTACAGTATCTTCTTTTACGAAGATCTTCCCGCAGATGATCTTGATCCGTTGGTTGGCGCACTCGATGTATCCGATCCGACCAACGACTTCATTGCTCGCTTCGTCCGTATTCAAGCCAACGAGGTCGATGTGCCTTGGGTCTTCGCGAACTTATTGACAATTTTCTCCAGTGATCCGTTGCCCGACGAGGCCGTTAGTGCCGAAGCTGTTGCCGGTTTTACAAGTTTGGCTTGCGATATTGCGCCGGTCTTTTTCTGCCTTCCGGATCCTGATCCTGCTGATGGTGATGGACTCATATGGGATCCTAAGAACCACATTGGCGAGCAAGTTTTGCTTCGCACCGGCCAGGGCGGTAATTCTTTTTGGGATTCAGGCAACTTCGGCTGGCTCGATCCGCGGGACACGATCCCTGACGAAAGCTTGGTTGATTCGGATGGTGAGTGTGCCGGTCTGAATGGAACGCCGTTGCTGGTTTGTCTGATTGCCGCTGAAAACGGTGTGGTTAATTGCTTTGAAAATGGTCTGCTTGAAACGCTGCCTGGGCAAAAGCAGGGCATCGAAAGTGCAGTCTTCAACACGCGCTTTGACATGTTTAATGCCACGGTCAGTCAATACGCCGACAATCCGACATTTCAACCCGCCCCAATCATTACGCGCGGGTTTGTTGATAGTGGTGGCGACGAATGCATCCAGGGTGGCGTAGACTACGACGTGCCGACCATGGCGTTCCCGCAGGATGATTGCTTCACCAATGGTAACCCGGGGGGTTTTTGCGAAGCATGGAATGGCGAAGTTCGGTTTGGTGATGGTGTTTGGGACGCTGGACGAATGCTGTACGCGGAGGCTAACTACTCCATTGATGGCGACAGCTATGACACTGGCCTGGATCTACTTGAAGATATCATCCCGGGTGACACGGATATCCTTAACTATCCGGATGGAGATAACAATCCCGCCGACGAAGTCATCGACGTAAACGGCGTTGACTATCATGTCCACGATCCATTTCGCCCCGGGAACACAAACGGGTATCCGGAGTTACCTTATGGTGCGTCACGGTGGGAGTATTATGTGGCTGAAGTTATGGCGACCTACTACACCAATCCTGTGGCTGCCTATAACAGTTACATAAATAATCCGGGAATTCCGATTGCAACGGCGCTGATTGACCCGGTTAACCCGGGTAATGTCCCTAGCTTGATGCCGCTGTTGGAATTTGACGTCGGGCCGGATCAAGATCGGGTTGAATACAGTCTGCCATTATGTGCAACCGACCCGTCCGAGGGTGGACCCAATAACTTTTCGCTCGATCCGCGTCGACGCGTTGTCGTTGCGGCCATTGTCGATTGCACGGCGCAACAAGTTAAGGGCAATACCAAGGATGTTTTGGCCACATACTTCGTCGAGTCATTCATTTCGACGCCGGTTAAGGGCGATCCAAGTGACAAGAAGAAGTTCGATATGTGGATTGAACCCATTGGCCCGGCGCTGAATTCAGGCCAGTCCACAGTCCAAAACGGGACGTTCCGAAACCTCGTGCAGATCTATCGGTGATCAAGATGTCGGTAAATTGCATAAAAACCCTTGTTAGGCGGTTTCGTCGCGACGAAGACGGTGTAGCGCTCGTGGAATTTGCAATTTTTCTACCGCTGTTCCTGCTTTCGTTCTTTGTGATTGTCGAGTTTTCGCGGGTTTTCTTTTCATATCAGGGCGCGGTTGTCGGTGTGCGCGACGCAGCGCGCTATCTCGCACGCGTTGCACCAGAAGGAATTTGCAGCGGGGCTGCCAACGGTTCAGGTGGCGTTCTCGTATTCAGCAATCCAGATGGAAACGGTGGCTTCGAAGATGCAGCGTTACAGATTGTTCGCCGAAATATGGACAACGAATATGACGTATTGCCGGAAAAAATAACAATCCAGAGTGTCACATCGACTTACGTTTGCGTTGTTCCGCCAGCGGGGACTTACCGTCAAAACGAAGTGCCTATTGCGCAGGTCGCAGCGCAGGTCGAGATCGAACTCCCGCTAGGTGGCATTCTTACATTCAATGGTCTGCAATTGATCCCGAACATTACCCACACAGTGACGGACCAGTCGCGGATATTTGGAGTTTGAGTGATGAAGATTCAAAGCAGCAAACTCAAGAAAAGGTTCGGCGTATTTTTTAGCGATGAAACTGGTACGACGCTGGTCGAATTCGCAATTTGCGTGTCGCTTTTCCTGTTAATCCTTTTCGCGGTGATCGACTTCAGTCGGCTTGGGTACAACTGGGTTGTCGCCGAAAAGGCAATGCAGCGTGCAGTTCGAATAGCAGCTGTGCGCCCACCAGTTTGTGCAGGTGTTCCAAGTTATCATGCTCGTGATTCCGGCGCATCAACAACCTATGGTGCGGGCACACTTTGCAGCACGGATGGTGGCGTCTGCGAACAGGTTGATGTGCAGTGTCTTCTTTCAAACCCGGATGGTGGTAACCCAGACTCACAGAACACCGCTGACGAAATGTGGGCGGCCCTACAGGATCTGATGCCTGAAGGAACCGACCGCCCCAACATTCTATTGCAGTACAATTATGATCGACGCCTAGGGTTTATCGGCGGCCCGTACGTACCGCTGATAACGGCGCGAATTGTTGGGTCAGCAAATGGAAATAACTTCAACGAACTAATGTTCGAATTCGTCACGCCACTGTCAAGTCTGGCGGCTGCTGCGGGGGCTGCAAATGCATCGTCGACATTGCCGGACGGACCCGGATGCACCGGGTGCATACCATTTCCCGGAATCTCGGTCACGCTTCCGGCCGAGGACATGAACCAGGGGATGAACGGATAAATGTTCTGCTCCAAATTGAGTCAGGTGTATTGATATGAGTGATAGTTCCATTCTGCTAATTTCGTCGGACGAAGATGTCACCAAATCTGTTGGCAGCGCGCTCGATACAATCGAACGTGCACGGATCAGTCGCGAAGACGTTAGCGTTTCGCAATTGAATGGAACTGCCGTCAAAATGGCCGCAGACCACGACGTCGTAATCTTTGCAACTGACCCGTCGAACGCCGCAGATCTTTCTGCGATCGAAGTGCTAACCGACCAACGCAAGCCTGGCACCACATACTTGGCACTAACGGATGGTGATCTTCCCTTATCAAAGGCTCGCGCGCTTAGTCGGGCAGGCGTGGATGATGTTCTCCCGTTTCCGATGCCAAATGACGAGCTGGTTGAACAGATAAATAGCTGGATTGAAAAAAAGCGTGCGAGTATCGTTGAAAGTTATTCCTCTGGAAGCGGAAATCCTGGTCGTCTGATCGCAGTTCAGCAAGCGCGGGGCGGTATCGGTGCAACAACCGTAGCGGTCAATCTTGCTGACCAACTTCTTGATCGCCGAGGTACATTTAAGAAAGAGGCCGCGAACCGTGTAGTGATTGTCGATCTCGACCTGCAATTCGGCACTGTCGGTGATTTTCTGGACGTTGATAAGCAAGAAGGACTTCTTCAACTCGCTTCCGAGAATTTTCTGCCCGACGCAATGTGGGTCGAACAATCGATCACGCGTTTGCCATCGGGCCTGGCAGTACTTGCGGCCCCTTCAAGTTTTGTGCCGCTTGATGCCATGCAACCAGAGCAAGCGGACGCACTCATAAAGACACTGCGGACGATGTTCGACTACGTCGTGGTTGATTTGCCACGCGCTCTTGTATCGTGGATTGAGCCGGTGCTCAGTGAGGTGGATCAACTATTGATCGTCACTGATATGACAGTGCCGGCAATACGTGCCACCCGTCGTCTAATGGAATTCGTGCTGGCGGATAATGCACAACTGCCGATCGAGGTGGTGATTAATCACGAGAAAAAACCGATGCTTCTGAAAGAGCATCACAAAGAGGCCGCCAAGGCTCTGGATATCAATTTCAATCATTGGATCGCACACGATCCTAAGGCGGCACGTGGGGCCGTCGATATCGGCAAACCGATTTCCGAAGTTGCGAGTCGTTCTGACATCGCAAAGGCGATCGCTAGTCTAGCTAAGGCGACACTTGCTGCCCTGCCAAAGGAAGGCTCGGAAGTACGAGTTTAAGGAGACCAAGTCATGTTCAAACAGTTCGGAAAAAGCGATGCACCTGCGAAAAACAGCGACAACGTTGTTGAACTGGACGCTGCCGCGCAAGTCGCATCAACCGCACTACGTTCTTTGACAAAGACTGACAAGGAACTGAAAGACCGGCTAGATTTGAAAAGCCGACTCCACGAGGCGCTGCTTGAACGGTTGAATCTGAGCGTCATCGACAAAGTCGCCACAGATGAGTTGCGCCGAGAAGTTGCAAACCTCGTCCAGGTAGTTTTGGCCGAAGAAAAGCGGCCAATGCGGACCGAGGATTTCAAGATCATTGTCGACGAACTGATGGACGAAGTTCTGGGATACGGCCCCCTTGAGCCGCTCCTGGCCGATCCGACCATCAACGATATTCTGGTCAACGCTCACGACAAGATCTATGTCGAGCGATTTGGTGTTCTTGAGCGTACAACAATTCGCTTTAGGGACGAGAGACACCTACTTAGAATCATTGATAAAATTGTATCTTCTATTGGCCGTAGAGTTGATGAAAGCCAGCCTTGGGTGGACGCACGCCTCCCCGACGGGAGTCGAGTGAATGCCATAATTCGGCCCTGTGCAATTGATGGACCGTCACTTTCCATTCGCAAATTCTCGAAGAAGCCGATTTTGCTCGAGAAGATGATAGAATTGAATTCGGTTTCAGAAGAGGCGGCCGGATTGCTGCGTGCGCTTGTAG
>JBPCWO010000045.1:0-4282 GCA_051009475.1 Boseongicola sp.
AAGGTAAGTCGCTGATATCACGAACTGAAATCTCAGAAGTCTCGCTGCCAATTCGCGTCTGCACGTAGAAGGCTTCGCGAGGTGCGCCAAGCGTCAATAACAGATTCCCGTCAGTGCCCGCAGCAAGAGCATCGAATAGGTTTACACCGACTGCAGGAACTCCTAGCGACAGCGCAAGCCCGCGCGCGGCGCTGACGGCAATTCGGATGCCTGTAAAGTTTCCAGGACCGGTGCCAACGCCAATGCCATCTAGGTCGCTCCAACTATTCTCAGCTTCGTCTAGGACCTCGTCTAACATCGGAAACAAACGCTCTGCCTGACCCTTTTGCATCTCTTCGTGCCGTGCCGCGACGATTTCGCCGCCCTGCAACAAAGTGGCCGCGCAATGCGCGGCCGACGTATCAAATGCTAGTATCGTTGGGTCAGGCCGCAACAGGGCGGACCTCGACGACCTCTGGGATGTAATGTCGTAGCAGGTTTTCAATTCCCATTTTCAACGTAAGTGTCGATGACGGACACCCGGCACACGCACCTTGCATATGCAGATAAACAACGCCCCGATCAAATCCGTGAAATACGATATCGCCGCCATCTTGCGCCACTGCTGGACGCACGCGAGTATCTAGCAGTTCTTTGATTTGGTTGACTATTTCTTCATCCGGGCCATCATGGTCAGCGTGCCCTGATGCACCGCCGTTTTCGCCTTCAATCACCGGACGACCGGATTGGAAGTGTTCCATGATCGCGCCCAGGATGGCCGGTTTGACGTGATCCCACTGTGTGCCTTCGTTTTTGGTCACGGTCACGAAATCAGTGCCGAAGAATACGCCGGTGACACCTTGAATCAGAAAAATCCGGCTTGCCAGCGGCGATGAAGACGCCGAAGTTTCGGTCGGAAAATCCGCCGTCCC
This sequence comes from Boseongicola sp., assembly GCA_051009475.1. Lineage (GTDB taxonomy): Bacteria > Pseudomonadota > Alphaproteobacteria > Rhodobacterales > Rhodobacteraceae > CAXMNX01. Next base: position 912 of record JBPCWO010000045.1, read on the forward strand.
AGCGCCAAGAACGGCCTGACCCGGCAGGAATTTCAGTGTCGCAGGGTTTGGAGTCGATTCCGTTTGGATGAACATGTCGAGTTTCCTGATCGGGTAGGGCAAAAATATGTGCGCCCACCGTCGCACTGTCAAGCGATTGGAACCATTCTAAAACACCTGATCAGCGAATTCTTAGGTGATTGCGACCAACTTTTCTTTCGACAAATCGCCAGGAACAATCGTCACGGGAATCGGTAAGGACCCGAAATTGCGCGCAAGTTCCGCAATAATTGGCCCAGGTCCGCGATTTTCACTCGATGCGCCCAGGACAAGCACGCCGATATCGGTGTCCTCTTCGACTTGCGCCATAATTTCGGGCACATGTTCGCCCTCACGAATAACCAGTTCGGGATCTATTCCCTGTTTATCACGCATCCATTTGGCGAAAACTTCGAAATGAGCATGGATGCGCTCTCGCGCCTCTTCACGCATGATGTTGCCAACGCCGATCCAGTGGTTGAATTCGTCAGGTGGGATCACCGACAGTATCTCAACGCCTGCGCCAGTATGTGCTGCGCGCATTGCAGCGAAACGCATCGCGTTCAAGCATTCGCGGCTGTCATCCAGAACGACCAGAAATTTACGCATCGGCTCATCCCTCTTTCGTGCGGATCATGGGGGTTCGGCACGCGCCTGTCTATGGTCGCGCGCCAATGCGTTGGCCGGCTCCAGTGGCTTCAGCTTTGCGAAGCGCCAACGCCGCGGCGGCGTAGTCACCCAATGCCAATCCGCGAAAGGCAAATGCGGTCACTTTATCGGGTTCAAAGCTAAGGTCGCCGCGACCAATGAGACCGGTAAGGTCGTCGGTGATCCGATCTGGGGGGACCATCGGTTTCTCGCTTGTCCGCTCTTGTTCTAGGTCATCGACAACGATCGTGTCGACGACTTCTGCGCTGTCGGGCGTCCACGGAATAAAAAGGTCCGTGATCGTGGCGAATGCGCCGGGTTTCAGCCAACTGGCTTCAAGAAACGGCGTTACAGAATAGTCCAGAGTGATCGATGAAACGACAAGATCCACCTGTCTCAAAGCGTCCTCCGCAATCGCGCCCTCCGCCTCAAGCCCCAGCTCTTTGGCTTCCTCGCACAGCCGGGCAACATTTGCAGCGCCACGTCCGACTGCGTAAATCTTCTTAAGCGGAAACATAGACATAAAAGCCGCCAAATGACTCGATGCCTGTATGCCGCAGCCAACAAATGCCACCGTCTCTGCGGCCGGATTAGCCAGCCGGCGCGCGGCAACTGCAGACAGTGCGGCGGTACGCACCGCAGTAATCCAGTTTGCGCCCATCACTGCGCGCAAAAGCCCGGTTTCCGCATCCATCACGATGACGGCACCATTAATTGCGTCCAGGTCGCGGGCCGCATTTCCGGGATAAACACCAACCGCTTTCAACACCACCAGCCCGTCGTCGCCCACGGCAAGCGTCGACATCATGTAACGCCCATCCCCCGGCAGAATCGCGGATTTCGGTGTTGTGTGCAGGCGACCATCTGACTTAGCCCGCAGAGCAGCCTCGATCGCGTCCGCAACCTCCGGCGGCTCAATCCCGAGCGATTCCAGCGCGCTGTCCGGCAGGTATATGTGGTCTGTTCCAGTATGGATCATGGCGTATCTGAGAGCGCCCAATCCCAATACATCTCACGGACGCGGCGTGTGACTGGCCCCACTTGATAGTGAGTGTCATCGAATTCAATTACTGGCGTAACTTTCGCCATATTCCCGGACATAAACACCTCGTCAGCCGTTCTAAAATCGGCAAATGACAACACTTTTTCGCTCACTGGCATGCCTTCAGTTGCAAGATTGCTAATGTGGCGCGCCCGTGTAATCCCGGCCAAAAACGTACCATTTGGGGCTGGCGTCAGGATCTCGCCGTCGCGCACCATAAAGATGTTCGCGGTGGCCGTTTCGGCAACATTTCCCATAATATCGGCGACAAGGGCGTTCGGGTACCCCTTTGCTCTGGCCTCAGCGAGCATTCGTGCATTGTTCGGATACAAACACCCTGCCTTTGCGTTCACAACTGCATCTTCCAGGACTGGTCGCCGAAACTGTGTTCGTGTCAGGCGAACGGTTTGATCCGCAGTTGCCATCGGAATTGCCTCAAGACAGACGGCAAACCCCGTTTTATCCGGGTCCGGAACGATTGCAGACACATCCCCGTCGATGCCCCAATACATTGGTCTGATGTAAACAGCTTGCTCGCTTGGGTAACGTTCAAGACCCTCGCGGACGATTGCAACTATTTCGCTGGCTTCGACTGTTGGCGTTAACATTAATGAGCGCGCGGAGTTATTCACCCGTTCGCAATGTGCCAGCAGATCAGGCGCCACGCCTTCAAAATACCGGGCGCCATCGAATACGTTTGTTCCCAACCACGACCCGTGATCCGCCGCGCGCATTATCGGCGTGTCGCCGTCGTGCCATGTCTCGTTGAAATAGGTGCGGACATCTGTTCCGAATGCCATATAGTTGCCTCCCCGACGACAAATCCTAGGTGGTCGTCCCGGCGTCGTCCATAGCCGGTTGCAAAATCATCCGGCGCCGGCAACCAGAGCGGCGACGTCGAGCGGGCCATTAATAATTGTCAGCGCGTCTTCGCTATCTCGCGGCCACTCCCTTTGCGGACGATCCCAATAAAGCTCGATACCGTTGCCGTCGGGGTCATCGAAATAAACCGCCTCGCTGACTCCATGATCAGCTGCACCATAAATATTGACACCGGCCTTTTGAACTTCGGCGACGGCGCGTCCAAGCGCAGGCCGGTCGGGGAATACAAAGGCCACATGATACATGCCCGCATGTCCCTTGGGCGAGGGTGCGCCGCCAAGGCTTTCCCAGGTGTTCAGTCCGATATGATGGTGATAGTCGCCCGCCGCCATAAATGCCGCCTTCTCGCCGTAGCGCAACGTCACTTCAAACCCTAAGATATCTCGATAGAACGCGATGGAACGTTCAAGATCAGATACCTTTAGGTGAATATGGCCAACTCGCGTGTCGTCCGGTGCGCGATAGGTCATGCATTCGCTCCTTCGGATATCAGTAATGCGGCGGCCGCTCGTCGCCAAGGATCACGCCGCCGCTTTCTGCAGCTTCCCGCTGGGCTTCGCGTTCGATCAACAATGCCACTTGTTGTTTTAGCGCAGCGATCTCGGTGCCTTGAGTCGAAACTACGTCGCTCAGTTCTTCGCTTAGGCGCTCCAGATGCGCCAGTCTTTCTTCGATATCGACGCTCACCGTTCCCCTCCTTGCCCCGCTTGCCGCCACCCGATAAACCGCGCGCGACGGATCAAGGGACCAATATGGCCAAGACCAAAAAGACCCCGCGCCC
>JBPCWO010000046.1:0-4634 GCA_051009475.1 Boseongicola sp.
CCGTTGGGCGCGGCATATTCCGCCGCCGCCTTCGATCGGACATTTGCCCGAACCGGGTTGCCGGTGTGAGTGGCGATAACTCCGTGGGGAAGTTTTGTGGGCCAGGTTCCGCAGGCCACTGAATTGACACGGCGTGCAAAGATCTGATTGACCCTCCCTAGCACGCCGTTTTGCTCGTGGATCATACGGGGAATTCGCAGTGCCCATGCGGCAGCGAGCGCGGGGATCGAGGGATATCCACCGAAGCCCGCCACCACAGTAGGGCGTTCCACAAGAAACTTGAAAATGGCGGCGGTAATTCCGCCGATAATTCGAAACGGCGCAAAGGCCTTTGCCAATATTCCGCCGCGCGCAAAAGTGGCGCTGGCGACCTTGGCGATTGACACACTAGCCGGAAACCCTTTCGCGTAGCGGGCGCCGCGCGCATCGGTTGAAAGCGACACTTTCCAACCCCGCGCCAGCATTTCTTCGGCCAGGGCTTGTGCGGGGAACATGTGCCCGCCAGTGCCGCCCGCGGCGATCACAAGGTGATGCGTGCCGCTCACCTTCCGCCCCGGATCAGATGATCTGCGATTTCGCCTTGCGGCCGGAGCCGGGTCAAAGCCAAGAGCATGCCAACCAGAATGCCGCCTGCAATCAGCGACGAACCTCCGTAACTGACAAAAGGCAGCGTCATACCTTTGGCTGGCAGCAGACGCACGGCAACCGACATATTGATCATGGCCTGAACGGCGAATGTGCATGCAAGACCGGTGCCAGCCAGCCTTATGAAGGGATCTCGTTCGCGCATCAGGCGGAACAGCGAGCGCAGAACTATCGCGCCATAAAGCAGGATGATTACGAGGACGAGGATCAATCCGTATTCTTCGGCGGCAACTGCAATGATAAAATCGGTGTGCGCGTCAGGCAGCGACCATTTCACCGTGCCTTCGCCGACGCCGACGCCAAATAAGCCGCCTTCGCGGATTGCGTTCGCGGCGTATCCAAGCTGGGTCGTCGGATCGACTTCGGCGGACAGGAAACCATCGATGCGACGCGCAAAGTGTTCGGAATTTTGGTAGGCGAACGCGCCACCAGCAATTGCCATTCCGGCGATACCCGTCAGCACGAGGAACGGAGCACCACCAACGAAGTACATCACACCCCAGGCAAAAATGATCAGGCACGCCTGACCGAAGTCCGGCTGGATCGCGAGAAGAAGTACGATGAAGAGTGCCATAACAAACGAATAGCTTTTGCCCGGTGGGCCGGCGACCTCGTTAGATGCCGCGATCATCCAGCCTGCAACGACGATGAAACCGGGTTTCAGAAACTCGGAAGGCTGTATCGAACCAAAGCCCAACGAAAACCACCGGACTGCGCCCTTGCCGTAGTCTGTGCCGAAGATTGGCAGCAAGAGCATGCCAACCATCGAGAGCGCAAACCCGATTATCGCAAGCCGCCGGATTGTCCGGGGAGCCATCAGCGTCAGGACGAACATGGTGGCAATCGCAAGGACGGCAAATGCCAGTTGCTTTTCCACGTAATGGAATGCGGAAAAACCGTTTCGTTCCGCGAGCGGTGGAGATGCCGCCAATCCCAGCAGCAACCCGATCCCGACAAGGATCAGTACAGCGCTGAGCGACCACTTATCAATGGTCCGCCACCAGCGGGGAAGTATCGGTTCGCCGTCCCGATTTGGGACCGCGCCAAAAACCATTTCCGTCATGAGCTTAGCTCGACTGCCTCTGCTGCCCGGGTTCGCCCTGGGTCTTTTTGCAGGATAGCGAATCAGTGTTGGAAATACCAGCAAAACATGGGCTGGAAGTGCTGAATCAAGGAACTGGCCCGGAATGCGAGCTGCAATGGTTCGGCAAAATATCGCCTATGGCATTCGCCGTGCTGCGTGAACGACGCCTGGTCATGAACAATCGTCGCGGGTGCATGGTTATTGGCAGTGGCACGGTGACAGAAAAGCGAACGTCTTTTTTATGCCTCAAACCCGGCACAGACACGCCACGAAGCGTCGATTGGATTGCGCTTGTGCGATCAATTTTGTCCGATCGCATAATGATTTTCAGTACTGAGGTGTCTGTCGATGGACATGACATTATTGAACGATTCTATGCTTGCGACGCACCTTTTGGGGATGGCGTTGGGGTTTGGCATTGCAGTGCTGGCGGATCTTTTGGCGGTCCGCGCTGTCATACGACCATTGGATGATCGTGATATTGAAGCGCTTGAGATTATGCACCGGCTGGTCTTGATGGGGCTGGTACTGCTGTGGTCAAGCGGAGCGACGTTGTTGTGGCTGCGGACCGGCTTTGATCTTGATCGGTTTTCACCCAAGCTGATGACCAAAGTTGGCGTCGTGGTGATGTTAACTGTGAACGCTCTGGCGATCGGCAAAATCGGATTGCCAACCATGAGAGCATATCAAAGCTGGCGATTTGGCGATTTGCCACTGCCGCGTCGATTGCAGCTGTCGGCCCTTGCAACGATATCTTTGGCCTGCTGGATTTCCGCCCTGACGCTTGGTGTGTTTTCCCAGTTGAAAACCCTGCAATGGGAAATATTGAGCTTATACGTTGGGTTGGTTTATCTATTCGCGCTGGTCACAGCAGTTCTTGCAGCATCCCTTACACCGATCATCGCCATGATTGTGCGATTAAGAGAAAACAGGCCGCGCCTGTTCCGGCCGCTGCCGAATTTTCGAGGCTAGTCTTCCGGCAGTTGGCTGGCTGTTCTGCGCTTTGATTTGCTCTGAAATGTGTAGCCAAATCAACCGTTTATTCACGTATACGCAGAATTGGCGATTAGCTTGGATTAAGGTCTGCAATGCGGACAAAACGGATTTTCGCTGCATGTGAATTTGTAAGATGACTGCAACACAAATTCAGTACATATCTGCGCGCCGCTCAGGTTACCGTGGGCGCCTAATTTGAAGTCCAAATCTCAACCGCCTGAGTTCGTCCGCGAATATTGAAATCACCATGTTTCTGCAGGCGCCCCAACAGGTCTCCCCCGTTTTCGCGTTCATTTTCCCCTTTTACTGCATTCACAAGCTCTTGACCGACGACTAAGTTGCAATGGAGCGCACGGGTTGCCTGTTGCAGACGGCTTGCAATGTTCATGGTGTCTCCGATCACAGTGAATTCAACGAATTCCTCGGTTCCGACATCGCCGAGAACCACAGGACCGTAGTGCATCCCCAATCCGATGTTTATGGACGATAAACCATTATTAGTCCTCTCTTGGTTCCAGCTCTGAGCGGCTGTCAGCAATTCATACGCGCAGGAAAGTGCGTTAGTCGCATCCTTCTCACCAGTCTCGGGAAATCCGAAAATGGCCAAGACCGCATCGCCTGTATAGCCTTCGATCGAACCATCCCACTTGAAGATTGCTTTCTCCATCCATCCGTGAATGTCGCGCAAGATGTGCAAAACTTGCTCTGGTTCAAGGGTTTCCGAAAGTCTTGTAAAGCCAACGATGTCAGCAAAAAGCACTGCCAAATTCTGCCGCCTTACTACACCAAGCGGTTGATCCTTTGCAGCCAGCGTCTCAACGAGTTTTGGCGAAAAATATCGGGACAGATTGGCCCGCGCTCGCTCCGCGACACGTTCGGCAGATTGAGCTTCTTGAAGACGCCGCCCCGCTTCTACACGGGCCGAAACATTGCGCTGAATAGCAACGTATTGATAAACTTTTCCGCGCTCGTTCTTCAGCGGCACAATTGACCATTCCATCCAGAACTCCGAGCCGTCTTTTCTGTAATTGATTGTTTGACCTTCCCAGTACCGATGTAAGAGGAGCTGTTCTCTAAGATCACTGAAAATTCGAAGATCGGTCTTTGGGCCTTGGAAAATTCTGGGTGACTGGCCGATGACTTCCGAGCTTGACCATCCGGTCATCTTTTCGAATGCCGGGTTCACGTAGACGATTAAAGGGCCTGGAGCGTCGAGATCGGTGGTCGTGATCAATATGCTTTCCGCAGCGGCCTTGACGACAGCAGCAGGGTCGATGTCGAATTCTTGACCTAACACTGGCAGAAGTCTTCCCTAACTGGAATCCCGCTGGTGGATGCGCCGGATGCTCTGTGTGACCAATCGTCATATCCTATCATCACGACTACCATTGCTCCAGATCCGCCGCATTCGAACACTCTAGAAACAGCAGGATCGATTTTTTTGGCGAGCAGTCGAACATAATCAATGTCTGCATCTGGCCATTCGTGCCACTCGTGGTTTGCTGGCGCAATCTGCTTTGCAGCATGAAGTAGATTCCGTTGATTTGGGCTCCACGCGACCGTTCGCTGCGGATGCATCATAAGTGAATGAACCAACGTCTGCTCTTGGCTCAATGCGGCCGTTCGCTGCACGGCAGCGCCCATCGGCCTGATAAACGTCCGCTCCGGGCTCAAAGCCGCAATTCAGACAAAAAAATAAAGCCCCGCGTTTTGAACAACGCGGGGCCAGGGGGACAAACGGCCGGTTGTGGAAGGGAATTCACTAGGCCGTTTCCAATAGTCCTTTTTGCCGCGCAAGCTCCTGCATCTTTTTCTGCAGTTTTTCGAATGCTCGCACTTCGATCTGGCGGATGCGCTCGCGGCTGACATCATATTGACCGCTGAGCGTTTCCAGTGTGACGGGTGATTC
>JBPCWO010000047.1:0-3710 GCA_051009475.1 Boseongicola sp.
CGGTCGGCAGCATTTTTGCTGGTCTTTGCGCTCGCTGCGAAAATGTCTGAAAACGTCGGCAGGTTCAACGCGCAAAGGATACCTTGAATACAATGAACTGGGTCGACGCTGCCAGAAAGTCTGTTTCAGGAGATCGTCCGGTCTTGATTGCTGGCCCCACCGCTGGCGGAAAGTCGGAATTGGCCCTCGCTATTGCACAAGATCTTGGCGCGCCGATCATCAATGCCGACGCGCTACAGGTCTATCAAGATTGGCGCATATTAACTGCGCGTCCGTCTGAAGCGGACGAAAACAACCATCGCCACGAGCTATACGGTCACGTTGCCGGCGATGATCCTTACTCGGTTGGTCGCTGGCTCCGGGATGTCGCGCCAATCGTGGAACAAGAACATGCCGCAGTTATCGTTGGCGGAACGGGTTTGTATTTTTCTGCTCTAACCGAAGGGCTTGCAGATATTCCGGCAACTCCGCAGTCCGTCCGATCCGAAGCCGAAGCGCACCTTGCACGTGATGGCTTGAAGCGTTTAATCGAAGATCTGGACAGCGATACTCGCGAGAAAATCGACCTTGAAAACCCAATGCGGGTCCAGCGCGCATGGGAAGTTCAAAAAGCTACGGGTCGCGGTCTGGCAGCATGGCAGGCAGAAACCGGCGCACCACTTCTGCCTCTAACCCGCACAAATGCATTTGTCGTGAACGGCCCGACAACCTGGCTCAATGAGCGAATTGAAGCGCGTTTTGACGGCATGCTTCAAAATGGCGCACTGGACGAAGCACGCAGAAACGAACCCGGGTGGACCAGTGACCTGGCGTCTGCCAAGGCAATCGGTGCCCCGGAACTGGTTGCATATATACGCGGTGAAATAAGCCTGGAAGAAGTGCGCGAAGCCGTTTTCACGCTCACTCGCCAGTATGCCAAACGCCAGCGCAGTTGGTTGCGCGGCAGGATGCAGAATTGGGTCTGGATCGATCCGACAAAATCCTGACGTCAAGCATCAAACGAATTGCCATAGTTGACCTCGATTTCCGCTGGCGAAGCGATCAGGCATTTGCCATAAGGCGCGCGATGACCAACTGGATCGCATTCTCGATCGGTCTGATTGTGGCGGCGTTTGTAGCGCTCGATTTTGTGCTGGGACTGGGTTTTACGGTCTTTCTCGGGCGCAAATTCCTCGATCTGATCCGTGCTATCGCCATCTGGCGCTGAGTGCATCCGCAAAGGCAAGGAGAATACCTTTGGCAGTCAAAGTGGCAATCAACGGATTTGGACGGATCGGGCGGAACGTGCTTCGGGCAATTATCGAATCCGGACGCACCGACATCGAAGTCGTCGCAATCAATGATCTCGGTCCAGTTGAAACAAACGCGCACCTTTTGCGCTACGACAGTGTGCACGGGCGTTTTCCGGCAACCGTGACAACCACCGAAACGACAATCGACGTTGGCCGCGGGCCGATGGACGTCACTGCCACCCGAAACCCCGCCGACCTTCCATGGGGAAACGTCGATATCGTTTTGGAATGCACGGGGATATTTACGTCAAAGGAAAAATGCCAGGCGCATTTGGAAAACGGGTCAAGCCGTGTTCTGATCTCGGCGCCGGGTGCCGGTACGGACAAAACGATCGTCTATGGTGTCAACCACGACACACTGACTGCGGACGATGTCGTTGTGTCAAATGCTTCCTGCACCACGAACTGCCTCAGCCCCGTCGCCAAAGTACTGAACGACGAGATTGGTATCTCGAAGGGCTTCATGACGACAATTCACAGCTATACAGGCGATCAGCCAACGCTCGATACAATGCACAGCGATCTATATCGTGCGCGAGCCGCCGCCATGAATATGATCCCCACATCAACCGGTGCAGCGAAGGCCGTCGGATTGGTGCTGCCGGAACTGGCAGGAAAACTTGACGGTGTTGCGATCCGTGTGCCGACGCCCAATGTCTCGGTCGTAGATCTGGTTTTCGAAGCCAGCCGCGAAACCAGCGTAGAACAGGTCAACGCCGCTATTCGTGCCGCTGCGGACGGCCCGTTGAAAGGCATTCTTGGATACACCGATGAACAACTCGTCAGCCAGGACTTCAACCACGACCCGCATTCCAGCATTTTCCATATGGATCAAACCAAAGTCATGGAAGGCACGATGGTGCGGATCTTAACTTGGTATGACAACGAATGGGGTTTCTCCAACCGTATGTCCGATACCGCAGTCGTAATGGGCAAATTGATTTAGCGTAGCTTTAAACTAATCGAGGGGGCGCCCAGCCCCCTCTTCGCACCTCAAACTTCCGCTAACCAACAATCAGCGCATTGTGTCTGGACCCAGTAACCTGACGGTCGTAGCGTCGCGCGATGGATCAAACCTCACACGACAGCGCTTATTCCTGGGTGCGCCTGGCGCTTAGTCTGGGGCTGTCTGTTGTGGGCAGCGTCGGCATGTGGTCCGTCGTGGTTGTTCTGCCCGATATGCAGGCCGAGCTGGGCCTCGATCGGGCGGATGCAACTCTGCCCTTCGTTGCCATGACGTTCGGCTTTGCGTCGGGCAACCTGACGCTTGGTCGCGCGATAGACCGGTACGGTATTACGCCGGTGATGATGCTGGCCTCGATAGTGATTGCCGTCGGCTTCACCGGATCTGCGCTCGCGACGCACATCATCCCGCTTACTGCGCTACACGTTCTGTTGGGTTTGGGTGCGGCGGTTTGTTTTGGCCCACTCATGGCCGACGTTTCGCAATGGTTCTTAAAACGTCGCGGGATTGCCGTCGCGCTCACGGCCAGCGGTAACTATCTGTCCGGCACTGTCTGGCCGCCGATCATTGTTTGGATATCCGACGTCGCAGACTGGCGGGCGGCCTATATATTTCTCGCAGTCGTGTGCCTTCTGGTCTTGATGCCGGGTGCGCTTTTGTTGCGACGGCAGATTGACGAAGTCTCAACCGCTCGCGCGACCGAGGACGCCGCACGCCAAGCAGCCAGCACCGGACTCAGCCCGCGAACACTGCAGGTATTGCTCGCGGTCGCCGGTCTTGGCTGCTGCGTTGCTATGGCGATGCCGCAAGTTCACATCGTGGCGCTTTGCATCGATCGTGGTTTTGGAGCGCGCGCCGGCGCCGAAATGCTCAGCCTGATGTTGGCCGGCGGCGTGGTATCTCGGCTTTTGTCCGGATGGGCCGCGGACAAGATTGGCGGATTACCCATTCTGCTTATTGGATCTGTTCTTCAAACGGCGGCGCTATGCCTGTTTTTGATCGAAGGCGGCATGGCATCGCTTTACATGATCTCGCTGGCTTTCGGATTAAGCCAGGGTGGGATCGTGCCCAGTTATGCGATCATCGTTCGCGAATACATGCCGCCACGCGAGGCCGGTCGCCGCGTCGGGATTGTGATGTTTGCAACCATACTTGGGATGGCTTTGGGCGGCTGGCTTTCGGGCTGGCTCTACGATCTGACTGGAAGCTATGCGGCCGCGATCTGGAATGGCATTGGCTGGAACCTGATGAACGCTGCAATTGCGCTAACGATTCTTTTCCGAATTGGTCAATACCAGGCAGCGCGCGGTTGAGAACCGATATGTCCAAAAAAAACGCCCGCACAAGGCGGGCGTTAAGTTATTGAGGCAGGTTTCATACAGGCAAGAAACCTATCGAGCAGTAAGTCCTTTATACGCAACGATTTGCCGGTGGCCAAGCTAAAAGTTTGTAAA
>JBPCWO010000048.1:0-3466 GCA_051009475.1 Boseongicola sp.
GACTTCAACCGGGCCGCGGATCACGTCCTGCTCAGCGATGCCGGTCCCTTCTTTGATGCGTTGATGGATCTCCAAGCATCGGGGCGCTGGGATCTCGATGACACGTGGATCAACCTCAACCGTGTCAAGCGGGGCGAATGGGTTGAAAAGACCCTTGCCGACCTCGAGCCTGAGCGCGAGATCGGCGGCAAGATCCATCCGCTGCAACTGGCGCTTGAGGTCAACGACGCGCTCGAACCGGATGACTGGCTTGTCTTCGACGGCGGCAACACACATTTCTGGTCGGAGATCGCAGTCAATGTCGCGGGTTGGCAGGGCAAGAAGATTGCCGGCATGATGCACCCGGGTTCATACAGCCTGCTTGGCGTCGGCGTTTCGCTTGCTCTATCAGCCAAGAACACGAACCCGAACAGCAACGTTGTGCTGATAAGCGGCGACGGTGCATTTCTTTCCGGCGGCCTGAGCATCGAAACCGCGTTCCAAGAAAACACGCCGATCGTTGTTGTCATCGATAATAATGGTGGTCTGGATTGCATTTCCCAACAGCAGGAACGATTGTTTGAGAACGGCAAGCATTTCGCCACCGACTTCCGCGATATCCCATTTCACAAAATGTTTGAGGGTCTAGGCGGGCATGGCGAACTTGTTGAGGACCCGGGCGATCTCACACCGGCATTGAAGCGGGCGATCGCGAGTGGCAAGCCTGCCTGCATCAACGTCAAGGCACGCGGCGTCATCTCGCCCATAGTTTTGGCAACAACCAGCAAGCGCGATAAAGCATCAATCGAATAGCCAAGAGGACCTGCAACATGGCGATCGTATCCTCGCATACGTTGAATTCCGTCGATGGCACGCATGCCGGAGGCATTGTCGTCACGCTGACACGCATCGACGCCGACGGTAAGCGCACGACCGTATTTGAAACCGCAACCGACGATGGTGGACGCCTTTCGCAGGACATTGACTCTGAGGCCATTGGTCCTGGCGCGTCCTTCGAAATGATTTTCCAAAGCGGCGCGTACTTTGAACAGATGAACCTGCCTGCATCCGGACTGAAGACCGTGCGGGATATCGTGATCCGGTTTGAGATGCCGGATCCCGAAGCGCGCTATCATCTCCCGGTTATGCTCGCGCCGAACTCCTATTCCGTCTGTTGGTCGAGCTAAGCGTTTAGTCGTCGCGGTGCCAGCAACAACTCTGACGTCACCCCCAAGCGCAATCGGGTGAATATTGGGTGACGCATTGAGGCGCTTGCTGTCGAATTGCGGGAGACACCGTATAGCACGACAGAGACAAATGTGAGGGTGCACTTGCCGTGTTGCGATCGCGATGCTGTGGTGACGTATCATCACCCACATCGATAGGCCCGGGAGGGGGTTACCGGAGCAGGCTTGGTAACCAGGTTGCCGCCTGCGGTAGAAATACCATCAGCAAACCATAGGCGACGCCGACAATCACGAATATCGGCACTTCGCTGAAGGCTTGGTCGGCGCTTTCTTTGAGAACGCCAGCCGAAGTGTAGATCCCGACACACACCGGCGGCGTAATCATGCCGATGCCGGCAAAGGCGACAAAGACGACATAGAGATGCAGCATGTCGAGTTTGAGGATCACGACGATCGCAGCAAATATCGGTACCGTCAGATAGAACACCGGCACGATTTCCATAAACGTGCCAAGCACGAGACAGATCACCGCCAGGGCCAGCCAGAACATCAGCGGTGTTTCGCCGAAAACGGTAAAATAGGAAATGATCGCCTGCGGAACCTGCGAGTACGTCAGGACCACGGAAAGGAACGTGGCCATCGCGATAATCGCGAAGATGACAGCCGTAATCGCGGCGGTTTGGCGAAGCGATTCAACAACGCCGATGAGGGTCAGCTCACGATGAACCAGAAATCCAATTAGTATCGCCCAGACACCAGCAACGGCAGCGGTCTCAGATGGCGTCATCAGCCCAGCATAGATACCGCCGAGAATAATGATCGGCGTAACAAGACTGGGGATCGCCTGCCAAGCCGCGGCACGCTTTTGCTGCGCTGTCGCCCGCTCGGAATGACGAATTCCGCTGCATTTCCAGGCCACAAGTGCCACGAGGAAGCAAAGCAATATCAGGCCGGGAATGACGCCTGCCGCAAATGTTTGGGAAACCGGAACGTTGGTCAACGCGCTGAACAATATCGCAGCATTGGAAGGTGGAATGAGCGATTCCAAAAGTCCTGCCGAAGCAGCCAAGACGATGACAAAGGGTTTCGGATAGCCCTGCTCGATCATCTTGGGCATCATGATGGTGCCAACAGCAGTGATCGCCGCCAGAATAGACCCGCAAAACGCCGCGAAGAACCCCATGGCCAGCACCATGCCGATGCCAAGCCCGCCGGGCCAGTGGCCGACCATTGCAATGGCGAGATTGACCAGCCGCTCCGCCATGCCACCGCGCAACATCACCATGCCGGCAAAGATAAACAACGGCACCGCTACGAGCACATGCTTTGTAACCGAACCGAAGGATATCTGAATAAGCGTCGACCAGGGTAGGTCGAGGCCGAAGTTAGCCGCGATCGCGCCGCCGATACCAAAGACCAGGAAAACTGGCAAACCAAGGCCCAACAATAAGACGCCGACCAGGATGGCAATGACGTTCATGCCATCGTCTCCAGTTTTTCTGCTGTCTCATCCGGCATGTTGAGCAGCTCAGCCAGAAGCAGTTCCAACGCGAACAGCGACAGGATCGCGAAGCCGACCGGAAACGCCGCGTAAAGATACCAGATTGGAAATTCCACTTCGAGTTCGACGACCTGTCCTAGATTTCGAAACAGCTCAACGGCCTCATATCCGGCAACCATGAACGCTGCGGCTGACAGCAATACAACCAGATACAATAGAATGCGCAATCGGCGTTTATTGACCGCCGACAGATAAGCTTCTGCAACATCAACGGAAATGTGGGAATTGCTCTTGAGCAAAGGGCCGAGCAGTGGGAATACCAACCAAGGCACGAGCATCGGCGGCAACTCGATCAACCAATCATAGCCGATGCCGGTGACGTATCGTGTTACAGCGCTGGCTGTCAGAGCGACGACCATTATGGCCACGATCGCAATTGCAAGCGCCATGCACAATCGGCCAACAAGCGCATTGAATGCACGAATCCATAAAAGCAGCAGCGACATGTTACGATCCCGGCTTTGGCCGATTGAATTGACTACAAAGAAGGCCGCCGCGTTGGCAGAGGCGGCGGCCCGACGTGCGGCGCTCACGCATGACCGCCCGGCGCCCTCTATTTGACAAATTTCTGCGCTGCGGCCAGCACTTCAGGCTCAAAAAGCCCTTTCATCTTAGGCAGAACCTTGTTGGTCATGATCGTGCCGAATTCTGCTTTCGCGCTGCCGCTCAGGGTCGTGACGACGCCACCGCGTTTTTTGAATTCCGCCAGTGTCGTGTCGCCGGTCGCGAGAATGGTCTT
>JBPCWO010000049.1:0-6925 GCA_051009475.1 Boseongicola sp.
GCTATACGGTTCAAGGCTCTGACCTGAAACGCGGCAAGATTACCAACAGGCTCGAAGACTTAGGCGCTAAAATTTTTGAAGGCCAGCGCGCCGAGAATCTCGAAGGTGCCGAAGTTGTGGTTACTTCTTCTGCTATCAAACGCGGAAATCCTGAGCTGGATGAGGCACGACGCATTGGCATGCCGGTCGTTCGTCGGGCCGAAATGCTGGCAGAACTCATGCGGCTTAGGTCCAACATCGCGGTGGCCGGCACGCAGGGAAAAACAACAACGACGACAATGGTTGCCGCATTGCTCGACGCTGGCGGGATTGATCCCACTGTCATCAATGGCGGGATCATTCACGCTTATGGCTCGAATGCCCGTGTTGGGCAGGGCGAATGGATGGTCGTCGAAGCTGATGAAAGCGACGGAACATTCAATCGCCTTCCCGCGACGATTGCCATCGTGACGAACATCGACGCCGAACACATGGAACATTGGGGCACTGTCGAAAACTTACATAAGGGTTTTGACGACTTCGTCTCAAACATCCCGTTTTATGGGCTTGCCGTGCTTTGCACCGACCATGCCGAAGTTCAGGCACTGGTCGGGCGCGTAACAGATCGGCGCGTGGTCACCTATGGCTTTAACGCGCAGGCAGATGTCCGCGCGGTGAACCTACATTACAAACGCGGTATTGCTCATTTTGATATCGCGCTCTCGAGCGACGAGTTATTAATCGAGGATTGCACACTGCCGATGCCGGGCGACCACAATGTCTCGAATGCCCTTGCCGCCGTCGCGGTTGCCCGCCATCTCGGAATGAAGGGAACCGAAATTCGCGACGCGCTTGTGAACTTCAAAGGCGTCAATCGCCGCTTCACCAAGGTCGGCGAAGTTGACGGTGTTACGATCATTGATGACTATGGTCACCACCCGGTCGAAATTGCCGCAGTGCTAAAGGCGGCTCGGCAGGCAGTTCACGATACACCCGATGCACGCGTCATCGCCGTTCACCAGCCACACAGATATACGCGGCTTTCGTCGCTGTTCGAAGAATTTTGCACCTGCTTCAATGATGCGGACATTGTCGGGATATCCGAAGTTTATGCAGCGGGCGAAGATCCGATCCCGGGCGCATCCCGCGACGATCTGGTGGCAGGGTTGATCCGCCACGGTCACCGCGATGCACAGGCGCTCAATTCTGAGGACGATCTTGAAGGCCTCGTGCGCACCCACGCACAACCGGGCGACATCGTTATCTGCCTAGGGGCCGGAACGATCAGCGCATGGGCAAACGAATTGCCAGGGCGCCTGATGCGACAAGCCGGCTGATCTAGCTCGAGTTCGCTTTGATTGGTGGCAGATTGGCGTGCAATGCTGCAATTTTCGGTCGTTCACCATGAAAAATGGCACAATTGTGTCGGAGGCGTTGCGGTGCCGTCGCTCGTTGAAACTTAACCGCCCTCGCAGGACTGCAATCCTGATAGGTTTACTTAATCGTTTGTTATCAGCGCACAACTGCTCGCGGATCGATCCTGACCTGTTTAGAGGAAACAGTTTGTTGACGCCTTTTACCCGCTAGTTTGCGCAAACCGCGTCGAAAATGTGTCGATTTTTTGTTACTCCTACCCATAGGCCGAGTGTTTGGCCTGTGTGTTAGGTGAGCTGGGATCTGTATGTATCCGACCTTCGGCAATTCGAGGCTTTGTTTGCGCTGTGTCCCTCCGGCGCGTCGAATGCTGTGGAAGTTGGTTCTTTCATTTCAACTGAAGATGCGTCCATCCCGCTCATCATTTTTGATAGTAGCGAGTAACCAATGATGACTCCCATCGAGAAAGCCCAAGCCGTCGCCGACGCTCAAGACATCCTGGGCGTAGCAACCCATGCAACCGAAATCGAACTTCGCAAAGCATGGAAAAAACTAGCATTCGAAATGCACCCGGACCGCGGCAGGGGCACAAGTCACGATTTGGCAAATATCAATGCGGCCTACAATCTCTTGCGGACACGTAGCCAAGCAATATTTCCAAACGCTACGCCCGCAAACGACATATCGGCCAAACCTGCAACCACCAGAAGAACAACTGAACGGTCAGGCGTCAGCGCAAAACGCGTCCGTCCTCGTCCAGTTCATAGCGCAAAAATTACGTCATTAACCGAGTTGATCGTCGCTCGTTGCCGCAGGTCTCTCGATGAAAGCGGCGAAACTCAAGCCGACCACGTGCCTACTGCGATCCGCCGGACGGGCCGCGAAGTTGAGTACATTGTCGAGACACCTCTTGCCAAGGGCGTCAACCGTATTGCAATGCCAGTTTGCGACTATAGCGGTACCGGCCAGTCGAACATTCGGACAATCACGTTTTCGGCCTCTGCCAATGGCGCAGGCACATTTTCCATTCCCGAACATCTGCGTCGTCAACTTTTCCGCGGCGCCCGCAATGTTCGTATTCACTTCGCCAAATTTGGATAATGCAAGCAGCCGTCGCTCGACCGAATTAGCAATGAGATCAGCTGACCGCGTTGCCTGCTTTGATGGACTTTCCGCGCGCTAGGTTGCGCGTCCAGCACGAAAGACTTTGTCAATCATCGCCTGCGTCCCTCGGCTAAATTCCAATGGGCACGGATATTCGATTTCTCCTCGCATCGCGCGACCAAAATTTTCGACTTGGATCACGTATTGATTGATGCCAGGCCAACGCTCGATCGTAATTTCCGGGATTTGCCCAGGACGATGCGCATTCTTGTGTAAATGCACTTCGGCCTGCCCGAAGATATTCGTATTGAACGGCGCTGTAAGTCGAACAATTCCTTCGCTTCCGTGAAACGTCATCTCTTGCCGCGGATGCATCCGCATTGAAGTGGACGCCTGAAATCTGAAAGAAGGAAATGCCGCCGTAACATGCGCGGTGACATCGACGCCATTTTCCCACGTGATTTCCGCAGCTACATGCTCTGGCTCCTCCCCGGTAACGAAACGGGCAGATCCCATCGTATAGACACCGATATCCGGGATCGAGCCGCCGCCGGTTTCCGGCCGGTTTCGAATGTTCTCTACGTCAGAAGAATTGTCGTAGCTGAAAAAGCCATCAACATGATGCAGTTGCCCAATGGCCGAACTTTGCACCAGCTCGCGCGCGCGTTGCCACTGAGGATGGTGAACGATCATATAAGCTTCGGCCGCCAAAAGGCCCGACTTGTCCCTCGCCGCGATGAGCGTGTCAAATTCGGCTTCCGTCATCGCAATCGGCTTTTCCGTCAAGACCGGCTTGCCAGCCTCCAAGGCTTTCAGTGTCCATTCAACATGCATGTGGTTTGGCAGCGGGACGTAAACAGCATCAATTTCAGGCGATTCCAGCAACGACTCGTAGCAGTCAAAAAGCCTCAGATTCGGCGCAAAGCTCTGAAATTGAGCCGCTTTCTCGGCGCTCGACGTTGCCAGTCCGGCAAGCGTTGCGTCTTCCGCCGCGTGAATCGCCGGGCCCATTTGCTCGCGCGCAAATCTTGCGCCGCCCAAAATACCCCAGCGAACCTGTGAACTCTCGGCCATCTATCCCCCCGCTTTTTTTAACTTTGCAACTTGGGCGATAAAGTCTTCACCGCGACGCTCGAAATTGTCGTACTGATCGAAACTTGCCGCCGCCGGTGCCAGCAGCACAGTGTCGCCCGCTTCTGCATCCTTGGCTGCTTGTCGGACAGCCTTTTCCATCGTTTCGCATATCTCATGCGGCAAGTCGCTTATCGCCAGCGCCGCTTCTCGCGCCTGTCGACCAATCACATAGGCTTTCACGACGCGATCCACACAACCTTTTAGCGCACCAAGCCCGCCGTCTTTCAGTTGCCCCCCAACGATCCAGCGGATGCGGTCAAACGCTGCGAGCGCCTGTGCGGCACTTTGCGTATTCGTGGCCTTGGAATCATTGACAAAGGTAACGCCTGAAATCTGATCTACTATCTGGCTGCGGTGTGCCAAGCCTTCAAAACTGCGCAGCCCATCCTCAACTGTCTTGGGAGGCAGGCCTAAAGTTCTAAGTACCGCATAGGCGGCACAGGCATTCTGGTGATTATGCGCGCCCGGCAGTCCCTTGATCTTGCGAAGATCAACCGACGCTACCTGTCGCGACTTGCGATATTCTGAAATAAATCCTTTCCGCGCAAATACTGACCAGCCCGGACCGTCCAGCTTGGCAGTGCTCGAAACACGGATCACACGATCGTCTCCCGAACCTTCGGCAAGCTGATTGGCAAGGAACTGGCCCTCTACTTCGTCGATGCCGATCACCGCCCGATCCGGCCCACCTTCTGCAAAAAGGCGACGCTTAGCGGCGAAATATCCACCCTGTCCGCCGTGCCGCTGAAGGTGGTCAGGCGAAAGGTTCGTAAAAACAGCCACATCAGGGGTCAGTGATCGCGCAAGCTCGGTTTGATAGGACGACAACTCAAGCACAACCACGCCGCCATCCTCCGGCGGATCGATATCCAGAACACCGCGCCCGATATTTCCAGCCAACTGGCTCTCGCGCCCAGCAACGCCGAGACAGTGGTGGATCAAGGCCGAAACCGTGGACTTCCCGTTCGACCCGGTTACGGCAACGACACGCGGGGCCGTATCAAAACGATCCCATTCTGGAATTGCCAATGATCGGAAAAATAACCCGATATCATTATCCACTGGCACGCCTAACTTCATCGCCCGCGTTATCCAACGGTTTGGCTCTGGGTAAAGGTGCGGGATACCGGGCGACACGATTAACGAGGCGACACCTTCCCAGGACTCCGCTTTAGAAAGATCGTGAATACCCAGATTCAGATCCATTGCTGCAGCCCGCGCTTCGGCACTGTCATCCCAGCAGACTGCCACCGCGCCTCCGGCCTCGAGCGCGCGCGCCGCGGAAAGCCCGGATCGACCAAGACCCAGCACCGCGATCCGCTGACCCTGCACGCCACGGACAGGTATCATCGCTTAAATCTCGCCATCATCGTCGACCTCAAGCTGGCCGGACAAGCGTCGCCAAAATATGCCCCAATACATACCAACCGCGAGTACAACCGACATCGCAACCAGCCCAATCCAGGTTAGTGCGCTCGGATTGTCCAGACTAAGCCAGCCAAGGTCCACGAGCACCCAGATCAACGCGGCAAAAACCGCCAGAATTAGCACGACTCCAAGGGCGCCGATCCCACGTAGAACAGCCGTTAAGAACAAAACATAGGCCACCAGCAGTAATAGCCCGAAAAGCACGATAATAGGGGTTGCCTCGCCCCAATTTACACGTGCCCAGCGCACAAAATTCACTTCGGTGGGATTAAATGTCGCCGCAAGCAGAACAAAGGCCCCAAGCCAGCGCAGTAGAAAGCCCATGTTTCCGTTGCTCCTTGCTACCAGACGATTTCTTGTCGCCGCCTGAAGAACTTGCCTGACGGACTATCTGTCGACAAGGTCGCCAGCCAGATGGCTGTTTCTGCACCCTCTTCGGGCGAATAATTCGCGCTGGCACCGCCCATCCGGGTTCGAACCCAGCCCGGGCACATTGCATTGATCAAAACGCCGTCCGCCGCTTCGCTCGCCGCGCGTACGGTCAAAGCATTCAGCGCTGCCTTGGCGACGCCGTAAGCGCCCGGTCCACCAAGTCCTTCGGCGAAACTTCCCCATCCAGAAGAAACATTGACCACCCTGCCATAACTTTCACTGGCCATGAACGGCAAGGCCGCTTGCATCAATTTGTAGGGTCCACGCAGCATTGCATTTATTGTGTCGTCGAACCGCGCATCTTCTGAAAAGAGCGGCGCATCAAACAAAACCCCGGCATTATTGACAAGAACGTGCACTTCACTCGCTTCAGGCGGAATCTGCATGGCGTCGCCAAGATCGCAGTGAACGGCACGTGCACCCGTTTCGGCCTCGGCTTCTTTGGCGCAATCCATATCGCGGACACCGATTAGAACGTCCAGACCTTCAGCCACGAGGCCACGGGCAATTTCCTGTCCGATCCCTCGGTTGCCGCCTGTAACCAATGCTTTCTTCGTCATAGGCTTTCTTCTTGGAAATCTGTTCAGTGCAATTGGCGCCGCCGGCCCCAGCGGCCTATCTGACTTTCAGTGTCGCCAGTCCAACAAGCGCAAGGATCAGACTGATAATCCAGAATCGGATCACAATCTGTGGTTCTGCCCAGCCCTGCTTTTCAAAGTGATGATGAATTGGCGCCATCAGGAATACTCGCTTTCCCGTGCTCTTGTAGTACGCCACCTGAATGATCACACTTAGCGCCTCGACAACAAATAGACCTCCAATAATGGACAGAACAATTTCGTGCTTTGTCGCTACTGCGATGGCCCCCAACGCGCCGCCTAAAGCAAGCGATCCCGTGTCTCCCATAAACACGGCAGCTGGCGGGGCGTTGTACCAAAGGAACCCAAGCCCGCCGCCGATCAGGCCAGCCGAGAACACCAGTATTTCACCCGTTCCCGGGACATAGTTGATGCCAAGATATTCGGTGAAATCCGTCCGTCCGACAGCATATGCAATGACGCCTAAAGATCCGGCCGCAATCATCACCGGCATAATCGCAAGCCCATCCAAGCCATCGGTCAGGTTAACCGCATTGGCCGCACCGACGATCACAAACATCGCGAACGGAACAAATAGTATGCCCAAATTCAAAAGCGTACTGACCACCGGCACTGCCAATTGGTTCTGCAACTCCAGTGGATGCAACTGCGCAGCCCAAACCCCGGCAATCGCAGCGATAATAAATCCGATCGCCAACCGGACGCGCCCGGATACACCTGCATGGCTGTTGCTCGTGACTTTTTGATAATCGTCCAAAAACCCGATGACGCCAAATGCCACAGTGACGAATAAAATCAGCCAGACAAATCCAATATCCAGCCGCGCCCAAAGCAACGACGACGTCACCAGCGCGCCCAATATCAAAACTCCACCC
>JBPCWO010000050.1:0-2851 GCA_051009475.1 Boseongicola sp.
ATTGAACTGACAATCGGCGAGCATGACCGCCGAACCGAGCCCGAAATTCTGAACGAAATGCACAGATCGGCGCTTGGCGGACATACAGGGTATTCGGCAATGCCCGGGACTGACGAGCTTCGCGACGCTATTGCAGCACGGATTTCCGAGCGAACCGGCGTGTCCACCGCACGCGACAACGTAGTGGTGACACCCGGTGGCCAGGCTGCATTGTATGCCGCCCATGTCGCTGCATGTGATCCGGGCGACACCGCACTCTATATTGACCCGTATTACGCCACCTACCCGGGCACCATCCGCGGTGCCGGAGCTGTTGCCCGCCCTGTTGAAGCCCGCGCCGAAGTTGGCTTTCAGCCATCCCAAAACGACCTGACACTGGCAGCGGATGGCGCTGCGTCGCTGTTGATAAATTCGCCAAACAACCCAACCGGCGTTATCTATGGAAATGACACTCTGGAAGGTATTTCGCGTGTTTGCCGCGATCGGGATCTGTGGCTGATTTCAGATGAAGTTTATGACACCCAGGTTTGGAGTGGCACCCATCTAACCCCACGCGCCCTGTCCGGAATGGCCGAACGCACGTTGGTTGTCGGGTCACTGT
Source organism: Boseongicola sp. (assembly GCA_051009475.1). Classification (GTDB taxonomy): domain Bacteria; phylum Pseudomonadota; class Alphaproteobacteria; order Rhodobacterales; family Rhodobacteraceae; genus CAXMNX01. Next base: position 602 of record JBPCWO010000050.1, read on the forward strand.
CGAAAAGCCACGCAATGACAGGCAGCCGGTTAGGGTGGCTTGCGGGACCGGAGGAGGCAATTGGTCACATCATCAACCTATCGACCCACACGACTTATGGTGTTCCTGGGTTTATTCAGGATGCGGGATTATTCGCGCTGAACCACGGGAAGGAACTAGAATCCCGGATAGCGGAACCGTTCCGCCGTCGCCATGCAGCGGTCGCTGATTATTTCGCACGTCGCGGACTGCCCACCGTTCCGTCAGGCGCGACAATGAATCTGATGGTGGATATTCGGGGCACTGGACTTTCCGGTGATGCATTTGCGCATCGATTGCTCGACGAAGAAGGCATCGCCGTTATGCCCGGGGAAAGCTTTGGCCGCGCGGCTGCCGGACATTTACGGGTCGCACTTACAGTCGAGGATCAAACGCTTATGGCTGCTGTCGAAAGGTTGGCCGATTTGGCCGACAAGCTCGTAGCAGAGGCAGCGTGACCTTTCGCGACCTCCATAAACCCGGTGATCCATTCGTTCTGGCAAACGCCTGGGATATCGGATCAGCGAAAGTTCTTGCGGCCCTTGGCGCAGAAGCCATTGCCACTTCCTCGGCCGCACATGCTTTCACGCTCGGACGCCCCGATGGAGGGACGGTCACGCGCGATGAAGCATTAGCCCACGCGCAGGATCTTGTTGCTGCTGTCGATGTTCCAATCTCCGGCGATTTTGAAAACGGGTTCGGTCACGACCCTGAGGCTGTCGCAGAAACCGTGCGGCTAAGCGCCGAAGTTGGTCTTGCCGGAATTAGCATCGAAGACGCTGTTCTCCCCGACAACCGTGCATATGACTTCGATCTGGCAGTGGAGCGCATTCGCGTTGCTGCATCTGCCGCCCGCGCATTGCGACATGACTTCGTGCTGGTCGCCCGCGCGGACGGGATCATGAACGGGCACTACGAATTCGACGAAGCACTCAGCCGAATTCGCGCGTTCGATGCCGCGGGCGCAGATTGTCTTTACGTTCCGCTTCCAAAAACCATCGATGATCTGAGCGCCGTCATTTCCACGACTGAAAAGCCGGTAAATGTCCTGATGGCGGGTCCTTATGCCGGGTATTCGCGTGCCGAGCTAGCAGGCATGGGCGCAGCACGCCTTTCGCTTGGTTCGGCGTTGGCGCGCGCAACGCATAAGACGCTGTTTGATGCGGCACAGGCAATTTTGGATGACGGCGACTTTTCGATGCTAAAAAAAGTATTGCCTGGCGATGTCGCTGACGATTTGCTGAGAAAATCATCGAGTTGAGCGATCATGTTCGCACGGCTCAATTCAGTGTCTAGTCGGTCGTCTCTACAACCAACAATTCGCGTTTGGACGCTGCTTTGGCCAGTATGACGGCCTCTTGATACCGCGGGTCGTTATACGCTGCTTCGGCGGCTTCAACGGACGGGAATCGGGCAACGACATTGCGTTTGCGTTCATGACCTTCGAATTGCACTACACGCCCGCCCCGGGCGATAAACTCGCCGCCGTGCTCGGGGATTACGACCGACGCAACCTTGATATATTCCCCGTATTTTTCGTCATCGGTTACATCGACATGTGCGATCCAAAGTGCGCCCATTTATCCCTCCATCAATTTCTTAACCGCAGCGATGGCTGCGGCCGCATTATCGACACTTGCAGCTCCGCCGCGTGCCATATCTGGGCGGCCACCACCACCCTGCCCGCCAAGTTCGGTTACTGCTGTTCGTACCATATCAACGGCGGACAATTTGTCCGAAAGATCATCCGTGACACCCGCCGCAACTGCCGCCTTGTCACCAGTGTCGGCAATAAGCAAAACAGCACCCGATCCTAGGCGGGCTTTGTGTTCATCGATCAAGGCTGGCAGGTCTTTTCCACTCACGCCCGCAACTACCTGAGCATGAAAGGAAACGCCGTTGACCGATTGCGTCTCTGTTTCTGCGCTGCCGCCACCCATGGCGACTTGACGACGCAGTTCTGCGACTTCAGCCATCAACGACTTCCGCTCCTCCTGAAGAGTTCGGACACGATCGACGACACCGGCAGCCGGCGCCTTGAGTTGTGATGCCACTTCGGTCAGTCGATGTGCTTGGTCAGAGAGGTGCCGAAACGCCGCTTCGCCAGTGAGCGCCTCGATACGGCGCACGCCTGCCGAGGACGCGCTGTCACCCAGCGTCACGAACACACCAATATCGCCCGTGCGTCGCACATGGGTGCCACCGCAAAGTTCGATGGAATAAGTCCTTCGG
>JBPCWO010000051.1:0-10802 GCA_051009475.1 Boseongicola sp.
CCGCAAAGGGACCCAGCCGTGCAATCGAATTGGGCTATGAGCGCGCTCTGTCCGCGATATTTGATGCCAATGTCACGACATTTATCACCGCGGTAATCCTTTTCGCGCTGGGTTCCGGGCCAGTCAAAGGTTTTGCGGTTACACTTGGCGTCGGGATCATCACCTCTGTTTTCACCGCGATCTACGTCACGCGGATGATGATTATCATGTGGTTCGAGCGCAAACGCCCGCGGACAATCGAGGTTTGATATTATGCGCCTAAGACTTGTACCGCAGGAAACGAATTTCGATTTCTTCCACTACCGCAAGATCACAATGGGCGCGTCGATCACCGCGGTGATTGCCTCAGTTCTGCTGTGGCTCTTTGTTGGGTTGAACTTCGGCATAGATTTTCGGGGCGGCACAACGATCCGAACCGAAGCCGCCCAGCCAGTAGATGTAGCGGCCTACAGGTCCGCGGTTGAACCTCTCGACCTCGGCGATGTTTCGATTTCAGAGGTGTTTGATCCGACGTTTGGGTCGGAAAAAAACGTTTCGATGATCCGAATTCAAGCACAGGAAGGTCAAGAAAGCGTCGCGGGAAATGTCATTGGGCAGGTCTTGGAAGCACTTCAAGCAGTCGACTCAAGCCTGACCTTTACTTCTGTTGAATCCGTTGGCCCAAAGGTATCCGGCGAATTGATTAAAACAGCGATTTTTGCTGTCGCAGCTGCCCTTGCGGCAATTCTGATTTACATCTGGCTTCGGTTCGAGTGGCAGTTTTCTGTTGGCGCAGTGGCGGCGCTTTTTCATGATGTCGTTGTAACCATTGGCATTTTCAGCTTGCTTCAAATCAGATTTGATCTGGCGACCATCGCGGCACTTCTAACGATTGTCGGATATTCGATTAACGACACTGTTGTTATCTTTGACCGGCTCCGCGAGAATCTTCGGAAATTCAAAACCACGCCCCTAAAGGACGTGATGAACAAATCGGTAAACGAAACGCTAAGTCGGACACTGATGACCAGCGGCACGACGCTCCTGGCTCTGATCGCGCTTCTCGTTCTGGGCGGCGATGTAATACGCGGGTTTGTGTTCGCGATAACCTGGGGAGTGATCGTCGGAACATACTCCTCGGTTTATGTCGCAAAAAATGTTGTCCTGGCGCTAGGCGTAAAACGCGATTGGTCAAAGCCCTCCGATGGTGGTGGTGGCGCGGGGACGCAATTCGCAAGCATCGATGGATGAGGCACTAACCTCGGCACTTGGAACTTCGGGTCTCTGGTTTCTTGCTTTAGGTGCATTTCTGGCCGGAGTTGTTCGGGGATTCACCGGATTTGGGACCGCCCTCGTGTACTTGCCGGTCGCGGCACAGATTCTGGGGCCGTTCGAAGCTTTGACGACCATGATTGTCAAAGATCTTGTTGCTCCGCTCATACATGTTCCGCGGGCCCTTCGCGACGGACATCCAGCCGACGTTGTGCGGCTCGCCGTTGGTGCGTTGTTTGCTGTGCCGCTGGGCGTTTGGATCCTGACAAAGGTCGATCCAAGTATATTTCGCTGGGGGATTTCACTTGTCGCGCTGGCCTTGCTTTTTATTTTGATCACTGGCGTGCGGTATCGCGGAACACTGACCAAGCCTTTAGTTTTTGCCACCGGCGCTATGGGCGGGTTCTTGGCTGGCTGCGTGGGATTGCCGGGGCCGCCGATTATTTTGCTTTACATGGCTTCGTCATTGCCGGTTCAAGCGATCCGCGCAAATACTACGCTCTATCTAATTCTTGCCGACGTAATTCTGTTGGCGGCTTTGTGGTGGAACCATTTGCTGGTCGTCTCTGCACTTGCGCTTGGTGCTCTGATGATCTTCCCTTATCTGTTAGGAAACTGGCTTGGAGCGTTCTTGTTCAGACCAGAGGCAGAGCGGATATACAGGATCGTCGCCTATGCGATTATTGCAGGATCGGCCATACTTGGTTTGCCAGTCTGGGATTGAACGGAAATACCTATGCGCCTGAACGAGGTTGAATTTACCGAGGCACTGCCCGTTGAAGGTTACGGTCCGGGCTTTTTTCGTCTGGGCGGTCGGGTGTATGAAGCGCCATTGGTGGTGCTTCCGACTGGTGTGGACGTGTGGTCAGGATTAGAGGACACGGAACCGCTAATTGAGTCTGCCAATTCGATTGACTTGTTGATTGTCGGCACCGGGGCGGAAATAGAAAATATTCCAGCGGCATTTCGTGAAACTCTCGAAAATGCTGGAATTGGCGTCGAAAATATGGCGAGTCCGCAGGCTTGCCGAACATACAACGTACTCTTGGGCGAAGGGCGACGGGTGGCATTGGCGGTCTTGCCGGTAACCTAATCGACAAAAGTGGATCGCTGCTATTCTGTTGAAATTTGGGCCGTATTCGCCAGGTCATCGAAAACCGCTTGCGGCGATGTGGCTTTGCGGCGAACAGTGAATGCATGACGACGGCGTTGCTGAATGTAACAGATTTGATGTGCAGTCGCGGTGGTCTGACTGTGTTTGAAGGCGTCCATCTGACTGTCAGGCCTGGCCAATTGGTTGTTCTCCGCGGGCCAAATGGTTCAGGCAAGACAACGCTGCTAAGGACGTTGGCTGGGCTACAAGAACCCGATCGCGGGCAAGTTGATTGCGAGCCGGAAAGTATCGCCTACGCCTCCCACGCTGACGGACTCAAGGCCACACTCACAGTTGAAGAGAATTTGCAGTTCTGGGCTGAGTTGTTCGGCGCCAGGTCAATTGAACATGCTGTACAATCCCTTGATCTTAAGGAATTACTCCCGCGCCAGGCTAGGGCGCTATCTGCGGGTCAGAAACGTCGGGTTGGGCTGGCGCGGATTTTGGTTACTGAACGGCCGATTTGGGCGATGGACGAACCGACAGTGTCGCTCGACGAAGCCTCGGTTGTCCTTTTTGCGACTGTTCTCGAAAAGCACTTGGCGTCAGGCGGCGGCGCTGTGATTGCCACTCACGCCGACTTTGGCCAGCAAGGTGAAACAATTGATATCTCCAAATACCGTCCATCTAGGTCCACGACGGGCGCTTTCGACGAGGCAATCGGATGATCGGCTTGTTAAAGCGCGATCTGCGGCTTGCAGTTCGCGCTGGCGGCGGCTTTGGATTGGCATTGGCATTCTTTCTGATTGTTACAGTGTTGGTACCTTTCGGCGTCGGCCCCGAGGGATCGAAACTCGCGTTAATTGCTCCTGGGATATTGTGGGTGGCAGCATTGTTGTCTTGTCTTCTGTCACTTGACCGAGTTCTGGCAACGGATTGGGAAGACGGATCGTTGGAGTTATTGGCGACGTCTCCGATTCCTCTCGAAGCCCTGGTAACGGTGAAGGCATTTGCGCACTGGCTGACGACCGGTCTGCCTCTTACGATTGCTGCGCCGGTATTTGCTGTCCTATTAAACCTTCCGGGTCCCGGATATCCGTGGCTGGTTGCGTCCTTGGCGATTGGCTCGCCTGCGCTGAGCATGATTGGAACATTTGGTGCAACTCTGACGGTGGGCCTAAAACGTGGCGGTCTGTTACTGTCATTGCTTGTTCTGCCTCTTTATGTGCCAACTCTGATTTTTGGTGCAGAAACAATTCGTCGCGGGGTCGAAGGATTGGCGGCAGGCACACCACTGATGCTACTTGCTGGTATTTCTGCTGGCGCAATTGCCGTGTTGCCGTTTGCTGGCGCAGCGGCACTCCGCGTCAATCTGCGCTAACAAGCCCACGTTGTCGTGTCTTGTGAGACTTAAGGGTCAGGGATAACTACAGAACATGTCGCTTTGGGAATACGCAAATCCTCGCCGCTTTATGGCCATAACCAACCGCGTTGTAGGGCCCGCGTTTTTGCTTGCTGGAATTGCGTTGAGCGTCGGATTGATATGGGGTTTTTTCTTTACACCCGATGACTTTCGTCAGGGTTCGACAGTCAAAATCATCTACTTGCACGTTCCTTCCGCGATGATGGCGATCAATATCTGGGTGATGATGTTGGTAACGTCATTAGTCTGGCTAGTCAGACGCCATCACGTCAGTGCGTTGGCCGCAAAAGCCGCAGCACCTGTTGGGGCAACGATGACGGTAATGGCGCTTCTTACCGGCGCAATTTGGGGCCAGCCTATGTGGGGGACATTCTGGGCCTGGGATCCGCGGCTGACATCGTTTCTAATCTTGTTTCTGTTCTATCTTGGCTACATCGCGCTGTGGTCATCTGTTGAAGATCCTGACACGGCGGCTGATCTAACAAGCGTGCTTTGTCTGGTTGGATCGGTATTTGCACTTCTTTCCCGCTATGCAGTTAATTTTTGGAACCAGGGTTTGCATCAGGGCGCGACGCTGTCGTTAGACCGGGAAGAAAATATATCCAACGTTTTTTGGCTGCCGCTGCTCTTATGTATTGCTGGTTTTGTCCTTTTATTTGTCGCGCTGGTCCTGATGCGGACACGAACTGAGATCCGCCGTCGCCGGGTTCATGCGATAACAATTCGCGAGCGTGCCGCGTAATGCCGGACCTTGGGAAATACGCAGTCGAAGTCGGACTTGCCTATGTCATCTCGCTGGCCTTGTTGCTGGGTGTCGTTTGGATAAGTGCTGTGCAGTCGCGAAATGCAAAACGCGACCTGGATCGGGCAGAGGACCGCTGGAGTAATGATTAGAATTCCACCGTTGGCGGTCCTGCCACCTATCGCTTTTGCCGCGATTGCAGGCTTGTTTCTGTCAGGTATGTTTCGCGATGATCCCGACTCGCTGCCGTCGGCGTTTGTGGGGCAAAGTGCGCCGCGAGTATCTGTCGAGCCACTTTCAGGCCTGATTCCATTTTCTGATGAACTGCTACGCGTATCCGGCCCGAAGCTGATCAACTTTTGGGCAAGTTGGTGTGCGCCTTGTCGAGTCGAACATCCACAATTGATGACGCTCGAAGCGGAAGGACTGGAGATTTACGGGGTTAATTACAAAGATGATCCCGAGAGGGCGCAGAAATTTCTAAATAGATTTGGCGATCCATACGAAGGCGTAGGCGCAGACCCGGAAGGACGAATGGCGCTTGACTGGGGTGTTTACGGCGTCCCGGAAACGTTTGTCGTTGACGGGAACGGCAAAGTAATTTTCCGGTTCGCCGGACCGGTTACAGATGTCATTCTAAAGAAGCGAATACGTCCGGCACTTGCCGAAGCATTAGCCGAATAACCAGATTCCCATCATCAAAAGAAGTGCTACGCCCTCGATAGGTGGAACTGTTGTTGGAAACGCCCGGGCAAATGCCCGCAGCCGATCACTCGCGAGATCGATACTCATTACATAACCCCCGAAACTCGAACGCCGTTTTATCGCCTTGATTGTGCCTCTTTACGAGGAAACAGAGCGTTTACGGGGTAGTTTGTTGCCAAATGAGCCATAATACGCCGCGTATGCGGTTATTAGGCTAGCAAGTGGATTTAAAAACTACATAAGGTCTGGCGAAAAGACAGGTATTGGCCAAGGACTTGGCCTTAATTTAGGCACCCGAGGCACTGTCGAAACGCATCAAGTCTAGCGAAAAATTGAAGTCAGGCTGCTGTGGCTAGGTTCCTCAACACATAATGCAGAACGCCACCGTGTTCGATGTATTCCTTCTCGATGGCGGTATCGATCCTGCATCTAAGTTGGATCTCCTTAGTCGAGCCATCGCCAAATACAATAGAACAAGGGACGTTACTTAACGGTTTCAGATCGCCTTCCAGCCCTGTAATTGTAACCACTTCGTCGCCCTTTAGGCCCAGAGTTTTACGGCTGTCACCACCAGTGAATTCAAATGGGATTACCCCCATCCCAACAAGATTCGAGCGATGAATTCGCTCAAAGCTTTCCGCGATCACGGCTTTGACACCCAGCAATGCAGTACCTTTGGCCGCCCAATCACGGCTTGAGCCCGCGCCATACTGCTCGCCACCAAAGACAACCAAAGGAATGCCAGATTCCTGAAATGCCATTGCAGCGTCGTAGATCGAGGTCTGCTGGCCATCAGGACCAAGAGAGTAGCCGCCTTCGACACCGTCCAGCATCTCATTGCGAATACGGATATTTGCAAATGTGCCGCGCATCATCACTTCATGATTCCCTCGGCGGGAACCGTAAGAATTGAACTGCCGTGGCGCGACTTGCCGGTCGGTCAAGTATCGTCCAGCAGGTGTGGATTCCTTGAATGACCCGGCGGGTGAAATGTGGTCGGTTGTAACCATATCGCCAAGAATCGCCAAAACTCTCGCAGCAGTCACGTTTGAAATTACGCCCGGCTCTTTGTCCATATCCCTGAAATAAGGCGGGTTTTGAACATAGGTCGAATTTGCCGGCCAATCATATGTTTCGCTGTCAGTGGTCTCGACGTCTCGCCACTTCTCGTCGCCCTTGAACACATCGGCATATTTCGATTGGAATGCGTCGCGAGTCACAGTCGCCTGAACCAAATCAGCGATTTCTTTTTGGGACGGCCAGATATCTCTTAGGTATATATCGTTGCCGTTCCGATCGGCGCCAATTGGCTCGGATGTCAAATCAATATCCATCGTTCCTGCAAGCGCATAGGCCACCACCAAAGGCGGGGACGCAAGGTAATTGGCGCGAACATCCGGGCTGATCCGACCCTCGAAATTTCGGTTTCCTGACAATACTGCGGTGGCAACAAGATCGCCTTTGGCAATCGCTTTTGATAGCTCCGGTTGGATCGGGCCAGAATTGCCGATGCAGGTTGTGCAGCCGTATCCCACAAGATTGAATCCGATGGCGTCGAGGTCCTCTTGCAGGTCGGCCGCCTCAAGATAAGCCGAGACAACTTGCGAACCTGGTGCCAGCGATGTTTTAACCCAGGGTTTTCGGTTCAAGCCAAGTGCGCGGGCCTTTCGGGCCACAAGACCAGCCCCAATCATGACGTATGGGTTAGAAGTATTTGTGCACGATGTGATCGACGCAATTACGACTTTGCCCGAGTTCATTTTATAGTCTTCGCCATCTACTGCGACAGCTTTGTCCATTGGCCGTTTGAATGTATCCGCCATCTCCTTTGTGAACGCTTTCTTCGCGTCAGTTAGGGCAACATAGTCCTGCGGACGCTTGGGGCCCGAAATGGCAGGCACGATCGTGCCCATGTCAAGATGAAGGGTGTCTGTATAGACCGGGTTATAATCAGGCCCGCGCCAGAACCCATTCTCCTTGGCATAGGCCTCCACCAAAGCGACTCGATCATCGCTGCGCCCGGTTTGACGCATGTAACGAAGTGTTTCTCCGTCTACCGGAAAGAACCCGCAGGTCGCGCCATATTCCGGTGCCATGTTTGCGATTGTCGCGCGGTCCGCTAGCGGCAGGTGATCGAGTCCTGCACCGAAGAATTCGACAAACTTGCCCACGACTCCTTTTTTTCGGAGCATTTCGACGACTTTTAGAACAAGGTCAGTTCCGGTTGTGCCTTCAACCATTGCGCCTGTTAATTCAAATCCCACGACTTCCGGGATGAGCATCGAGATCGGCTGTCCAAGCATTGCGGCTTCGGCCTCGATTCCTCCTACACCCCAGCCAAGAACTGCCAATCCGTTGACCATTGTCGTGTGACTGTCAGTGCCAACCAACGTGTCCGGATACGCAACCTCTTCGCCATTCTGATCCGTGTCGGTCCAAACCGTCTGTGCTAAATATTCAAGGTTCACCTGGTGACAAATGCCGGTACCCGGTGGGACAACTCGAAAATTATTGAATGCAGATTGGCCCCACTTAAGGAATGTGTAGCGTTCAAGGTTGCGCTCGTATTCACGATCAACGTTCATCTGGAAGGCGCGCGGATTGCCGAATTCGTCAATCATGACAGAGTGGTCGATCACCAAATCAACTGGATTGAGCGGGTTGATTTTCTGTGCATCACCGCCAAGAGCGACAATCCCGTCACGCATCGCGGCAAGGTCAACAACCGCAGGGACACCTGTAAAATCCTGCATCAATACCCGTGCTGGGCGATAAGCGATTTCACGTGGATTTTTTCCGCCTTGATCTGCCCATTCTGAAAACGCCTTGATGTCATCAACGTCCACGGTTTTCCCGTCTTCGAACCGAAGCATGTTCTCAAGAACGACTTTCAAGGCCGCTGGCAGGCGCGCGAATTCACCCAAACCAGCAGCTTCGGCCGCTGCAATCGAATAGAATGCAAGCGACTGATTTCCGACAGTCAGTGTGCTTCTGGTTTTTGAGGAATCATGGCCAACGGTAATGGGCATCGCAGAGGCTCCGTCTATGGTTTTTTGGTATTGGGCCGCACTTACTCTCTTGTTTCTGGCATGCCAAGGGGGCGAGGTAATTATTTGTATACCATTGTGCACAATAAAAAATGAAATTCAATTTGTAACGTCATCTCGCTAAACGTTGATTGGCGTCGAATTTGCGCCTGCGTTAGGCAAGTGATTGGGATGAGGCGTGATGGAATAATGCAATGACCCGAATCTGCTATTGGATTGCGGCCCTTTGGACTTCGCTTGCCAGTTGGGCGATGGCTGAAGGTCCTGTAGTTGTCGAACTCTTTACGTCTCAAGGATGCTCGTCCTGTCCGCCTGCGGACGCCCTTTTGGCTGAAATATCCGAACGTAGTGACGTGATCGCGCTCGCGTTCCATGTCGATTATTGGGACTACATCGGTTGGAAAGATCAATTCGCGGATCCAGAGCATACCGTCCGCCAGCGTGGGTACTCGCGTGCGGCCGGAAAAAGGTCGATATATACCCCGCAGATGATAATTGGCGGAAAGGACCATATCATTGGCAGCAAGCCAATGAAGCTCGTCGAACTTATTGAATTTCACCGCAACGCGCCGGTCTCGGCAGACGTGGCTCTCGAGCGCGACGGCGATAGAGTTGCAATTCGGGTGTCCGCGAAGAAGCGTATTCCGAAAGGCGGTGCCGTCATTCAAATCGCGACATTCACACCTCAGGAAACTGTCAATATCCGTCGCGGCGAAAATGCAGGCCACACTTTAACTTACCACAATATTGTGCGCGATATCGCCGAGGTTGGAAAATGGGCAGGTCGCGGAACATATCGCGCGACAGTGCGTGTCCCTCAAAGCACCCCAATTGCTGTTTTAGTTCAACAGCGGAATCATGGCTCAATCCTGGGTGCTGCGCAGCTAAAAAATTAGCATTCAGGCCAACGCTCAACACGCAATCGATCTGTGATGATCGAAAACCGTTTTCGAGCATCCCGTGTAATAGATCGCGCTTTCTAATCGTCCAACGTAACCAATGCGATTTCTCCTGCGCTTTCCAAGTCGCGGATGACATTCACAATTCTCATCATGGCTGCTTCGCTGTCTTTTAGCGGCACAGAACCTTTCTCGGCAGCTTCCTCGCGGATACTATCCGCCAGCCGCTGCGAGATGTTCTCTAGCAGAAAGTCTACGCTGTTTTTGTCCGCACCCTCTGCAGTCGCGACCACTTTCATCAGATCTGCCTGATCGAGGTCGCGTTGAATTCTAGGAACGTCTCGCGACGACACGCGGTCTTTGATGTCGGCAAACGTGAAGATTGCTTTGCAAACTTGCTCGGCAAACTCGTTGTCGTCAGAATCCAAACCAGTCAACATTTCGTCCCGAACCGAAGCAGGTGAGTAATTCAAAATCGCGCCAACGCGCGATACCGGGCCGTCAGGAAACGCCAGATTCGGATGTACATCCATCTGCTCCGCCAATGTCACACCAATGCGCCTGACCAGATTCGGTGCGACTGATGCTGTCTGTGAAACTGCGTAGGCTATCCGGCGCGCTCTTTCACCTGAAAGACACCCCAACAATTCAGCTGCCTTAGACACTTTTAGTTTAGAAAGCAGGATTGCGGCCACTTCGACAGATTCAGACTCCAGGATCGGCACGAGACGTTCGATGTCCGCCGCACGAATGCTTTCCCACGGGTCGCTTTGAAATCGATCTGACGACATGCTGCGCAGATTTCTTGAAGCATCATCGCTGATCACTCCCTCGAGCAGCCCAAGCGCGTCTTCAAGTCCGTTTGGAAACGACAGCCCAATAGCTTCAATCGCATCGGCAAATTCGACCGCAACTGCGTCAGCCGTGATTTGGTCAACCGGCGCCATGCGGACAAGTTGTAATGTCAATTCCGCTTGAAGCGATTCAGATAGCTCGGCCAATGCGGGCACCGTGCCAGATTGCAGAAGCAGCCGGACAGCAATTGCCGCTTTTTTTTGACCGCTCAAATGACCTGTCAGGGAAATTTCTGGTGAATCCAGCGCACTGTGGACTTCTAGGTCGACCGACATATTACACAACTCCGTTCCTGTTGTGTTCTAAATTCGCGGGGTTAATGATTGGCTACCAATCAAGTTTGGCAATTCGCCAATTTGGCCAAGACCAAAAGGTCGCGCGGCTGGACGGCTGGCAGGCGAGAGTGCAAAAATAAATTGGGCGGTCCGCTGGGAACCGCCCATAGTCAAAAACGAGGGAAAGTCGTTAACCGGTCGTTGGAACGCAGCGCTGCGTTTCGGAATCGAAAACTGATCCCTCAGCGCATGACATTACGACCTGTTCTGCTTTCGTATGGCCAAGGCCACACCCCGTTGCCAAAGCGATTGACGGGGCCACAATCAGAGCCAGAGTGGCCAGAAGCGTTTTCGTCTTCATCGGTCTCTCCTTGTTGGTCCTCGCGACCGTATAGCACAAGGCCTCGTTCCAATAAAGTGAAGTTTGCATTGGTGTCGCAACGCCTACGTGTCCCCAAAAACTCGTGCAAATATCGTATCTACATGTTTCGTGTGATAACCGAGGTCGAATT
>JBPCWO010000052.1:0-5181 GCA_051009475.1 Boseongicola sp.
ACCTGAAGCAACATTTTCGCAGGCAACTTGGATATCGCGTCGGGCATTCGGATCATTGCACGACGAATGACATCGGCTGCGGTCCCCTGGATAGGTGCGTTGATTGCCGCGCGCTTCGCAAAACCGGCGTGGGGGCCCTTATTATTGATTTCTGGCGTGTTAATTTTTCGGCCAAACATGGTTTCGACGAACCCGTTTTCTTTTGCAAAAACAACGGTGTCATCCATATAAGCGCGAATACCGGGAAACCTTTCAAAATAACGGTCGATGAAACCTTGCGCCTCATCCCGTGGAATCCTGAGGTTTCGAGCAAGTCCAAAGCCTGAAATGCCGTAAATTACGCCAAAATTAATCGCCTTGGCTTGGCGCCGGACGTCTGGGGTCATTTCGTCCAAGGGGACATTGAACATTTCAGACGCCGTTGCGGCATGAATATCTTGGCCTTCGCGAAATGCCTGTTTGAGAGCGTCTATTTCAGCGATATGCGCCAATATTCGAAGTTCAATTTGGCTGTAGTCCAGGCTGACCAACGTGTGGCCGTCAGTCGCGATAAATGCCTCGCGGATGCGTCGACCTTCTTCGGTCCGCACCGGAATGTTTTGCAAATTTGGATCAGTTGATGCCAGACGCCCGGTATTTGCCCCTGCAATCGAATACGAAGTATGAACCCTGCCCGTGTCAGCATTTATGTGATCCTGAAGCGCATCGGTATAGGTCGACTTGAGTTTTTGCAGCTGCCGCCAGTCCAAAACTCGACCCGGTAAATCATGCTCGGTCGCAAGATCTTCCAGCACATTCGCAGGCGTCGAATATTTACCGGTCTTACCCATTTTACCGCCGGGCAGACCCATTCGCTCGAATAGAATTTCGCCAACTTGCGATGGGCTGCCGACGTTGAATTTCTCACCGGACAATTCGTGAATTTCATCCTCAAGCTGGGCCATCTTTTGCGCAAAGGCATTCGACATCCGGGCCAGAACATCGCGGTCAACTTTGATCCCCGACATTTCCATTTCGGCGAGCACCGGAATCAGCGGTCGCTCAAGTGTTTCATACACCGTTGTAACCCGCTTGGTATGGAGATCGGGTTTAAACGCCTTCCATAACCTAAGCGTGATATCCGCATCTTCTGCGGCGTATTTTACAGCGTCGTCCAGCGGAACCCGGTCAAAGGTAATCTGCGATTTACCCGAACCCAACAGCGATTTGATTTCGATTGGATGATGTCCAAGATAGCGTTCAGAGAGCTGATCCATTCCGTGATTATGCAGTCCTGCGTTCATCGCATAGGACATCAACATCGTGTCATCGATCGGGGTTACATCAACAGAATAGCGGGCAAATATCTTGGCGTCGTATTTCATGTTCTGACCGACTTTCAGAACGCTCGGGTCCTTCAGAAGTGGTCTGAGCCTGTCTAGAACTTCGTCAATCGAAAGCTGGCCTTCTGCCAAATCATCCGATCCAAATAGATCATCTGTTGAGGCTGCCTTATGCGCCAAAGGTATGTAACAAGCACTTCCCGGTTCGACACACATAGAGATGCCTACCAGGTCGGCTGTCATCTCATTTAGTCCGGTGGTTTCGGTGTCAATGGCGACCCACCCACGGTCGTATGCACTGGCAATCCAGGCATCAAGCGCAGCCATCTGATCAACTCTTTCGTACAGGTCTGGATCAAATGAAACCGCCTCTTCGCCCTCGCCACTTGCGGCTTCCGGCTCGATATCGGGAATAATGGGCACTTCGGCGCCAAGAGCCTCGGCGACGCGCCGCGTGATTGTGCGAAATTCCATTGTGGTCAGGAATTCAAGCAAGTCGTCCGTTACTGGCGCCTTCACCTCTAGTGTGTCGAGCCCGTAATCCAGCGACATATCGCAATCAAGCGTAACCAGCTTTTTTGAAAGAAGGATCTGCTCGACATTGTCGATCAGTGTTTGTCGGCGCTTTGGCTGTTTGATTTCCTCGGCACGTTCAAGAAGTGTTTCTAAGTCACCATATTCATTAATCAAAAGCGCCGCGGTCTTAACACCTATGCCCGGTGCCCCTGGCACGTTATCGACGCTGTCACCGGCCAGTGCCTGAACATCTATCACCCTGTCAGGCGCAACTCCGAACTTGGCCACTACCCCATCGCTGTCTATCCGGGCATTTTTCATGGCGTCGAACATTTCAACGCCGCCGCCGACAAGTTGCATCATGTCCTTGTCCGACGACACAATTGTTACCCGTCCTCCGGCGTCACGCGCTTGGCGAGCCAACGTTGCGATAATGTCATCCGCTTCAAATCCCTCCTGTTCAAGACAGGCAATATTGAATGCTCGCGTGGCATCACGGGTTAGCGGCATTTGCGGCCGGAGGTCCTCTGGCATCTCCTCGCGGTTGGCTTTGTAAAGGTCGTAAAGGTCGTTTCGAAACGTATGACTGCCTTTGTCAAAAACTACAGCCGCGTGGGTTGGTGCGTCTGGTCCGGTATTCGCCTCGATCGACTTCCACAGCATATTCACAAAACCACTGACTGCCCCCACCGGCAGTCCATCCGATTTTCGCGTCAATGGTGGAAGTGCGTGATAGGCGCGAAACACAAAAGCCGAACCATCGATAAGATGCAGGTGATGTCCTTTGCCGAAGCTCATGGCGCGCCCCTTGTTGCTGCATTTTGTGATGCCCGATCCGGACGAAGCGTGCAACTGTCTGGACTTGGTCGTCTAACCTGGCTGAGTTATACGGCTTTCGGCAAGCGTTCGCTGACGTCTCCATTCCAATACATCAGCCTGCGGCACCCATTTGTATCGAGTGTCCACATTCGTTTCTGACCAGAAAAGGGTACCCCCAAGACGCCAAGGATCAATCACCATTCCATCATGGATGGTATCGCCCTTCGCCGCGACCAGCGCAGTTGAGTGATCGATCCGAAATGTCCTGTCTGCGTTGGCAATGGCGCGCAATATGTCGAGTGTTTCAAATTCCTCGGCAAGCAGGCGCTTTTCCATATCTTCAGCCCAATGCCAACAAAGCCCGCGTGGTCGCAGACCCATATTAACCTTGGTGTTATGGATCAACGGAGGGTCAGTGATTTCGTAGGCAATTGCCAGTTCGCGGGTATAATCATAGGCAATTTTGGCCGCACGAGCTGCCTCGCCCGGGTCGACATCAGGCCCAAGTTCCACAATCGCCTTTTCAAGCGCAAGAATTTCGTCCACCGAAGCGATTGGATGATTTTCCGGTGGATGGCCACATGCCGCCAGAAGCATCCCTGCCAAGATCGCCAACAGGCGAGCCGTTTCTGTCATTCTATTCTTCCTGAATTTGATACCTCTAGGGTCCGAAGGCTTAGTCCCCAGCCGATCGCCTCCAAACGCAGCCGACTCTTACCGTCCCTTGAAAAGCCCACCAAGTATCCCGCGTATGATCCTCCGCCCGGTAGTGCCTTTCAACTCTTTCACCACGACTTTTGTCAATGCCTCGCCGAAGCCATCCGATCGCGAAGATCGTTTTGTGCGGCGTGACGACGAACGTCCAACTCGTTCACCCTTGTAGCGGCGGCCAGTACGATATTCGCGTTCTGCAGCCTCTGCTTCTTCTTCACGTTGCTCGGCTAACTCTGCTTCACGAGCGGCAGCCTCGGTTCGTGCACTGAGGACTTCAAAAGCACTTTCGCGATCCTTGGCCGTGTCATACACGCCAGCGATTGGCGATCCAGCTATCACTTCATTTCGTTCCGCCGCAGTAATTGGCCCCAATTGCGAGGATGGAGGCCGAATCAATGTGCGTTCAACGACTCCCGGAGCACCTTTTGAAACCAACATCGACGTTACCGCCTCGCCAACGCCTACTTCGCGAATAGCCTCTTCGGTCGAGAAACGAGGGTTGTCCCGATAGGTTTCGGCGGCCTGTCGGAGTTCTCTTTTGTCTCTTGCTGTAAAAGCTCTTAGCGCGTGCTGCACGCGGTTGCCCAACTGACCAAGAATGTCTTCGGGCACGTCGGCAGGGTTTTGCGTGACGAAATAGACACCAACGCCTTTGGAACGTATCAATCGTGCCACCTGCTCGACCTTGTCGACCAATGCTTTAGGTGCACCGTCAAAAAGTAGATGCGCTTCATCAAAAAAGAAGACGAGCCGTGGCTTGTCGGGATCACCAACTTCCGGAAGTTCCTCGAATAATTCCGAGAGTAGCCAAAGCAGCGATGTCGCATAAAGCCGTGGTGCTCCCATAAGCTTGTCGGCGGCCAGGATGTTAATTCGTCCCCGTCCATCCGTGTCGGTCCGCATGATGTCGCTAAGTTCCAACGCAGGCTCACCAAAAAACTTCGCAGCTCCTTGGTTTTCGAGCACAAGCAACTGCCGCTGAATTGCGCCAACCGAGGCCGTCGATATGTTGCCGTACCTTAAAGATACTTTTTCGCGGTTTTCGCCAAGCCAAACCAGCATGGCCTGAAGGTCCTTTAAATCAAGGAGCGGCAGCCCTTCTTCATCGGCCACCCGCACGGCGATATTCAAAATGCCTTCTTGTGGTTCGGTCAGTTCAAGAAGCCGGGCCAAAAGAAGTGGGCCCATCTCGGTGATCGTCGTTCGGATCGGATGCCCCTTCACACCGAACAGATCCCAAAACGTGACCGGGAAACCCTCATATGTGTAATCATCAAACCCGATTGTGCCTGCGCGCTTTGTAAACGCGTCGTGCAGTTTGAAGTCTTCGGATCCGGGTTTAGCTAGACCCGACAGATCACCTTTGACGTCCGACAAAAACACCGGGACGCCTACCGACGAAAAGCCCTCGGCCATGATTTGCAGCGTAACGGTTTTTCCGGTTCCTGTGGCGCCCGCGACTAACCCGTGGCGGTTGGCATACTTTAAAAGTAGGCCTTGTTGCTCTCCATATTCCGGCCCACCGCCGCCGATAAAAATTGTCTCAGACACGCCGTCCCCTTAAGTCCTTGGAATTTGTTGTGGCGAGCATAGCCTGTTAACTATTCTATGCCAGTCTGATCGTGTTCCGGCATGCATATTGCGAGTTTGGAACAACTTCCTCCCTGTCGACTGGCCGCGCGTAACTCGCGCGGCCATTTTCAACTGTCGCTGTCAACTCCAAGAAATTGTGATGAAAAGCCTGTTGACGGAGTGGCGTTGCTAGCTTAGTTTCCCGCGCAAATGATAAGTCGGCCAGTCCGGCAGGGAG
>JBPCWO010000053.1:0-3041 GCA_051009475.1 Boseongicola sp.
ATTGCCCCCAGGGCAAAACAGCAAAAGGTAACAGCGAAAACCGCCGTGGCGACACCGACATGAACGGCCGTTGACGGTAGCGGGATATAAACCACTGCGAATATCAAAAAGGCCAGGCAAAGGATGATTGAAACCGAATTGGAGATTTTCATTCTTGCTACGTCGGTCCACACGGCGTGACCGATGCAACCGATATAAATAATCATGAAGGTGACCACGAGCATGAATGTTGTCCTTCCAGAAGCTGAAGAGATGAATTTCTTCATCTGTTCTCCATCTGGAATGATTGCATAATGTGACGCGGCATCTGCCTTGAATACGCGGCGGCAGAAAAAAGAGTTCGATTGCGTAACTAAAGTATCGCAAGGGGGTATCGCAGATGTTCAGTTCTCTTGGTGCTTGCGCAATTAAGCGCAGCGGCGGACTGGCTCGCTTGGCGCCGCTTCGCGCTTTCAACACGAAAAGTACAGACGTGCGTCGGCGTGTTTGGTTGCTGATTAGCAAACGTTTTCGGGGTTTGCTGAAGATTGCAGGCCATTTGGCGAGCGATCGGTCGGGGGCGGCGATGGTCGAGTTCGCCATGACCGGAGCGATGCTGTTGTTGTCGATTCTTTGGCTGCTTGAAGTCGGCCTCACGTATATGACGACGTTGGAACTGGAGGGGGCGACGAACGATGTGGCGCGCGTTGTGCGGACTCATCGTGTGGCTGACCTTCCTGTTCCTGTAGACGTAAAGAAGAAGGGCGAGGAACCGACGTCAAGTGAAATTTTGGCCGGAAAATTCCGTAAGCGGATGTGCGATCGTTTGGTTTTTGCCGTGGATTGCAAAGCCAATCTGAAGGTCGTTGTTCGAAGCGCCGACGATTTCTTGGGCTTGAATACGGCGCAGCCGATTCCAGACCCTTATGCAGATGATGCAGAGATTTCCATAAACATAGGCCTCCAAAATCAATACGTGATCGTAAACGCTTTCTTTAAGTCGCCGCTTAGCGTGTTCGGTCAGGAGCGGACGATACGTGCTGCTGCGGTCACGCAGAACG
Organism: Boseongicola sp.; assembly: GCA_051009475.1. GTDB lineage: Bacteria > Pseudomonadota > Alphaproteobacteria > Rhodobacterales > Rhodobacteraceae > CAXMNX01. Next base: position 1,041 of record JBPCWO010000053.1, read on the forward strand.
AACCATAGGAACCGGTCATGTCGCATCAAACGTGTTCAGGTCTGAGGCGACGGTCGATCGTACGCGGATCATGCGGCGCGCCTCGTGCGGTCAAACGCCTTGTGTCTGACCAAGGCGGTGCGGTCTTGATCGAGATGTCGATCGTCCTGTTGATTCTCGTGACGATGCTGATCGGCGTCACGGAACTGTCGCAGGCCTTGACGTTGCAGCGCCGTGTCGTGTCTGCGGCCGCAACGGCTGCAGATTTGATGACGCGTGCTGATCGGCCGATGGGAATTAACGAATTGCAGGCACTGGGCAGGGTTCTCGATGAGATCGTCGGGCCGAATGATGTCAAGGATGCTGAAAATAAAAGGTTATTTGGGTTCAAGGTCACTGTGTTCACGGTGAAAGAAGTAGATGAGAGCGATAAGAACGGCGATGCAACAAAGAAGACAAAGGCCGAAGCGACCGGAAGCTATATGTGCAATGCCAAAGAGTTGCAGGCAAAGGACGTGCCAGAAGAAATTTCGAAGGAAGTGGAAGAAGGTGGCCGTATAATTATGGTGCAGACGCGGCTTCAATTCCAGTCGAGTTTCACGTTCTTTATCAAGAACGCCATTGCGCTTGGCGGGGCAAGCTTCTTCATTCCTCGGCTGGACAGCGACCTGACGTTGACGGGCAACTTTGGTTGCGATGGTAAGCCGCTGCCACCAACGCCGGAGACGACGGTATCGGGAACGTCATCGTCATAAATGGCGTAGAAACTTTTTTTGAGGTCGGTAACGATGCGTGTAACCTCCGTTCGTGCGGCTGCGGCCAGAGTTCTTATATTCAACCGGCAAGAGTAATATTTGAAAGTGCTTGAATAGAGGCCCGTCCAGGTTCAAACGTGTAGAGTTTTGATGCGCGGGTTCTCTACACTTGATGTGTTCGAACCTGGACGGGTGCCGTGACGATTGCTGTGGCAGGCGCTCGTCACGTTCTTCATCATTGGAGAACTGACTGGACTACTCCTGACAGGGCCACGCGTTTGATCTTTTTCTCGAATTATTCATTACGGCGACATCTCGCTCGGCGGATTGGCGATCATTGCTGATGCATACCATTGCCAGTCCGAGAAACGCGATCGGCCAAACCAAGGCTGTAATCCACAGCATGCTTTCGGAAATCAGTGGCGATGCCGTTTGCGGTAACCCGTCGACACTCAGTTGAATGAGAGCGCCGACACCCCAAAGCACAAATGCCCAGCAAACAGCGGTCAATAGGCCGATCGTGACCAGTAGGGCGATGCGAAGAGTATGATCAAATGGCAGCACCTGGTCATCTTTTGAACGCCCGGCTTGGTCGGCGAGATGTTCGTGGGCCGTGTTTGAGGTCTCCAAGTGTCGAGCGTGGTAGAAAACGGCGCTCAAATTTTTGGCGTTTTTGATGTGTGCCGCGCTCGGTTCGCGTGTTGGTTTTCTGGAATGAACCGAAGCATCCGATGCCTCCCTCACGTCAAGTGTGTCGGGCGGCTCGCGTTGGGAGGGTGTTGAATGACGTTGTGGCATGACACTCCAAACATAAAGCTGTACATTTTGATCACTCCCGCCACCATACGACGCCTACTGAACACCGTATTGAATATCGAATGAACAAATCATGACGAACTAATCGGCGATATTTTGGCCATATTCGATTTTCTATTCGGTTCGTGCGACGTTTTTTGGGGGAGGCGCGACGGTTGATAGTCGAATGCGGGGCTAAATGAGAATGCAACGTCGATGTTATGCGCTGGGCGGCGCAGCTTGATGCGGAGCGGGGTTCTAGTTGCACCCCGATGTCGAAAAGAAATCGTTGGGTTGGACGCCACCGCCGCGCAATGTGCGGGTTGGATACCTTTTCCAGGTCGCCGTCACCTGCATGCCCGGTTGAACGCGCTTGTAGAGCTCGATCACATGTTCGTTGTGCATCCGAATGCATCCGCGGGAGACGTTGCTGCCAATCGTCCAAGGGGCGTCGGTGCCGTGGATGCGGTAG
>JBPCWO010000054.1:0-28016 GCA_051009475.1 Boseongicola sp.
CAACGTCTTGCGGTTCAAAGTTATCAAAGAACTGCGGACCCTTATCGATCCAATGGCCGTCCCAGTTTATGGGCGACATAAACCCACCGATCTTTGCGCCGGTTTCGACAAGGGCCACCGTTTCGCCCTGGCGCGCCAATCCCCAGGCCGCAACGATTGAACGAAAACCGCCGCCCACGACCAGAACATCGAACTTATTCATCAAAACTCGCCTCTACGATCCAGCTGGAATGATCGTATTCCGTATCTACGTCGCAATCCGAAAGATGTCGAAGGGATCGCAACTGGTATTTTTTGAATATACGCCGAATATCGTCTTCCTTGAAAAACGCAGTTCGACCCAAGGGCGCAAACACGCCACCGGAAAAGTCCGACCAACTTCCGTCATCCATCTCTGACCCAAGTTTCCGGCCTGAATTACCCCAGGCAAAACCTTGCCAAAAGATGCGGGCACCGGGATTTAGCCAGCTTTGAAGCCGTTCATAAAACCTCTCAGTTATTAAAACCGTCGAATGCGTGGTCGAGCAACGGTCGACAACGATATCAAATTTCCTATCCCCCGCATCAAAGTCGTCAAATCTGGTTTGAGAAAACTGGATACTGGCGTGTCGATGAGTTGAACGCGCTGCAACAATTGCAGCCTCGCTGGCGTCTATGCCCAACACTTGAAAGCCATGATCGGCTAGGAACCCAGAGTGGATGCCCGACCCGCACCCAACATCCAAAGCGGTTGGAGTGTTATCAGGGCGTTCTTCTCGATTGCGAAAAAAAAACGAAACAACTTCTGAAAAAGGATAACGATTAAGTTGCTCGCCCCGGGCATAAATCGTTTCCCATCCGGTATCGTTCATACGGCTCTTGCCCCGGCAAATTGCCCGTGCCGGTTTACCCTGCAAGTCCTACGATGCAAACCCGCACTTGACCGCAAATTGCTCGTCTTCGGCGTTTCGAACAAAGAACCGGGGTTTTCTACACTCACGGATGCATGATTTTATGCAGACACCCGCTCGATCTGGCACTCAAAAATATGAGAAAAACAGCCATTCGTTGCAGGGTTTCCAAACACCTCGCCGGCCTGCAGAAGCGTGGTCAGGTCGTCCTCGAAAGAGCCTGCCGCGACCCTGACCTGCCCGGCGTAATGCAATCGGCCATTGAATAATCACAACTGGATCTGGAAGAAGGAGGAACAATACCATCGACCGCCAAAGCGGCGCTGAGAGCTTGAGGAACAAAAAAATGCAAATCGACGCGACAACTGCACCAAGCCTCGGCGCATTCACTTGGGACGATCCATTCCTGCTGGAAAGCCAACTGAGCGAAGACGAGCGCATGCTTCGCGATGCTGCGGCGGCTTTCGCGCAGGACCGGTTGGCTACACGTGTGCGCAAAGCCTTTGCCGAGGAAGAAGTCGAACCAGAGATATTCTCCGAGATGGGTGAAGCCGGTCTTTTGGGAACCACTATTCCAGATGAATTCGGTGGGCTTGGAGCCAGCTACGTCACCTACGGCTTGGTCGCGCGAGAAATCGAGCGGGTCGATTCCGGTTATCGCTCGATGATGTCCGTGCAGTCTTCATTGGTGATGTACCCAATCTACGCCTACGGCACCGACGAGCAACGGCAGAAGTACTTACCCGGACTCGCGACTGGCACGCTTATCGGCTGCTTTGGACTGACCGAACCGGATGCAGGCTCGGATCCTGGAAGTATGAAAACCATTGCCAGGAAAACCGATGGCGGCTACGTGCTGAACGGATCGAAAATGTGGATTTCGAACAGTCCGATCGCCGATGTTTTCGTTATTTGGGCAAAATCCGAGGCTGACGACGGCAAGATCCGTGGCTTTGTGCTTGAAAAGGGAACGCCCGGGCTGAGCGCACCAAAAATCGCCGGCAAACAAAGCCTGCGCGCAAGTGTAACCGGTGAAATTGTGCTAAAAGATGTGGAAGTCGGCGACGACGCGCTACTGCCGGGCGTTGATGGCTTGAAAGGCCCATTTGGCTGTCTCAACCGGGCGCGATACGGCATCGCTTGGGGCGCAATGGGTGCTGCCGAGTTCTGCTGGCAAGCGGCACGGCAGTATGGTCTGGACCGAAAGCAATTCAATAAACCTCTCGCCGGAACTCAGCTTTTTCAGAAAAAGCTCGCGGATATGCAGACCGAGATTGCGCTTGGGCTTCAGGCAGCGCTCCGGGTCGGGCGGCTCATGGACGACGGCGCGGCGGCGCCCGAGATGATTTCACTGATTAAGCGTAACAATTGCGGCAAGGCATTGGACATAGCCCGCGCAGCGCGCGACATGCATGGCGGCAATGGCATTAGCGAAGAATTCGACGTCATTCGTCACATGATGAACCTTGAATCGGTCAATACCTACGAGGGAACCCACGACATCCACGCGTTGATCCTTGGCCGAGCCCAGACCGGCCTTCAGGCGTTTTTCTGAGGTAAACCAATGGACCGCGCAGACGTCGTTCACGAAGCTTTTCGAAAACGTCTTGCCAATCAAAGCCTTCCTGCAGGCAACCGGCCCGCTGGGCCGCTTTCGCCCGATTTGGCCGTTGCAGTCTTTCGCGCGCAATGCCTGAGCCGGAACCTCGACCGCACATCGCGCAAGATGCAGGCCAAGGGTCAGGGATATTACACCATCGGCTCATCAGGTCACGAGGGCATGGCAGCAGTGGCTGCCACATTGAGGTCCGACGACATGGCGTTTTTGCATTATCGCGACGGGGCGTTTCAGACGATGCGCTCGTCGCAAATTCCAGGGATTACACCAGCTTGGGACATGCTATTGAGCTTTGCGACATCGGCTGACGATCCTATTTCCGGCGGGCGGCACAAAATTCTCGGGTCAAGAAGCTTGCTGATTCCGCCTCAGACCTCGACAATTGCAAGTCATCTTCCAAAGGCCGTTGGTGCCGCATATTCCATCGGATTGGCAGCAAGGCATCCACCGGAACACAAATGCCTGAAAGACGATAGTTTAGTCATGTGCGCATTTGGTGACGCTTCGTCGAACCATTCCACCGCGCAAGGTGCGATAAACACGGCCTGCTGGACATCCTACCAATCCATACCGATTCCATTGCTATTTGTCTGTGAAGACAATGGCATAGGGATATCCGTTCGCACGCCGGACGGCTGGATTGAGGCGAATTTCGCCGGCAAACCTGGATTGAAGTACTTTCGCGCGAATGGGCTGGATATCTTCGACACTTACCGCGCGGCCCGAGAAGCCTCAGACTATGCGCGCAGTCGCCGAAAGCCTGCGTTTCTACATCTCTCGATGGTTCGGCTTTACGGTCACGCCGGATCGGATCTTCAACAGTCCTATTTGCCCAAACACTTGTACGAGGACTGGGAAGCGAATGATCCGTTGCTGCATTCGGCGCGTCTATTGATCGATGCCAATATCCTTAGCTCTGCGGATGTGCTGGAAATATACGACGAAACTGACAAGCAATGCGCCAGAGTTGCTGCCGAAGTCACCACTCGGCCCCGTCTATCTTCTGCACAAGAGGTTATGGCCAGCCTCATCCCGCCACCGCGTCCCTGCAAGCCCACGAACGGCCCAGATGCCAAGAAGCGCGCCGAATGTTTCGGCGAGGATCTGAACGTAATGTCTCGGCCCCAGCCGATGGCGCGCCTGATCAACTGGACGCTCACCGATCTTATGCTTGAGCATGGTGAACTTGTTGCGATGGGAGAAGACGTGGGCGTAAAGGGAGGCGTCTACGGAGTTACGCAGAAACTCATTAGCAGGTTTGGGCCGGACCGCGTGATCGACACGCTTCTTGACGAGCAATCCATTCTGGGTCTTGCCATCGGCATGGCGCACAACGGGTTTGTGCCTATCCCCGAGATTCAGTTTCTTGCCTATCTTCACAACGCCGAAGACCAAATTCGCGGCGAAGCGGCAACTTTGCCATTCTTTTCAAATGGCCAGTTCACCAATCCGATGGTCGTGCGGGTCGCAGGACTTGGCTATCAAAAAGGATTTGGCGGGCATTTTCATAACGACAACTCTCTCAGCGTTCTGCGTGACATTCCCGGCGTCATTCTTGCGGTACCTTCGCGCGGCGACGATGCCGCGGGTATGCTGCGAGAATGCGTTCGTCTCGCGCGCGAGGAACAACGCGTCTTCGTATTCGTCGAGCCAATTGCACTTTATTCCATGCGGGATCTGCACGCCGACAACGACGGAGCCTGGATGTGCACCTATCCTTCCCCCGACCGAAGAATAGCTTTTGGCGAGGTCGGCGTTACCGGTGACGGGCCGTTGGCCATACTCACCTACGGCAATGGGCATTACCTCTCCCAGCAAGCCGCTCCTATTTTGCGGGATCGCGGAATCAGCACGCGGATCATCGACCTGCGCTGGCTGGCGCCCCTGCCCGAGGAAGCAATATGCGCAGCGATCGAAGGGGCCTCACAGGTGCTCATCGTCGATGAATGCCGACGATCCGGCAATGTATCCGAGGCGCTCGCGGCCTTGATCACCGAGAAAACCGCGCTTCCTGCCGCCCGCGAAGTGGCCGAAGACAGCTTCATCGCCACCGGACCGGCTTACGCCGCGACAATGCCGTCGCGCGATAGCATCGTGGCTGCCGCAGAAGCGCTGGCGGAGCGGCCATGAAACAAACGGCAGTCGTCGTCGCCCCCGGACGCGGCACCTATAACAAAACAGAATTAGGGTATCTCGCACGGCATCACAAAGGCCGTACAGATTTGCTCGACCGGTTCGACGACTTTCGAAGATCCGCCGGGCAACCAACGCTTAGCGAACTGGATGCAGCAAAGCGGTTTTCTGGCGACAATTACACTCGCGGCGACAACGCCTCAGCGTTGATCTATTCCTGCGCGTATCTGGATTTCCTGGCGATAGACCGCACAAAATTTGACGTGGTCGGTATCACCGGAAATTCAATGGGGTGGTACACCGCCATGGCATGCGCCGGCGCGCTTGATGAAATGGGCGGTCTGACCGTGGCCAACACCATGGGGACCCTCATGCACCAAAGCCTGATTGGCGGGCAACTTATCTATCCATACACAGATGAGAAATGGGTCGAAATCCCCGGCCGCCGAGCCGAGATCGAATCCAAAATGCAAGAGATCAGCCGCCGACAAGATCACAAACTTGGGCTTTCGATTGATCTTGGCGGGACCATGGTTTTGGCCGGAAATGCAAAAGGGCTTGCGGCGTTCGAAGATGAAATGCCGCAGGCTCAGAACCGTTTCCCGATGCGGCTGCCAAATCACGGGGCTTTTCACACGTCCTTGCAGGCACCTGTTGCCGCCGAAGGAAAGGCGATTTTGCCAGTTTCTTTATCTCGCCAGCCTGGCCTGACCATGATCGACGGGCGTGGTGGCCTCTGGCATCCCAAAGCTGCGAATTTGCAGACGCTTTGGGACTACACTCTTGGCCACCAGGTTGTTGAACCATATAGTTTTTCTCTCGCAATTACTGTTGCCGCGAGAGAACTTATGCCTGATCTCTTCATTGTCCTCGGACCTGGCAACATACTTGGTGGCGCGGTTGCCCAATCGCTCGTTCGATGCAACTGGCACGGTTGGGCCGGCAAAGAAGACTTTCAGGCAGCGCAGTTAAGCCAGCCACATATGTTGTCTATGGGGTTGGAAGAGCAAAGGCAGTTGGTCGTTTGACGCCCCAAAAGACCGATCAAATCTTTTCTTGAAATGAATTATCATTCCAGGTTCGCACACTTAGCCAAATGCAAACCGTCGCCAGGACCGACAGACTGAAGAACTCACCACCCTCTTCGATAACGTTGAACACACCGGAAATCGCTCGTTTCGACTGAACAAAAAACAATTCAGAAAAGCCGTGGAGAAGGTCGATGACTGCAGCAAAGAAGGCGAACAATAGCAAGGAAACGATTAGCGCCTGCGCAATCGGCCTTATCTTAATTTTTGTCTTACGATATGCCAGCGCCATAAGCGCGAGTACAAATGCTCCGAATATGGCAAAAACAATCGGTTCCCCACGACTTTGCTGGTGAATGATTTCGATCGGCGTCTGTTCGAAATAGTGCCCTAGTTTCCAAGCTGCCATGTCATGCAACTCGAAAAAGTCGTCCGTGAGTAGGACAATGGCCGTTACGGCGAACAGCCCAAGCCCTGCGTCCCGATGCAATTTAGCTGCAAGCAGTAACGCAGCTGCAGAAACAGCGAATTTCGCATAATTCCAAGCACTGCCGAGGCTTTGGGGACGTGTAAGATCGAATAAAGCCGCAACGTCGGTGCCTGAACGCAACGCTATTATGCCAAGACCACAATAAACGGCGACAAGCATACAATCGATTCCGATGAACGTTAGAAATACCTTGCGAAATGGACGCGTCAGAAGTGATTGGCTAAAAACAGTCCACACTGTTTTGGGACCTCTGGGCATCACAAAGTATTGCGTAGATTCATACTGGAACTGGCCGTTTGGCGCAAACGCGCTGGCGCAGAACTGTCCGCCGAAAATTCAGACCCAAGTTGGATGAAACTTGTCACCGGGCGAAAGCGTGAAAAGCTCACAACCTTCTTCAGTTACACCAACTGAATGCTCGAATTGCGCCGATAGGGACTTGTCACGCGTTACCGCTGTCCAGTCGTCCGCCAATACTTTGGTCTCGGGACGACCGAGGTTCACCATCGGCTCGATTGTAAAGAACATGCCAGGCTCAAGCGTCGCACCGGTGCCGGGTCTGCCATAGTGCAATACATTAGGCGGCGCATGAAACACTCGGCCCAATCCATGACCGCAAAAGTCACGCACAACAGACATCCTATGGGCTTCGACGTAACTCTGAATGGCATGACCAATATCGCCGAATGTATTGCCCGGTTTCACGGCGCCGATGCCCTTGAATAGTGCGTCGTGGGTAACCTCGATCAGCCGTTCCGCTTTCCGCGAAAGCTTTCCAGCGACGTACATTCGGCTTGTGTCACCATACCAGCCATCAACAACAACTGTTACATCAACATTCAGAATATCACCGTCTTTCAGACGCTTGTCGCCAGGAATACCGTGGCAGACGACGTGATTGACGCTGATGCAACTGGCGTGTTGATAGCCTTTGTAACCAATCGTAGCTGAAGTCGCGCCAGCCTCGTCCACCATACGGGTAATGGTGTCATCGATTGAACTGGTTGTAGCGCCTGGAAAAACAAGCGGGGCGATGTCGTCGAGGATGCGTGCGGCTAGCTCTCCCGCCCGACGCATCCCGGCGAAATCGTCCTTTTCGAAGATGCGGATGCCGTCTTTTGTAAGGCGGCCTTGCCTACGATCGTCCAAGTCCATCGTGTCCCCTGACATACCGGCCCGATATAGGGTGTCGGAGTGAAAAGCGCCAGTCGCGGATGCCGTAAGGTTCAATCCTCAATCGGCAGCGCAGCGCCAAATTGAACACCTTCGGTTGTGATCTCGGTTCCAAAGCACATCGCCTCGACGCCTGCAGCGTCTGCTTTGCGAAATGCATCTGCGTAGCCCGGGTCAAGATCGGACGCGAGCGTGAAACGCGCGCAGTCTGAGCGCTGCACCAGATACAGCATAACCGCCCGGTGGCCATGCGCGACCATAGACGCCAGTTCGTGTAAATGACGTGCCCCGCGTAGCGTGACGCAATCAGGAAACTCGGCAAGATCCTCGGTGCGTTTGAGATGAACATTCTTGACCTCAAGATACACTTCGCGATGCCCGGGCGCGGAAAGAACGAAGTCGACCCGGCTTTTCTCGCCGTAGGGAACTTCCGCATTGACCTGCGTGTATTCGGAAAATTCTTGGACTTTTCCACCGCGAAGCGCCTCGCCGACAACCTGGTTTGGGACGGAAGTGTCGATTCCAGCCAAATGCCCTCCTTTAAGCTCCGCCAGCCGCCACCCGAACTTGAGTTTCTTTTTTGGATCGTCATTGGGCTCCAACCAGATCCGAGTTCCGGGCTCAGCCAATCCAATCATCGCACCTGGGTTCGGGCAATGCGCAGTCACCTTTTCCCCCGATGCCTCAATTTCAACATCCGCAAGAAATCGTTTGTATCTTCGAAGAAGTCGTGCGGGTACCAGAGGGGTTGGAAATAGCATGTCGGCGGGCCTATACCGGCGAAACATCTGTGACAAGGACAGGAAGTATGGGCAATCCGACGGCTGCAATGTTGGTGATCGGTGACGAGATATTGTCTGGCCGAACCCGCGATGCAAATATGCACTATCTGGCCAACGAATTGACCGGCGCAGGAATTGATCTGAATGAAGTTCGTGTTGTTGCGGATGAGCGCCCCGCAATTATCGAAGCCGCACGCACGCTATCCGCAAGCTTCGATCACCTGTTCACATCCGGCGGCATCGGTCCGACCCATGACGATATCACGGCCGATTGCATTGCCGAGGCATTTACAGCATCGATCGACATTCGCGAAGACGCCCGCGCGATCCTTCAGGCGCATTATGATCGCCAGAAATTCACATTGAACAACGCCCGTCTTCGAATGGCACGAATCCCGGAAGGCGCATCGCTGATCGACAATCCGGTCTCGGCTGCGCCGGGTTTCACTCTGGGCAATGTCCATGTCATGGCAGGTGTTCCCAGCGTATTTCAGGCGATGGTTGCATCCGTCCTTCCAACGATTTCCGGAGGTACACCACTCAGTTCAACCAGCCTAAGAATCGAACGCGGCGAAGGCGACATCGCCGGACCACTGTCTAACATTGCAGACCAATTCCCTGACTTGAGCTTCGGATCGTATCCTTTTCAACAAAATGGAATTTATGGCGCAAACGTTGTAGTCCGCGGAGACGATTCAAATGCAGTAGAGGTCGCGGTAAAGGCTCTGAAAGATAGCTTTCCGGATGCCATACAGTGAAGCCCACTGATCAAAGGCTTTTTGCAGCGCTTGACGCGACCTGGCCTGCCGCTCGATCGTTTGTGGTCGGACCCTGGACAATCCGAGAGGGCGCGGGCGGCGGGCAACGCGTTTCCGCCGCGACCTTGAATAACGGCAGCAACAAAAGTGACATAGCCGCGGCGGAAGTAGCGATGCGCGGACTTGGCCAAACGCCGCTTTTTATGGTCCGGCACGAGGAATCCAAATTGGACGATTGGTTGGAGATGCGTGGCTATGAAATTGTGGATCCAGTTGCAATTTATGTCGCGGACGCATCTTCACTCGCGCGGTCAGAAAGGTCGGCGCCGATTTTTTCAGCCTGGCCGCCGCTCGCGATTCAGACCGAAATCTGGGCCGCAGGCGGCGTCAGCGAACCGCGCCTGGCCGTAATGTCGCGCGCCCCGGCCGACAAAATTTCTTTGCTGGGACGTCTGGGCGACCACGCTGTCGCAACAACATTTGTTGCACGCCACGACGACATCGCAATGCTTCACGCACTGGAGGTTTCGCCCGAGGCGAGACGTCGTGGTGTCGGCGCAACAATGATGGCTGCGGCTGCCAGTTGGGCCGCAAAGCAAGGGGCAGACACGCTTGTTGTGATGGTTACCCGCGACAATGCGCCGGCCAATTCGCTTTACCAGTCGCTTGGCATGGTGGAAGTCGGACAGTATCACTATCGCCGGACCACAACGGTGGGATCATGATCCGAACCAGCCTTGTCTTGTTAGCGCTTTGTGCAGCCCCCGCCGCTGCGCTCGAGCTTGTTGTGCCGAATGCCGAGACAACTCGTATCCAGGCATCGCCTGCGAGTTCGGTCCGATTGCCTGATCAGCCCTGGAGCGCTGGCTCGCTTCCTCCGCAGGTTGAAGGAGCAATCCGACGACGCGCTTTGCGCCTTGCGGGCGGTGTTCAAACATCGCTTCAGCTTTTGGAGCCGGTGCGCGATCAATTGATCAATCTTGGTTACTCCGAGGTATTTGCCTGCGCAGATGCCGCCTGCGGTGGTTTCGATTTCCGGTTTCAGCTTGATTTGCTGGGTGAACCCGAAATGCACGTCGATCTCGGCGATTTCAGATATTTTTTGGCGCGCAAAGACAGCAGCGGCGAAGAACCTAATACGGTTTCGATCGTGGCATCGCGCTCTTCGGACGCAGGCTTCATTCACGTTACCGAAGTGTTCGACACAGCGCCCACTGAACAGATCGTTGCGACTCCACCCATAGAACCTGTTCCCGTTGAAACTTCACCGACACAAGACGGAGATCTGATATCGATCTTGCAGTCCTCAGGACGCGCGGCACTCGACGATTTGGATTTTGGCTCTGGGGCTGACACGCTGGTCGGCACTTATGAAAGTCTAAAGTTGCTGGCTGCCTGGCTTGCCAAAGAACCCACCGCAAGGGTTGTGCTTGTCGGACACACGGATGCAGTTGGCTCACTGGAGGCGAATACAAGATTGTCGCGGCGGCGCGCAGAAGCAGTCGTCGCCCGGCTCAGGGCAGATTACAACGTTGATGCGGAGCAACTCCAAGCCGCAGGTGCGGGCTATCTTGCACCGCGCGCTTCCAACTTAACTGACGACGGGCGCGCGCTGAACCGGCGCGTCGAAGTTATTTTGCTGTCACTTGGCGGCTAAAAGAAAACGGGCGCCGAAGAAGGCGCCCGAGTGAATTGACCGAGGGAAATACTCGTCACAACAGGGAGGATTTCACCACTGGTCCGGGCCCTTTTCGGCAAAGGCATGGACCAGGAAATCGATAAATGCGCGAACCTTCGGCTGGGTAAATCGGCCCGGAGGATAGACCGCAAATATGCCTTGGGTTTCGATAGGCAATTCTGGGATCGCTTCTGTGACAAGGCCCTGATCTTTGGCCTCTGCATAGAGGAACGATGGAAGGTAGGCGATGCCAAGTCCAGCAATGGCCGCATTCAGAAGCGATTGCCCGTCGTTCACAGTTAGCCAACCAGCTGTGCGAACCTGGCGCTTTTCACCTGATGGCGCCGTCAGTTTCCAGACATTACCAGCAGAGTTGTTTGAATAATGTAGCAACTTGTGTTCGTTCAGATCGTCGATCTTCTGCGGCTGTCCGTATTTCTGGAAATACTCAGGCGACGCGATCATCCGCCGATTGGTTTCACACAGCTTGCGCGCGCGAAGCGTAGAATCTTCCAGCTCACCAATGCGGATAGCTAGATCGAAACCTTCCGAGATAAGCTCGACGTAGCGGTTGTTCAGAACCATGTTCACGGTGATTTCCGGAAACTCTTGCAGGAACTCCCCAAGCACCGGCGAAAGATGGTTAACACCAAAATCCGTGGCAACGGATATGCGAAGCAGCCCTGAAGGTGCAGATTGCATTGAAGTTACCAATGCGTCGGCTTCGCCCGCATCGTTCAGAACGCGACGGGCGCGATCATAATAGGCCAATCCAATTTCGGTCGGCGAGACTCGGCGTGTAGTGCGGTTCAACAGGCGCGCACCAAGCCGGGCTTCCAGCGACGACACGTGTTTGGACACGGCCGACTTCGAAATTCCCATTTTCTTGGCAGCATCTGTGAATCCACCCTGATCCACGACGGTCGCAAACGCCTCCATTTCGGTCAGTCGGTCCATTCGGAGTTATACCTTTGTTATTCTGCCCCCCGGCAACGCCCTCTCTGACCGCGAAATCGGGCGAGAATTAGGTAAGGCCCAGACAATTTCCCGGTTTTATCGGGATCGTTTTTAGGACGGAAACGAGTGATACTCCGCTAAAATCACGTTTTTTCTTTATTTTTCAATACGATAACGTATCAGATGGCTGCGGCGAGCCTCGAACCCTGGTCGATCGCCCTTTTTGCGTCCAATTCTGCCGCGACGTCAGCCCCACCAATGATATGAACACGCATTTTTAATGCCAAAAGGCCTTCGGCAAGGCTCCGTTCAGGCTCCTGCCCAGCGCAAAAAACGATTGTGTCGCACGGAATGACTGTCTGACCATCTGAAGTCGATATATGAATGCCGGCATTGTCGATCCGGTCATAGCTGACACCTCCGAGCATTTTCACGCCCCTCATCATCAGGCTGGATCTGTGAATCCAACCGGTAGTCTTGCCCAGCCGCTTTCCGGGGCGCTCGGATTTCCTTTGAAGCAGTGTCACGTCGCGTGGCGACAGCGAAGGCGATGGCCCTCCCGGTGCAACACCACCGCGATGAGAGTCTGGGTCGGCAACACCCCATTCTCGCTTCCAGAGATCAAGATTTTCGGTCGGACTTGCGCCATCGTGAGACAAGAACTCGGCCACATCAAATCCGATCCCGCCGGCCCCAACGATGGCCACACGGCGTCCGGCAGTTTCTCTTCTAGTCAAAATGTCGGCATAGCTGACAACGTGGGGATTGCCATCGACGAAGATTCCCGGATCGCGCGGCGTCACGCCAGTTGCAAGAATGAACTCGTCATAGCCGACAAGCAAATCCGGCACCGCCTCGGTTGAAAGTCGCACCTCGACGCCCCGCTCAGCCAGCATCACACGATACCAATCGACCAGCCCAAAGAACTCCTCTTTGCCGGGGATCTGCTTGGCCATGTTCAATTGGCCGCCAATCTCAGTAGCTCGGTCAAACAAAGTGACAGCATGACCACGCTCGGCGGCAACCATTGCCGCCGACAAACCCGCCGGGCCAGCACCAACGATTGCAATTCGCTTAGCATCGGTTGTCGGCGTGTAAACCAGCTCGGTTTCGTGTGCGGCCTGCGGATTTACCAGACAGGTGGCGAGCTTGAGCTCAAACGTGTGGTCGAGGCACGCCTGATTGCACGCAATACAGGGCGCGATCGTTTCCGCTCGGCCGCTCCGTGCCTTGGCAACAAAATCCGGATCCGCCAGAAACGGCCGAGCCATCGACACCATGTCGGCGCAACCCTCTGCTAAAACCGTTTCGGCAATCTCAGGCGTGTTGATCCGATTCGACGTGATTATGGGAATGCTGACTTCTCCCATCAGCTTCTTTGTCACCCAGGTAAACGCGCGACGCGGCACGTTGGTTGCGATGGTCGGTATCCGCGCCTCGTGCCAACCGATTCCAGTATTCAGAATTGACGCGCCGGCGCTTTCGATGGATTTGGCCAGCATCACCACTTCGTCCCAAGTGGAGCCATTTGGGATCAAATCGATCATTGATAGCCGAAAGATCACGATGAAGTCGTCGCCGACACTGGCACGAACGCGGCGCATGACTTCAACCGGGAATCGAATGCGATTCCCATAATCCCCACCCCACCGATCATCGCGTTTGTTCGTGTGGGTTACCAGAAACTGATTCAGTAAGTAGCCTTCTGATCCCATGACCTCGACACCGTCATAGCCAGCCTCGCGCGCCTGCACTGCCGCCATTGCGATGTCGGCGATCTGTTTTTCGATGCCGGCTTCGTCGAGTTCCGCCGGAACAAACGGCGAGATCGGTGATTTTACTGACGAGGGTCCGACGCATTCGGGGCTGTATCCGTAGCGACCGGCGTGAAGGATCTGCATGGCGATCCGGCCGCCCTCATCATGCACCCGATCGGTAACTCTCCGATGATGGGCAATGTCGCCGTTCGAGAAAAGACCTGCAGCCCCAGGCAAAACTGCGCCTTCGCGATTTGGCGCCATACCGCCGGTCACTATCAGTGCCGCGCCACCGCGCGCCCGCGCTGCATAGAATGCCGCAACCCTTTCAAAGTCGCCCAGTTCTTCAAGACCGGTGTGCATCGACCCCATCAAAACCCTGTTCGGAAGCGTCAGGTGACCCAAATCAAGGGGTCTGAAAATATTGGGGTATTCCGTCATGCCTGTCTCCCGGTCCGCAGCAAGACACTGGCGGATACCTGGCTGAGTGTCACGCTTCGACTCCGCGTCAGAATTCGTATCCGAACCGCGAAATATCTTCGGCGAAGTACCGCGCTACGTGCTTTGCACTTTCTGCGTCATAGACCGCGCGAGAGTCTTCTGGACGATCCGAACGATTCAAATGGGGCAACGGCCCGATCTTGACTCCAAGATGCTTTTCAACCGGAACCAGATCCTCTGCAATTTGTTCAAACCTGAGAATGGTGTCCGCGCGATCCATCCCTGTTGCGTCAGAGGTGTAGGTGCGTGCTTGATCATGCGACAGCATCGCGGCGATATCAACGTCCGCCACAAATCCGGCGAATGACAGCGACTTAGCGCGTTCGACACCGACGTGAGAAAATGTCTGATCGCGCAACCAGTGATAAAGGCTCGAAACGCGGTCCCAAGGGTCGCGAACAATCGTGAAAACAAAATAGTCATCCAGCGGTTCTGCCTCCGCCAACCCTGCAATGTCTGCTAGCCGACTGTGTTTCCAAAGTCGCCCCGCAGATTTCAACGGTTTGATCCGGTGCCGCCGCGCGCGCGCTTTTGGTGTATCGCCTATCAGGATATCGTCCGGTTTTGCCCGTTCCTCAAGCGCCAGCGCCAACGATGTACCACCCGTTTTCGGAATGTGAACAAAAATATATCGCCGCGACGGTGAAATGATCATGATGCCATCTGTCCGCAGCATGCGCACCGCTGCAAGTAGCAATCCAATATTGCACTCCGGCGTTTTTCGAATGGAGGAAGATCCGCGTTTCATTGACAAACGCGTTTCAACCCGGCCGCTCTTTGGATTAGGCTGCGGTCAAAGGGAACAGGTGCGAACGAAAAGAGCAGATGACGGTTCTCGCGGCATATCAGCGTCTTGAGGCCGAAGGCGTTTGGAGACTGGACGCCGACGCACAACGCCGCGATGTGATCGTTGCGATTGGTGACGCGACGCTGACAATTAGTGATCACCACGAAGCTGCGCTGGCGCATTGGTCGCTTCCAGCGGTACGTCGGGTAAACCCGGGCGAGCACCCGGCGATATTCTCACCGGGAAGCGACGCGCCCGAAACGCTCGAAATCGCCGACACCACGATGGTCGACGCGCTGTCGAAGGTTCTGAAGGCGATCCGGCGCAAAGGGCGACATCCGGGACGGCTGCGGATAATTGGAATGACGAGCGCCGCAGCGGCAATCGTGTTGCTCGCCGTTTTCTGGCTTCCAGGAGCGCTCGCAAGCTACACCGCTGGGATCCTGCCGGATGCCGCAAGAATATCGATGGGCCGCGATATGTCGGGCCACATTCGTCAGTTAACTGGCGCACCGTGTGAAACCGGATCCGGTCGCCGCGCTCTGGAATTACTAACCGCCCGACTTTTTCCCGACAAAAAGGTTAGGATCGACGTTCTTCAATCCGCGCTTGCAACGACCCAGCACCTTCCGGGCGGCAGATTGCTGATCAGCAATACTCTTATTGAAGACTTTGAAACACCCGACGTTCTTGCCGGGTTCCTTCTGGCCGAAGACCTGCGGCGAATGAAGCTTGATCCGTTGGAACGTACAATGCGTCATGCGGGATTGCTCGGGGCAATACGAATCTTGACGACTGGGGCGTTACCGATCGAAACCCTGAAGAGCCACGCCGAACGTTTGATCACCGAAGTGCCTTTGCCAGTTCTGGCGGGCGAATTGGCGACGGCGGCCCAAATGGTGGGCATATCGTTGTCAAGCTATGCCGAAGTAGTTGGTGGCGATTCCGAAGAAATTCTACGGGCATCTCAACAGACAGGCACACAAATCGCACCACTTTTGGGCGACGGAGATTGGCTCGCTCTGCAACAGATCTGCGAGCGCTAGTTACCGATCCATGTCATTGGCACTTTGTTAGACCAGATACGCGCCATTGCGGCATCGCCTTGGGCAGTCCTGGGACCTCGGTGGGTGTTCAGCCGGTCGTCGTCCCAGACCTTTCGATATCCTTTGGGAACAACCGTGGTGCGCGGGGCCATTTGGGACGTCGTCACACGCACAGGTGTCGGCGAAACACTGACCGCGACAGGTTTTGTTTCGACAACGATATCCTGGGCAGGCGCGATGGTGGGCGTTTCATCGCAAATCGGCTGTCGCGCGGTGTCGAGCCTCGCAACCCAGGAAACCGCTCCGTTCAACTCTGCCCGGCTAAATGCACAGCCCTGACTGTCGATATAGGCCCGCGCCGCATAGCCCTCGGGCGGCTGTTCCGCTGGCAACGGTGCGTCTTGGGAATTCGCCGCTCCGACGCTCATCACAAACGCACTGGCTGCAAGATATACGCGCATTAGCACCTCCGCTGTCCATATGTTGTAGTAAAGATGAACGGTTCAGCGACCGGAGTAAAGCAGTTTGAAACTGGATTCTGACCGAATCCAGCAGTAAATTCGGCGCCAAATCCAGTTTCTCGTGACCCAGACCTATTTTGTCCCAAACATCCGGTCGCCAGCGTCGCCCAACCCCGGAACGATATATCCTTTTTCGTTCAGGCGTTCGTCCAGCGCCGCAGTTACGATCGGAACGTCAGGATGCACCTCTTTCATCCGAGCGACACCCTCGGGGGCCGCCAACAAGCAAAGAAACCGAATATTTGTCGCACCCTGGCCTTTTATCAGATCTATCGCCGCAGCAGAGCTGTTTCCTGTGGCAAGCATCGGATCAACTGCAATGACCAGGCGTTCGGAAATCTCGCCGGGCAACTTGCAGTAATACTGAACCGGTTTCAGCGTTTCTTCGTCCCGATAGAGTCCGACAAATCCAACTCTGGCGGACGGAATAAGATCAAGCATACCATCGAGCAGCCCATTTCCGGCCCGCAGTATCGACACCAGCGCCAATTTGCGGCCATCCAGAACTGGTGCTTGCATCTCCGTCATCGGAGTTTCGATTACCTTGGTCGTCATCGACAATTCGCGCGTAACTTCGTAGGCCAGCAAATGCGCGATCTCGCGAAGCAATTGCCGAAAGACAGCCGTTGGCGTGGTTTGGTCGCGCATCAGGCTCAGCTTGTGTTGCACCAAGGGGTGATCAACAACGGTCAAGTGCTTCATTCGTGACTCTCCAGACGTTTGAGGATTTGTTCTTTGGTGTTGGCATCGCAAAAGGCCGCATTTGCACTAACTCGTGCGATTTCATTGAAGACATTTTCGTCCCAACCGAATGCCTCGGCCAGGTGTTCGTATTCATTGGCCATGGTCGTGTGAAAAAATGGCGGATCATCTGTTGATATTGTAACCTTGCATCCGGCATCGCGAAACTTTTGGATTGGGTGGTCTTCCCACGAAGCGTAAATCCCAAGCGTAACATTTGAACCGGGACATACTTCGAGCACGATGCCTTCCGCCGCCAAACGATCAACCAGGGCCGGTTCCTCAATGGCCCGCACACCGTGGCCAATCCGTTCTACGCCCAAATCGTTCACTGCATCGCGCACGCTCTCCGGCCCGCCCCACTCGCCAGCATGGGCCGTCAGGCGCAATCCTGCCTCGCGCGCGCAATCGAATGACCATAGAAAATCCTTAAGTGCACCGATTTTTTCGTCGCCACCGATGCCGAACCCAACAATCCAGTCGCCCGCCGTTTCTGCCGCGCAAAACGCCGTTTCGCGCGCCTTTTCCGGGCCAAAATGCCTAATCGGCGTGATGATCCCGCGCAGCACGATACCGTCCTGTGCCTCGGCGTCATCCGCCGCCTCACGAATGGCCGCCAGGTATTCTCGCCAAGCTCCTATGTCACGACCGCCGCAGAAATCCGGGCTAAGAAATGTCTCTGAGTAAATCACGCCCGATTTCGCGCTTTCTTCCAGAACTGCGCGGGTCAAGCGACCGAAATCCTCGGGCGTTGTCAGAACACTGGTTGCGGCTTCGTAGATTCTTAGAAAATCCCAGAAGTCAATATATTTATAGGCTCCGCGCTCGTCGAATATACTGGACAAATCAACATTCTTTTCAGCCGCCAGGCCTCGAATAAATGCCGGGGGCGCGGCTCCTTCCAGATGGAGGTGCAATTCGACTTTTGGCAGCAAGGTGGCGCTCAAAGAAAGCTCCTTCCTGGCCCAGTGGGCTTTACCCCTAGATGGGCGGCAACTGACGCCGCGACGTCGACGAACTCAACTTGCCCGACATCTTTTGCACCGGCCCCGATCGCCAAAATTGGCACGCGTTCGCGCGTATGGTCGGTGCCCACCCAGGTCGGGTCATTACCGTGGTCAGCGGTGAATATCATCAAGTCATCGGGGCGCATTGCCGCCGTCAGGCGCGGCAACTGGGTGTCAAACCATTCCAAAGCCCGCGCGTACCCCGACACATCGCGGCGATGGCCGTATACGCTGTCGAACTCAACGAAGTTGGCGAACGTCAGGCTGCCCTCCTCTGCTGATTTAAGATAGCGAACTAGGTGTTCCATCAATTCCGAGTCCCGGCCTTTTTTCACTTCACCGATCCCGCGCATCGAAAATATGTCGCCGATTTTTCCGACAGCATAAACCTTGCGCCCGGCACCAGAGACCCAATCACACAGCATTGGTTTCGGTGGTTCGATTGCGAAATCTTTGCGGTTCATAGTGCGCTCGAAATTTCCCGGCTCCCCGATAAACGGCCGCGCAATCACCCGCCCCACTTTCATCGCGTGCAACGTCGGCGCCAATCCCTTGCAAAGCGCCAGTAGCCGCTCAAGACCAAAATGTTCCTCGTGGGCGGCGATCTGAAAAACGCTGTCGACGGACGTATAACAAATCGGTTTGCCGGTTCTGATATGCTCCTCGCCAAGTTCTTCTACGATGACAGTGCCCGACGCGTGGCAATTTCCCAGGATTCCGTCGGTGCCCGCCAACTTGGCGGCTTCCACTGCCAATTCGTCGGGAAAGGTCGGATTTTTGTTTGGGAAATAGGTCCAGTCCCAAGGCACCGGAACGCCTGCAAGCTCCCAGTGCCCGGACGGCGTATCCTTGCCCCGTGACACTTCGGTCGCCGCACCAAATAGTCCCTCTGCCACATCTGGAAGCCCCGGCGCATCAAGCCCCGACGCCAGCTTGATCGCCCGCTTCAGTCCCAACCGGCCAAGGTTCGGCAGCGCCAATGGCCCGCTTCGGCCCTCTTCGGCCTCGCCACGTGCGCAGGCTTGGGAGATATGCCCGATCGTGTTGGAACCTGTGTCCGGCGTTTTGCCATTGAAAAATTTGTCGGCGTCTGGCGCACCGCCAATCCCGGCACTGTCGAGCACAATAATGAAGGCGCGCGGCATCAGCCCACCTTCTCAATAATCAGCGGGCCGATCTCTTCACCCTCACCGACTGAAATCGCTTGCAGAATGGCTGTTTCCGCCGCTTGCGCCGCCCGTTCACTTGCCGCGTGAAGTCGCGTAAGATTTTGACCTTTCTCAATTTTCTGACCAAGAGAGACAATTTCGGAATATCCAACCGATGGATCAATTCGCTCGCCCCCCTTCAGCCGGCCTCCGCCCATATGCACCACAGCCATGCCAATCGCATGCCCATCAATGGCGGTCACAATTCCCGCTTCCCGGGCTTCGATATCTCTGATCACGTTTGCCTCGGGAAGACGTTGTTGCCATTCCTTACTGAATTCGCTCGGACCACCCAGTGCTGCGACCATCTGGTCGAATATCTCTGCTGCCCGCCCACCGGTCAGGGCATCTCTGAGCTTCTCGGCGGCTGCCGCAGGATCGGACTCAAGCTCGCAAAGCACTAGTAATTCAGCACCTAGCGCCAAAGTCACTTCGATCAACCGATTGTTCTTGGGTGCTGTCAGCGCTTCCATGATGACAGCAACTTCCAGCGCGTTGCCCGCGGCGGATGCAAGTGGTTGGTTCATGTCGGTGATCAATGCGGCCGTCTTGCAGCCCGCGCCATTTGCCGTCCTGACCAAAGACGTCGCCAACGCACGGGCATCCTCCAAGGTTTCCATGAATGCGCCCGAACCTGCCTTCACGTCCAAGATCAGCGAATGCAGCCCGGCTGCGAGCTTTTTGGATAAGATCGACGCGGTTATCAGATCGACGCTTTCAACGGTCGATGTGACGTCGCGCACCGCATAAAGCCGTCTGTCCGCAGGTGCCATGTCGGATGTCGCCGACACAATCGCACAGCCAACCTCACTGGTGATCTTTCGGAACGTCGCTTCGTCAACATCCGTCGACAGATCTGGTATGGCCTCAAGCTTGTCGAGTGTGCCGCCCGTGTGGCCCAATCCGCGGCCCGAGATCATCGGAACATACGCCCCACAGGCGGCAAGCATCGGTGCCAACAACAACGACACGCTGTCGCCGATGCCGCCAGTCGAATGCTTGTCGATCGCTGGACCCGGTAAGTCCCACTTCAAAACATCGCCGGAATCCCTCATCGCCAGGGTGAAGGCGACCCGAGCCTCTTCGGTCAGGCCTTTCAGACAGACCGCCATCGCAAAAGCGCCCGCCTGCGCATCCGTGACCGCACCCGAGGCAAGTCCTGCCGAAAACCAGCTTAGTTCAGCCTGTGTAGGTTCACCGCCGTCGCGGACTTTGGCGATGATTGACCGGACGTCCATCAGCTTTCGTCCATATGCCCGGCATCGAACGCGCCCGGCAACAGATCCGCGACCGAGGCCTGAAGAACCGCACCATCCTTCGTTGCCATGGTGATCGGTGCATCTTTGGCCGCAAATTCTGCGAGCTTTTGGCGGCAACCACCGCAAGGCGGAACGGGCTTTGAGCTGTCGGCGAATACAGCCGCCTCAACAAACTCTTTTTCCCCGGCCGCAATCATCGCCGCGATGGCGCCCGCCTCGGCGCAAGTGCCTTCCGGGTAAGCAATATTTTCGACATTACACCCGACAAAAATCTGACCAGATGCGACCCTTAGTGCCGCTCCGACTTTGAAATTCGAATATGGCGCATAGGCGTTTTCCCGCACGGCCGCGGCGGCTTCGATAAGGCTCATGGATGCGCTTTCCTTCGGGCTTTCACCAAAGGTGGCCCGAGGCGGCAGCGAGTGCAAGGGCACTCAGGTTGTTTTGGTTTCAAAGGTTCCAGGCAGCGCAACTTCAAGAAACTCGACGTCATCCGTTGGATCGCTGTAGCGCGTCTTCATTCCCGGCGGAATGACAAAGGCGTCACCGGGTTCAAGGCGATAGGGATCCTTCCCTTCACCCTCCAACGTCATGCCACCGTCCATGACGAACGTGAAAAGGATATCGCCTTCGTGTCGAACCCACGCAGGGTCACCCTCGCCTCGCCAAACGACATGAACGCCTGCGACTCCTGCGGTGTTTTCGTTGATCGTGGTGTCACGGCTGATAAAGCCGGGCAGCCGGAACGGCCGCCACTCTGCTTCGTCGGCCTTGTGATGCACAAAGCGCTGTCCCTGAAAACGCCGGTCGGGATTAACCGTTGGATTTGGCAGTTCCATCTCGTGATCAATCGTCGTGACGTGATCTGCTGGCACACCAATTTCGATAACTTCAATATTGTCTGAGGCGTAAAGAACACGATGCCGGATCTCGGGCGGCTGAATAACGCAATTTCCCGCCTCCAGCCGAAACTGCGGACCCTGATCTTCGTAAACAAGATCGACCCATCCGCGGTAACAAAATATCAGCTGAAAGCCGACCGTATGGTAATGTACCATGTCTGGCACCGGCCCACCGTCAGGAATGCGAATATGGCTTGCGATAATCGATCCACCCAACCGCGACGGGATCAGATCGCGGTAATGCATACCGGCCCGACCGATGACCCACGGAGCCTGGTCGGCAAGCCGGCGAACGACAAAGGCGTGTTCGGTTTCTGGTAGATGGAACGGCGGATTCAAATCGTCAATTTCAATTCGGGTTCCGTTTGGCGCGACAAGTTCGCGTTTGCCATCTGCAAACCCGTCCGGGTTGTCTGTCAGTATCCGCAACGTCCCCGGGGCTTCAGGCGCATCCGCATCAACTCTCACTCGCAATCCATGTCCGGAAAATACCGCCACGCGCGGATAGTCCGCGGGATAAATCGTATCCATCTGCATCTTCAGCACTTTGGTAAAAAACGGAATGTCATCTCGCAACTCGTCCGTCGGCAGGCGTATCTCGGCCCGGATTTCGCTCATGCTTGCTCTCCAATGGCAATCCGCCGCAGACTGGCGCGACGGACCCGTTGTTGCAAGTGATCATCCGTTGACGCCTTGCAACAGTGTGGTTACGAAAGGATTTATTAGTTTGTTTAACGTTAAACAAAATCAGAGGCACAAGAATGACCGGTGATCCAAGACATCAAGCTTTGCGAAAATCCGCGCTGAACTATCACGCGAACCCAAAGCCCGGAAAGCTGGAAATACGCGCGACCAAGCCGCTGGCCAACGGGCGCGACCTCGCACTTGCCTATTCCCCCGGCGTCGCCGAAGCGTGCCTTGAAATCAAATCCGATCCGATGACCGCCAGTCATTACACCGCGCGCGGCAACCTGGTCGCCGTGGTCTCAAACGGAACGGCAGTACTCGGTCTTGGCAACATCGGCGGACTTGCATCAAAGCCCGTCATGGAAGGCAAGGCGGTCCTTTTCAAGAAATTTGCCAATATCGATTGCTTCGATATCGAAGTGAATGAAACCGATCCTGAAAGACTCGCCGACATCGTCTGTGCGCTCGAACCGACATTTGGCGCTATCAACCTGGAAGATATCAAGGCGCCCGATTGCTTCATCGTCGAAGACATATGCCGCAAGCGCATGAACATCCCGGTATTTCATGACGACCAGCACGGAACTGCCATCGTCGTCGGCGCGGCGGCCACAAACGCGCTGCTGATCGCCAAGAAGGAATTTGGCGACATCAAAGTGGTCTCAACCGGTGGCGGCGCGGCGGGAATCGCTTGCCTCAACATGCTTCTCAAACTGGGCGTTAAACGCGAGAATGTCTGGCTCGTCGATCTGGAAGGGCTGGTGCACGAGGGGCGTGAGGCCGACATGACACCGCAAAAGGCAGAGTTTGCTCAACCAGGCGGTCCCCTTAGCCTCGACGACGTGATCTCGGATGCTGATCTTTTTCTCGGGCTTTCGGGCCCCGGCGTTTTGACCCCCGAAATGGTTGCGAAAATGGCCAATCGCCCGATTGTCTTTGCGCTGGCGAATCCAACGCCCGAGATCATGCCAGACGCCGCCCGCGACGTCGCGCCCGACGCAATCATCGCAACAGGCCGATCCGATTTTCCCAATCAGGTCAATAATGTACTGTGTTTTCCGTTCATATTCCGTGGCGCGTTGGACGTTGGTGCGACGACAATAAACGATGACATGCAATTGGCGTGTATCGAAGGCATCGCAGCACTTGCCCGCGCCACAACCAGTGCCGAGGCCGCGGCGGCTTATCAGGGCGAGCAGATGACATTCGGCGGCGAATATTTGATCCCGAAGCCATTTGATCCGCGCCTAATGGGCGTCGTCGCCAGTGCCGTTGCCAAGGCCGCGATGGACACCGGCGTTGCCTCTAACCCAATTGCCGACCTCGACACCTATAAACAATCGCTCGATGGATCAGTTTTTAAGTCAGCCTTAATCATGCGTCCTGTATTCGAAGCGGCCGCAACCGCCCAGCGCCGCATCGTCTTTGCCGAGGGCGAAGATGAACGCGTTCTGCGCGCCGCCAATGCAATGCTCGAGGAAATGATCGACAAACCGATCCTGATCGGCCGCCCCGAGGTTATCGAGGCTAGGATTGACCGCATCGGCCTGCCGGTTCGCGCCGGCGTCGATTTTGATATCGTTAACCCCGAGAATGATCCCCGCTATCGCGAATATTGGACGACGTACCACGGTCTGATGGAGCGCAGTGGTGTAACGCCCGACCTGGCCCGCGCCATCATGCGAACAAACACCACCGCAATTGGCGCTGTAATGGTGCAGCGCGGCGAAGCAGATTCGCTGATCTGCGGGACATTTGGTCAATACCTCTGGCATTTGAAATACATCTGCGACGTTCTCGCCGAAGATGCGCTTCACCCGATAGGTACGCTCAGCCTTATGCTCATGGACAACGGGCCGCTGTTCATTGCGGACACCCAAGTCTATCCCGAACCGACACCTGAACAGATTACCGAAGTCGTGATAGCGGCCGCGCGGCACACTAAACGATTTGGGATCGAACCGAATATCGCGCTTTGCAGCCACAGCCAGTTTGGCAACCTCGACTGTGAAACTGGTCGGCGAATGCGCGCGGCACTGGCAATACTGGACGCTGAACCGCGCGACTTTGCATACGAAGGCGAAATGCATGCTGACACGGCGCTGGACCCGGAGCTCCGCTCCCGGATCATGCCCAATTCGCGGCTCGAAGGTGCCGCCAACGTTTTAATCTTCCCGAACACAGACGCTGCATCAGGTGTTCGCAACATCCTGAAGATGCGCGCTGGCGGACTTGAGGTTGGTCCTATCCTCATGGGCGTGGGCAACCGCGCACATATCGTGACGCCATCGATCACAGCGCGCGGACTATTGAACATGTCGGCGCTGGCAGGAACACCGGTCGCACAATACGGCTAACGCGTATCCACGCGATCATTGCGCCTTGCCGCGTCGGTGGTATTGTTTTCTCGCGGGGAACAGACACGTAAGCAATCGAAACTCCACACAACAAAGGAGGCCAAGATGGCGACCGCCTATTCGTATGCCTGTTGCGAGTGCGAAGGGATGGAGGACTGCCCTGGAAAGGTCACCGCCGCGACTATAAACGAGGTTTGGAAGTTGATGGAGCTCCATGCCTCGATTGCCCACGGCGAAAACGCCGCTGACTGGGATCACGAGACCCGCAATTACCTGAAGACGCTTATTCGTGAAGTCACCGTCTGAAACGCTCCGGTCAGCTAGGCAACCCGCCGAGCCTTCCGGCGCAGCGCGTCTCGTTACCGCCAACAGCGACCCATTGGCGCATCCCCGGTCGCTTGCCCGGCGCGGGCACTACCGCTAACACGTCCTTCGACGGATCAGGAGGGCATACGATGGCATACGCCGAAGTCTACAAGTCTTGGATCGACGACCCGGAAAGATTCTGGATGCAGGCTGCCAATGCGATTGACTGGATCATTCCGCCATCGAAGGCCCTGAACGACAGCAAAGCGCCGCTCTATGAATGGTTTACAGATGCGCAGGTCAACACATGCTGGAACGCGGTCGATCGCCACGTAGAAAACGGCCACGGCGACCGCGCCGCCATCATTTTTGACAGCCCTGTCACTGACACCAAATCAACAATCAGCTACGCGGACCTTCGCACACGCGTCGCAAGCCTGGCCGGATCCTTGAAATTGCACGGCGTGACCAAAGGCGATCGGGTCATAATCTACATGTCGATGGTGCCCGAAGCGCTGGTTGCAATGCTCGCCTGCGCCCGGCTCGGCGCGGTCCATTCAGTTGTCTTTGGAGGCTTTGCGGCAAACGAACTGGCGGTCCGGATTGACGATGCAACGCCAAAAGCCATCATTGCCACGTCTTGCGGGATCGAACCTGGCCGGATCGTAGAGTACAAACCCTTGCTCGATGCCGCGCTCGAGATGGCCGAACACGAAGTAGATTTTTGCGTGATTTTGCAGCGCGAACAGGCTGTTGCTGATCTCGTTGAGGGTCGCGACCACGAATGGGACGCTGTTCAGGAAGGCGTTGAGCCTGCCGATTGCGTGCCCGTCGAAGGCAATCATCCGGCCTATATCCTTTACACCTCTGGCACGACCGGTGCGCCCAAAGGTGTGGTGCGTCCGACCGCCGGCCATTTGGTTGCTCTGAACTGGACGATGAAGAATATTTACAATGTCGATCCAGGCGACGTCTTCTGGGCCGCATCAGACGTCGGTTGGGTCGTTGGCCACAGCTACATTTGCTATGCGCCGCTGATCCACGGCAACACGACCGTTGTATTTGAAGGCAAACCTGTGGGCACCCCGGATGCCGGCACTTTCTGGCGCGTGATTCAGGAACATAACGTCAAAGTTCTGTTTACTGCGCCGACCGCATTTCGCGCCATCAAACGCGAGGATCCAAAAGGCGAGTTCATCAAAAAGTATGATCTCAGCGGCCTGCGCACGCTGTTTTTGGCAGGCGAACGAGCTGACCCAGATACAATCCATTGGGCCGAACAAATGCTGAAAGTTCCGGTAATCGACCATTGGTGGCAAACGGAAACTGGATATTCCATTGCCGCAAATCCGATGGGCATAGAACATATGCCGGTCAAAATTGGGTCTCCGTCGGTCGCAATGCCCGGCTACGACGTGCGCATCCTCGACGACGACGGAAACCCGGTAGCGCCGGGTGATTTGGGCGCTATAGCGGTGAAACTTCCACTACCCCCAGGCACGTTACCGACGCTTTGGAACGCCGAAGAGCGGTTCCGAAAAAGTTATCTCGAGCAATTCCCGGGATACTACGAAACCGGCGATGCCGGTTACATCGACGACGAGGGCTATCTTTATATTATGGCGCGAACTGACGACGTCATAAATGTCGCCGGGCACCGGTTGTCCACCGGCGCGATGGAGGAAGTTCTGGCGTCGCATCCGGACGTCGCCGAATGCGCCGTTATCGGCGTAACCGATCAGCTCAAGGGCCAGCTTCCACTTGGGTTTCTCTGCACGAACTCGGGCACTACCCGGTCGGATAACGAAATCGTAACCGATTGCGTCAACCTGATGCGGGAAAAAATCGGCCCTGTCGCCGCCTTCAAACAGGCCGCAGTTGTAACCCGCCTGCCGAAGACTCGGTCTGGAAAAATCCTTCGTGGCACGATGGTCAAAATCGCGGATAACGCGGCGTTCAAAATGCCCGCGACAATCGACGATCCTGTTATCCTCGACGAAATACGTGAGGCACTCCAAGGGCTTGGATACGCGAGCGGCTAAACACTAAGATTTTAAAGAGAATATTCCTTTCTCCGAGCTGCTCAGCCGCCGTATTTGGATATTTTCAAGGCTTTTGCCCTAGCCATTTCCCGATCTCTCGGGGAAGGGCAAGATGCTCGGAAGTCGAAAAATTCGCGTTGCATCGGCCATTTTCATTTTGACAGCGGTCGTCAATCTCTTGTGGCCCCGCGCAACGGGATATGTTTCCACATTTGCCGTTGTCAACGCTCCGGTCATGACTATCCGGGCGCCGATAAATGGCGTCGTTCTTCAAGCATCGCCCGCGATCGCAGCCCCCGTGGCCCCAAACGACGTATTATTTGATATGCGCGCTACTTTTGATAGGCAAACTCAGCTTGCGCGGCTGATTGGCGAAGTGACCGCAAAGTCTGCCCAAGCTGCGGCATTGCGTACGGAAGAAGCCGCTATGCGAGCGGCGTTGGTGTCGCTTCGCAAGCGCGAAATCAAAGAAACTGAGTCAGAGATCGCGTATCTGAATGCGCGTTTGGACGAGGAAACAGCAATTAGGCTGATGCTTGTCGCCCAAAAGGCCCGCGCAGAATACCACCTGGACCGACTAGCGAAATTGTCGTCTCGAGGCACAGTTCCTGAAAAAGAATTAAAGGATGCCCAATTCAAGGATCGAGAGATCGAAGCGCTGATTTCGGCGTCGACCGCGCGGCTAAAAGGGTTGCGTATCGAAATCGCGGCCATCGAACAATCATTACCATCGCCTGCCGGAACTGGCCGCCGTGATGGCGCACGTATCCAATTCGACGATCTGATGCTGTCTCTGGGCGACATTCGCGCGCGGCGGGAAACTGCCGAGGGCGAACTTCTGGGCCTGAACGACGCGCTCGCAGGACTTCGATCAGAATACCAAAAATTCGCGCGTTTCCAATCTGTTGCGCCTTCAAACGGCGTGATCTGGACAGCCTCGCGTTCGGAAGGATCCAGCGTCACTCTGGGTTCGGACCTGTTTCAGGTTCTGGACTGTGATCGGCGATTTCTTGAGGTGGTATTTGCCGAACATTCCTTCGAAGACATTCCGCCCGGAACGCGAGCGCTTGTCCAAATTCGCGGAAGCAGTGAAACATTTGAAACTCTCGTCGTGTCCCGCCACGCTGCAGGCGGTGGCGCCCACTCGGCCGTTGATGCCGCTGTATTGGAACCTCACAAAGACGGCGGCGTAAAAGTTTTTCTTGCTCTGGATCCCTCCCAAGTCTCGGATCCTGCCGTCGCGGCCGCGTTCTGCGACGTGGGCCGAACCGCTGAGGTTCGGATACGCAATTCTGACATCTACAAATGGATCGACCCGGTTCTCGATTTTCTGGTTCAGGTTGGCAAATATGGTCAAACCATCCTCGCGGACGCGCACAGTGCGTATA
>JBPCWO010000055.1:0-6851 GCA_051009475.1 Boseongicola sp.
ATCACTCTCGCGCATATGATCGTGTTGAAGCAGCGGCTGCCTGCACAATATCAATCGCTTCCGCCGGACGTTTTATTTGAAGGAATACTGGATCAATTGGTTCAGCAGACAATTCTAGGCGCGCTATCTGGCGATCTTTCGCCGGGGTCAGTGGCAACACTTGAAAATGAAGAGCGCGCGATAAAAGCGTCGGAGGTTATCCGTCAGATTTCGTCCGACGCAACCACGGACGCAGCCCTTCAGTCAGCCTATAATGAGAATTATGGCGGTGCTGAGCCGGAAACAGAATTCAATGCAAGTCACATCCTGGTCGAGTCTGAAGACGAAGCGAAGGCCTTGATCGAAGAGCTTGTTGGCGGTGCAGACTTTGCAACATTGGCGCAAGAGAAATCAAAGGGCCCGTCTGGGCCAAATGGAGGGGAATTGGGCTGGTTCGGACTTGGTGCAATGGTTCCGCCATTTGAGGCAGCCGTCGTGAGCATGGAAGCTGAGACAGTTTCTGCAGAGCATGTGCAGACGCAATTCGGCTGGCATGTCATTCGCCTGAACGAAATCCGTCTGAAAGAGGCGCCGACTTTGGATGAGGTTCGCGAGGAACTTGTCGAACAAGTGCAGCGCGAGGCAATCGAGGCCCGCGTGGCCGAGTTATCGGAAAGTGCTGAAATTGTCCGAAAAACTGCTGCCGAAATTGATCCAGCGCTCTTAGACGACCTCTCTCTTCTCGGAGAATAGACAGTGTCAGATCTGCCGTTGTCGCGGCTTGCGCCCAAAGGTGGCTTTCCCGAAATGCCAGTTATCGGCGGGGTGCGTTTCGCAGCAGTTGAGGCGGGCGTGAAATATGCAGGCCGGGCGGACGTAATGCTGGCGGAATTGGCGCCGG
This sequence comes from Boseongicola sp., assembly GCA_051009475.1. GTDB lineage: Bacteria > Pseudomonadota > Alphaproteobacteria > Rhodobacterales > Rhodobacteraceae > CAXMNX01. The sequence continues at coordinate 881 of JBPCWO010000055.1, forward strand.
GAACCGTGATTGCAGGAACTTTTACCCGGTCAAAGACACGAGCGGCGCCAGTACTTGACTGCGAGTCCAAGTTGGGCGGCGCTTCAGAAGCTGGGGCCGCCTTTGTCGTCAACGCGGGAAATGCAAACGCATTTACTGGTGCGGAAGGTATCGAAGCCGTCAGAGCAATCACCGGGCATGCGGCGCAAACTTTGGGTATTCCAGAGGGGCGAATTTTCACAGCGTCGACCGGGGTAATTGGAGAGAGATTACCCCACGCTCGAATTACTTCGGTGTTTGAAACGCTACGGTCGTCTCTGTCCGTGAACGCCATTGGCGAAGCCGCGCAGGCGATCATGACAACCGACACCTATCCCAAAGGAGCGACGCAGACAGTTGAGATAGACGGTACTCCGGTCAAAATCACCGGTTTTGCTAAGGGTTCCGGAATGATCGCGCCGGATATGGCGACCATGCTGGTTTACATTTTCACCGACGCACGCATCGATTTTGACAAGCTGCAGCAGCTTGTTTCGGGTCTTTGCGAAAAGACTTTTAACTGCATTACAGTAGATAGCGACACATCGACTTCGGACACATTACTCGTTGCTGCAACAGGTACTTCGCAGGTGGAAGTTGCCGGAAATAGCCGATTTGCGGATGCTCTCTTCGAAGTGATGGACGATCTGGCAAAGCAAGTCGTGAAAGACGGTGAAGGCGCATCGAAATTTGTAACCGTATCTGTCAATGGGGCCACCGACGACACCGACGCTAAAATAATAGCTCTGTCGGTCGCAAATTCGCCTCTCGTAAAAACCGCGATCGCCGGTGAAGATCCGAATTGGGGCCGAGTTGTTATGGCGGTTGGTAAATCAGGCGCTGAAGCCGATCGGGACAAACTGTCGATCTGGTTCGGCGATGTAATGGTCGCCGAAAACGGAAAAGTGGCACCGGACTACCTGGAGACCGACGCCGCGACGCATATGCAGGGCGACGAGGTCACGATTCGGATAGAACTTGGCCTTGGGACCGGAGCGGCGACCGTATATACCTGCGATCTCACGGCCCAGTATATTGCCATCAACGCCGATTACCGTTCGTGAAAACGCTACTTGTCAGCGCTGTCGCTTTGATTGACCCTGATGGCCGCCTTTTGATTGCGCAGCGCCCCGTAGGCAAATCGATGGCTGGTCTCTGGGAATTTCCCGGCGGAAAAGTGGAGCCAGGAGAAACGCCGGAAGCTGCGCTGATTCGAGAACTGCACGAAGAGTTGGGTATCGATACGTGGGAAAGTTGTCTGGCGCCACTTACCTTCGCCAGTCATTCCTACCCCGACTTTCATCTGATAATGCCGCTTTTCGCCTGTAGAAAATGGAAGGGCACACCGACGTCCCGCGAAGGGCAGAATTTAAAGTGGGTCAAAGTGTCTGAACTTAGAGACTTTCCCATGCCACCGGCCGATATTCCATTGATCCCTGTGTTGCGGGAACTGCTCTAGACGCACAATTTTTGAGTGCGATTGCAGAAAGAGTCTTGTGAGACCTGTTCATATCCTCACGGTTTCGTGTATATGTGCTTTCGCCCGAATATGGGGATTCGGCGGGATGATCAGAACAATTCTTTTAGGCAGTCGAGTGTCTGTGCAGGGATATTTTGTCCAAGCACTTGCTGATGGACGGATTGCGGTCCGCGTCGGGCAGCGCCTTTTTTATGGATTTCCAGTTTAGCCTACGATCAGGTCGGCCAACCTACAAAATTTTTGAAAGTACGACGAGCGCCAAACAAAAAAGGCGCGTCTAGATATCAACGCGCCCTTTGAATTGTGATTTGCTGTTGATCAGCTCAGGCTACGCTCAACTTCTTCACGCTCGAATATCTCGATTACATCGCCTTCGCGAATGTCGTCATAGTTTTCGAACGCCATTCCGCATTCCTGGCCTGACTGGACCTCAGGCACCTCATCTTTGAAGCGCTTCAGCGTTTTCAAGGTACCTTCGTGGATCACAACGTCGTCGCGCAGCAACCGAACACCCGCAGACCGTCGCGCCACACCTTCGGTCACCAAACAGCCAGCGACTTTGCCAACGCCCGAGACTTTGAAGACCTCTTTGATCTGGGCATAACCGATGAAGTTCTCGCGCACCTCTGCACTCAGAAGACCAGATGCAGCAGCCTTTACGTCGTCCACCAGGTCATAAATCACGCTGTAATAGCGAATTTCGACGCCTTTTTGGTTTGCGCTGTTTCGAGCCGGAGAATTGGCGCGCACATTGAAACCAAAAACCGGCGCACCGGAAGCTTCGGCCAGGCCGATGTCGGATTCAGTGATGGCGCCAACACCATAGTGCAATACCCGAACGCGCACTTCTTCGTTGCCAATCTTTTCCATTGCCTGAACGATAGCTTCGGCAGATCCTTGAACGTCTGCCTTAACAACAATTGGCATCTCGGCGACGTTTTCGTCTTCTTTCGCTTTTGCCATAAGTTGTTCGAGCGTTGTAGCGGCACCGGCGGCTGCACGTTTTTCTTTTGCTGCTTTTTCGCGATATTCTGCAATCTCGCGCGCCTGTGCCTCGGTTTCGACGACGTTCAAAACATCGCCCGCCTCCGGCGTGCCGTTCAATCCTAAAACCTCGACTGGGACGGACGGTCCGGCGTCATTTACGCGCTCGCCCTTGTCGTTTTCCATCGCGCGAACGCGACCCCATTGTTCGCCCACAACAAAAATGTCGCCTTGGCGAAGTGTGCCGTTTTGAACAAGTACGGTCGCGACCGGTCCACGACCGACATCCAGTTTTGCTTCGATGACGGCGCCGGATGCTGCACGATTTGGGTTCGCTTTGAGCTCAAGTATTTCCGACTGCAGCGAAATCGCTTCCAGCAACGTATCAAGCCCGGTTCCCTCGATTGCCGAAACCTCGACATCTTGCACTTCGCCGGACATTTTTTCGACGATCACTTCGTGCTGAAGCAGATCAGTGCGCACCTTTTCTGGGTTCGCTTCTGGCCGATCAATTTTGTTAATTGCTACGATCATTGGCACTTCGGCGGCTTTGGCATGGTTAATTGCTTCAATAGTCTGCGGCATGACCGCGTCATCTGCAGCAACCACCAAAACCACAATGTCAGTAACTTGTGCCCCGCGCGCGCGCATCGACGTGAATGCTGCATGGCCCGGCGTATCAAGGAACGTGAGAGTGTTACCGTCCTGGTTCACCTGATAGGCACCAATATGCTGCGTAATCCCACCTGCTTCGCCCGAGACTACTTTGGCATTTCGGATCGCATCCAAAAGTGAAGTTTTGCCGTGGTCAACGTGCCCCATGACGGTGATGACAGCCGGACGGGCCTGAAGATCCTCGTCCGAATCCACGACCGAATCGATGACATCTTCGACGTCCGAATCCGAGACACGCTGCACCTTGTGGCCGAATTCTTCGATAATCAGCTCGGCCGTATCTGCATCAATGGACTGGTTTTGCGTCGCCATTATACCGCTTTGCATCAGCGACTTCACAATATCTGCAACGCGCTCGGACATCCGGTTGGCCAGCTCGCCAACGGTGATTGCCTCGGGAAGCTGGACTGTTCGCACGACCTTTTCGCGCTCAACATTTCCGCCCATTGCTTTTTGACGCGCGCGCTCCTGTTTCCGCTTCATCGCGGCAAGCGACTTCTGCCGACCGCCTTCGCCGCCTGCGAGTGCTTGATTCAATGTCAGTTTGCCTGACCGACGACCGCCATCGTCACGCGCGCCCTTGCCGCGGTTGTCGCGCCGATTGTCGCGGTCATCACGCTCTCTGCCTTTTGGTGCAGCTTTTGGTGCAGGTCGACCCACGGGATCTTCCTTGGCCATTGGTGGCGGAGGCACGGCTGCAATCGCTTTCGCTTCTGCGGCTTCGCGCTCCAATCGTTCCGCCTCTTCCGCCTCTTCGGCCTTAGCCTTGGCCTTTTCTTCGCGCTCGCGCTCCTCGCGCTCTTTGGCATCGGCTTCGGCGCGGCGGCGCTCGCGTTCTTCGGCGCGCGCCCTTTCATCGGCCTCGCGTTTTTCGGACTCTTCAGCTTCAACCGCTTTTGCCGCCGCAAGCGCCTTCATCCGGCGTGCCAATTCGGCGTCCGAGATGCCAGCCGGTCGATTTGCCGGATCGGTTGCAGGCGATGCTGCCGGACTCGGCTTTGAAACCACTTTCGCGGCCCCCGGCTTTGGCACGACAATCTTCTTTCGCTTGGTCTCCACCACGACACTTTTCGTCCGACCGTGGCTGAAGCTTTGCTTCACCTGACCAGGACGACTGCCGCGCAGTCCAAGGGTTTTTTTGCCGTCACTATCGCTCATACTGGTCTACTTTACCTTTCCGATGGGTTCACCACCGCCAAATTCGCGAACGCCAGATAGCCGGATGGCGTCCTCTCTGATCTTTTCAGTGAGTCCGCCGAAACCGAGCGCCGCATGTATCACACGTTCGCGCCCAAAGGACAAACCCAATTCTGAGGCAGATAACACTTCAAAATAGCTACCTCGCCCACCCGGTGCATAGAGCTTTGTCTTGCCTCGGGCCGAACCATCGCAAGCCTGCATTAAGATCCGCGCTTCGTCCTTCCCCAGCCAGTCTTTTACCTTTTCAAACCCGGCAACCGCGCGCCCTGCTTTCCGCGCCATTGAGATGCCATCAATCACGCGCCTTGCCAGGCCGGATTCGACGTCAGCAACCAGTGTTTCTGGCACCGTCACCGGCTGCTTTGCAGCCCGGGCAAAAAGCCTTTTCTTCACCGCAGTTTCCAGCGCCACACGTTCGGCCGCCACCCAAATGCCCCGTCCCGGCAATTTTTCAAGAATGTCCGGCACGATGGTTTTGTCCGGCGAAACTACGAACCGGATCAGGCCGCGTTTCGGCTGAGCTTCGCCGGTCGCGATGCAGCGACGATTTTGTTCGTCGCGCGTTCTATCCTTGCCACCGCGTGACATGGTGTTGCTTCACGAGGCCTGAGATCAGGCCTCGGCCTCCTCTTCAACGGATTCTTCGCCCGACTCCTCTTCATCTTCCTCAGATTCAAGATCGGCTGGGTCGACCCATCCAAGTTGAATACGGGCAGTCATTACATAGTGCTGCGCTTCCTCCAGCGACATATCGAACTTCTCAAGAATGCCGTCGTCTTTGACCCGCTCGCCCTCGACTGTCGTCCAGCCCCCGGCTAATTCCCAGTCAGCGCAAGTTGCAAAATCCTCCAGCGTTTTCACGTCGTCCTCTGCCAAAGCTTCGATCATTTGGGGCGTAAGGCCTTCGAACTCGATCAAGCTGTCTTCAGCACCAAGTTCCTTTGCGTGCTCGAGCGCTTTACGATTCTGTTCCTCGATATAGTCGCGCGCTCTCGCCTGAAGCTCGTTTGCGGTGTCATTATCAACACCATCAATCACGAGAAGTTCTTCAGCTTCAACGTACGCGACCTCTTCAAGTGTAGTAAATCCTTCAGAAACAAGAAGTTGCGCAAAAAACTCATCCAGATCCAGCGTATCCATAAATAGCTTGGTGCGCTCTTCGAACTCGGCCTGGCGACGCGCCGATTCTTCTTCTTCTGTCATGATATCGATGTCGAGATTAGTCAGTTGAGATGCCAGTCGAACGTTTTGCCCGCGTCGGCCAATTGCCAGCGATAATTGTTCTTCGGGCACGACCACTTCGATCCGCTCGGCTTCTTCGTCGAGTACGACCTTGGACACCTCAGCGGGCTGCAGCGCATTCACCAGGAAGGTCGGCGCATCTTCGTTCCAGGGGATGATATCGATCTTTTCACCCTGCAGCTCATTGACCACAGCCTGCACGCGACTACCACGCATACCGACGCAGGCACCTACCGGATCAATCGAATTGTCATAACTAATGACCGCAATCTTTGCCCTGCTGCCCGGATCACGCGCCACAGCTTTGATCTCAATGATGCCATCATAAATCTCGGGCACTTCCATCTTAAACAGTTCAGCCATGAATTCAGG
>JBPCWO010000056.1:0-7272 GCA_051009475.1 Boseongicola sp.
GCGTCAGGGCGTCAGGGTTTCGGTTGTTTCGACAATCCGAAGTCAGCCACCAATGATCGCAGACGAGCTGCGTCGCCAGGCCGACAACTTCATCGAGCTTGAAGAACTTCGCGATGTCGTCGGGCGCCCGACGCGCGAACCCCGCGAGGAAGTCTTGGAAGAAGAAGTTGAAGAATAGCGAAGCTTCTAACTGATAGTGGTGGCTGATCAGTTCAATCAGTATTTGTTATTCCTGCAAGTGACTTCAAATCTGGACGCTCTCCGTCACAGGCAATAAGTCTTGTGGCGGAGATGCGGAAATGACCAAGCCAGCCCTGACGATTTATCTCGCCGCGCCGCGCGGATTTTGCGCTGGTGTCGACCGGGCAATCAAAATCGTTGAAATGGCGCTCAAGAAATGGGGGCCGCCGGTCTTTGTCCGCCACGAGATCGTGCATAACAAATATGTCGTCGATAACCTGCGCGGCAAAGGCGCGGTTTTTGTCGAAGAACTTGATGAATGCCCCGACGACCGCCCGGTGATATTCTCGGCGCACGGCGTTCCAAAATCCGTTCCCGCCGAAGCGGCCCGCCGCGAAATGCAGTTCGTGGACGCCACCTGTCCCCTCGTCAGCAAAGTTCACATCGAAGCTGAAAGGCACCACTCCAATGGGTTGCAGATGGTCATGATCGGGCATGCCGGCCATCCCGAGACATTGGGCACAATGGGGCAGCTACCCGATGGCGAAGTTATTCTGGTCGAAACAGTTGACGATGTCGCATCGATCAGGCCTCGCGATCCTGAAAAGCTGGCGTTTATCACGCAAACAACGCTGAGCGTCGACGACACAGCGGCGGTAATCGAGGCATTGCAAGCCAGGTTCCCGAGCATCGTCGGGCCTCATAAAGAAGACATCTGTTACGCCACGACCAACAGGCAGGAAGCGGTCAAAGCCGTTGCAAGAAAAATTGATGCACTCTTAGTTATTGGCGCGCCGAACTCATCTAACTCCAAACGGCTGGTAGAAGTTGGGCGGGCCGCCGGGTGCGGATACGCCCAGCTGGTTCAAAGGGCGGGTGACATCGACTGGCGCGCACTTGATGGCGCGCGGGCTGTTGGCCTGACCGCTGGGGCAAGTGCGCCTGAAAACTTGATTGATGAAGTCGTCGATGCATTTCGCGATCGATTTGTCGTGACTGTCGAAGTTGTTGAAACGGCAGTCGAGAACGTTGAATTCAAAGTACCACGCGCACTGCGGGAACCGGCGTGACTATGCATTTGCAACTCAGTACATCGTCTCGATCGTCCGGATAATGGCGGATCGGGAAACACTTGATGTTTATGGCGACCGCGCCGCAGATTACGCGGATATGGTCACGCAGATGGCGCCAGACCGCCATTTGCAGGCATTTATCGATGCCGTGCCAAAGGGCGGAAAAGTGATGGACCTGGGATGCGGCCATGGACGATCAACGGCACTGATGATCGAAGCAGGATTGCAAGCAGAGGCATTAGACGCCTCACCGGAATTCGCTGAAATCGCTTTGAAGAAATTTGGAGTGAAAGTTGCGATTGCCGAATTTGAGGCCTTGGACACCGAAGCGGCCTATGACGGAGTTTTCGCCAACTTTTCGCTATTGCATTCGCCGAAGGCTGAAATGCCCGGGCATCTGGCCCGGATCGCACGGTCCCTGCAGCCCGACGGAGTGTTCCACCTCGGACTGAAAACCGGTGAAGGCGAATACCGCGACTCGCTCGGCCGGTTCTATGCATATTATTCGGATGCAGAGATATCCGGGTTGATGCAAAACAACGGATTTACTGTGCTTAGCCGGGATTTTGGGGCTGAAAAGGGGCTGGATGGTACCGTCGCACCCTGGATTGTTCTTCTCGCCAGGAAAACATCATGAGTCTCACGCTCTATTCAATGCCTTCGTCCGGAAACAGTTACAAAGTGCGACTGCTGCTTGCGCTCATGGGGCGCGAATACACCCATATCGGATTGGAAAATGATTCTGATGCACTGACAAAAGCACACTCTGACGGACTTCTGCCGCTTGGCAAATTGCCGGTTCTGGAATTGGCGAATGGGACACAGATACCCGAATCCAACGCTATTCTTTGCTATCTCGCCGACGGCACTGATTGGTTACCAGATGACAATTTGGACCGCGCCCGTGTTCTTGGGTGGATGTTCTTTGAACAAAATCGCCACGAAACGGTTATCGCCGTCCGCGCCGCATTGCGCGAATATGCCAGCCGCGCACATCTCGCGACGCCGGAAAGAATGGCCAGCCTTTTGGCCGAAGGTCATGCGGTCCTGAAAATCATGGATGAACACCTGTCTGAGCGTGATTGGTTGGTCGGCGGGTCGCCAACAGTCGCTGACGTCTCGCTTTATGCCTACACGCATACTGCTGACAGTCGTGGCGGATTTGATATGACGCAGTTTCCGGCGATCAACGCCTGGGTTGAACGGATGTCGAAGCTGCCCGGCTACGTCAGATTGAACGGTATCCCGCAATGACCGAACTATTCGCATTTACCGACGGGGCCTGCTCTGGCAACCCGGGTCCTGGTGGCTGGGGCGTTCTAATGCAGGCGCGCAAGGACGAAACGGTATTGAAAGAGCGGGAACTGAACGGCGGCGAAGCTGACACGACGAATAATCGTATGGAGTTGATTGCCGCAATCTCCGCGCTGGAGGCACTGGACCGACCGTCGTCGATAACGGTGGTGACGGATTCAGTCTATGTCAAAAACGGGGTCACAACCTGGGTCCACGGCTGGAAGAAAAACGGCTGGAAAACCTCTGCCAAAAAGCCAGTTAAGAACGAAGATCTTTGGCAACGCCTGGATTTAGCCCAAGCGCGTCATGATGTGACATGGGAATGGGTCAAAGGTCACGACGGTCATCCGGAAAACGAGCGTGCAGACGAACTTGCCCGCACCGGTATGGAACCGTTCAAACCGAAGAAGGATGCGTAACCCGCAGGCGAACAATTGATCTTAGCGGCGATTTCGCCGTTTGCGCGCGATCGCTTCCGACGGGATCAGGATCAACGCCCCTGCCGCACCAATAATCGCGTTAATCCCCGGGCTGCCAAACGATACGCCGAACATTACCCGCACCATGAATACAAGGATCACGCCGCCAAGTGCGATGATAATGGCTTGCAAAACACCATGATGCGTCAGGCCCCATTTCTCGGCGAGATAGGCAACGATGCCGCCGATGACGAGTGATCCCCAGAACGAAAAGAACATGCCCAATTCCCATCACTTGATTTCAGCGGTGAACGATCTGTCCGCGAGCTTTTGTCTAGCGTATTTGTCAAATGATGAAACGAAAAGGTCTCAGTTCAATCGGTCTGGCAAGGTGAGCCCGCGCAAGAACTCCTGAACCTCCATGGGACGTTTGCCAGGACGCTGCGCTGCAAGTATCCGGACGGCGCCATCACCGCAGGCAATCCGAAAGTCACCAAGATGCGTGCCCGCAGCACCTTGCCCATCTGAAAGTTCTGATCGTAGCAACTTGATCCGCTCGCCATCGATTTCCGTCCAGGCGCCAGGAAAAGGCGATAGGCCACGGATGAGCCTGTCGATCTCGACCGCCGGGTACGTCCAGTCGATGCGCGCTTCGGTCTTTGAGATTTTTGCGGCGTAAGTCACCGCCCCTTCAGATTGCGGCGTCGCGACCAGCGTTTTTAGGCCCGCTAGCGCATCGACAATCAGCTCTGCACCCATGGCCGACAGCCGGTCGTGCAGATCGCCGCTGGTGTCTGTCGAGCCAAGTGGCGTTGTGCGCGACATAAACACCGGCCCAGTATCAAGACCTGGCTCCATTCGCATAATCGAAACGCCAGTTTCGATGTCTCCGGCCATGACCGCGCGCTGAATTGGCGCCGCCCCGCGCCAACGCGGCAGAAGCGAGGCGTGGATATTGAGGCACCCAAGACGCGGCAACGCCAGAACCGGTTCTGGCAGAATTAGCCCATAAGCCACAACAACAGCCACGTCTGCGTGCAATTTTGCAAATGCAGCGTGCTCGTCTGTGTCCCGCAGCGATGCCGGGTGACGAACCGGTATGCCAAGCTCTGCCGCGCGATGATGCACTGGCGACCGACGGTCCTTTTTGCCGCGCCCGGCGGGGCGAGGTGGCTGTGTATATACCGCAACAATCTCGTGCCCGGCCTCGACCAGCGCGTCCAATGCGGGAACAGAAAATTCCGGCGTTCCCATGAACACCGTCTTCATTGCGCGACCTTTCGCGCTTTCTTCAGCAACATCTCTCTTTTCGTCCTGCTAAGCCGGTCGAAATACAATCGACCATCCAAATGGTCGATCTGATGTTGAATGCTGGTTGCCCACAGACCTTCAAATTGTCGCTCGACCAATTTCTCGGATTCATCAACGTAGCTGACGGTCACTTCGGCGGGTCGGGTCACGCGTGCGGAAACACCCGGCAAATTCGGCGATGCCTCTTCCCAGCTACTTGCTTCCTCGGACTCGGCGATCAATTCAGGATTGGCGAGCCGTATCGCCTTTCCACGTTCTTCTGAACAATCCACCACTGCAAGCCGAAGCATCACACCGATCTGTGGTGCGGCCAGCCCATAGCCGGGCATCGCATCCATCGTTTCAATCATGTCGTTCCAAATGGCACCGATGTCCTTCGTTATCTCCTGAACCGGTTCGGCTGGGGCTCTAAGGCGTTTGTCCGGCCATTGAATGAACGTCCGACGTGCCATATCGCGACGTCAGGCGCGTGCTTTTTCGCGTTTTAGTTTGACCATCTTCCGGGTGATCATCTGGCGCCTTAGCGGCTTTAGATAATCAATAAACAATTTGCCATTTAGATGATCAATTTCGTGCTGCACGCATGTTGCCCAAAGCCCATCGAACTCGCTGCTGTTTTCAGAACCGTCAAGCGCCGTCCAGGTGACTTCAACCTCGGCCGGTCGCTCAACATCGCCGTACTGGTCCGGGATCGACAGGCAACCTTCCTCATAGGTATTTAGCTCCTCCGAAATCCATTTTATCACAGGATTGATAAGAACCATCGGTTGCGCCTCGGCGCCTTCCTCTTTGATGCAGTCCATAACCAGCAGCCGCTTATTGACCCCGACTTGCGGTGCCGCGAGTCCGATGCCGGGCGCGACATACATCGTTTCAAGCATATCCGCGGCGAGACGGCGGGTCTCGTCGTCGATCTCGGTGATCGGGTCAGCGATTACCTTCAATCGCGGGTCCGGATGGATCAGGATAGGTCGGATTGCCATGAAGCTCATCTATGCCAAGCAGTCGTCGCCGACAAGACGCCCGGGCCCTTGCAGCCCGGCCGAATAAAGCTAGTTTCCGGGCAAGCATGACCAGGACAATTCTATGAACTTTGATTTTGACACAACGCTGCCGCTCAGAGGCGCCCACACCTCCAAATACGACAACATCGAAAGAGTCTTCGGTTCAAGCGATCCCGATGTGATTCCGATGTGGGTCGCCGACATGGATTTCGCGGCAGCGCCCGCCATACGCGCCGCACTTCAATCCGAAATCAACCGCGGCTATTTCGGATATTTCGGCAATCCGGCTCCGATGAATGACGCTGTCGCAGGCTGGTATGGCCGCCGACACGGCTGGAACGTCGATCCCTCATGGGTTCGTTACACACATGGTGTGGTCAATGGATTCGGCGACGTCCTTGCGGCATTTTCAGAGCCCGGCGATGGCGTGATCGTTTTTTCGCCGGTCTATCACGCGTTCTACCGCCAAACGAAAGCAATGGGGCGCGAAATTGTCGAAAGCCGATTGAAAGTCGAAAACGGCCGGTTCGAAATGGATCTTGAAGCCCTCGCGGCCTCGTTACAGGGGCACGAGAAAATCCTGACGTTTTGCACGCCGCATAATCCCGGTGGACGTCTTTGGTCGGCAAGCGAAATAAACCAAGTCGTAACGTTTTGCGCAAAGCACGACCTGATACTGATTTCAGACGAAATTCATATGGACCTGACATTTCCCGGCGCCAAGTTCCTGCCAACAGCCGTCGCGGCACCCGAAAGCGTTGATCGGATGGTTGTGCTGACCGCGACACAGAAGGCCTTCAACATCGCAGGCGGTGAAACCGGAATTGCAATCATCCCTGACGCGGCGCTCCGCCGGAAAATGGATGCAGTTTTGCAAGACCGTGAAGCGACGCCGAACAGGTTTGGTATGGTTATGCTCAAGGCCGCATTCACCGAATGCGACGACTGGATCGACGCCGCTCAGGCCTATATCGCAGAAAATTTCCGCATATTCGCCGACCGGATGAACGCGCTGCCGGGTGTTTCGGTGATGGAAATGCAATCAACGTATCTGACATGGGTGGACTTCAGCGGCACTGGGATCAACGACACCGATTTGTTGAAGCGACTGGTTACGGACGCCAAAGTCGCCCCCAGTCCCGGTCCGCACTTCGGCACCGGCGGGAGTAGACACCTGCGGTTCAACGTGGCGCTTCCCCGCGCGACCCTCCAGGAGGCGATTGAGCGGATTGAAAGGGCGTTTTCGGACTTGCAGTGAGGGCTGCTGTATGTCGGCTCGGAGCCCGAAGCGGACATGTCTTTGCCGTTGCATTTGAAGAATTTAGCTGATTTGTCGCCGCAATGCCCCATGAAATTCTAAAAATTAACGCATTCAAGTGCGACAAGAACGCCATAAAGTGTCGTAAAGATTGATGCAGTTGCGCCGATGGAGAACAAGAAAAACGGAAAAACGGCCTCGCTGGCCGATGAGGCGTTGCCGATTGGCACGAACCTTTTGGACGACCAATTCACGATCACGGGATTTTTGGGCGCTGGCGGCTTCGGAATAAGTTATCGCGCCAAGGATAACGTTCTTGGGCGCACCATAGTTATCAAGGAATGCTTCCCCTGCGACATTTGTACGCGAAAAGGCAAGAGCGCCGTTGCGCGAAGCAACACCATGGCGGAGCTGATGCAGTCGACCGTCGAGAAGTTCATGAGCGAAGCCCGCAATCTTGCTAAATTGCGCCATCCCAACATTGTCGGAGTGCATCGGGCTTTCGAGGAAAACAAGACCGCATATATGGCACTCGACCTTATCGAAGGCCGCGAGCTTTACGAAGTAATCAAGTCGAGTTCGCCACTTTCGCCCGCCCGCATCAAGAGCATCCTAGTTCAACTGCTTGATGCCATTGAAATGATACATGAAGAGGGTATTTTGCATCGCGACATTTCGCCGGATAATATCCTTATCGAGGAGTCCGGCACTCCGGTCCTCATCGACTTTGG
>JBPCWO010000057.1:0-6108 GCA_051009475.1 Boseongicola sp.
CTGAGTGCCTGACCCTAATGCTGCCTGTTGTTTTTGATCTGGACGGCACGTTAATCGACAGTTTGCCGAACGTGACTGACGCGGTAAATGGGCTATTGGCAGAAGCGGGGTTGCCATCATTATCGCAGGAAATGGTTGTTAGCTTTGTTGGGCGCGGCGAGCGAGTGCTACTTGATCGATTGATTGCTGCCACCGACCTAAACGCCGCAAACTATGACGGTTTGCTGGAACGGTTTATCGAACACTACAAATGCGCGGCTGAAGAAACGCGTGTGTTTCCCGGTGTAATGCCGACTTTGGAATCGCTGAGGAACGACGGTTTTCAACTTGCGCTTTGCACCAACAAACCGCGCGCGCCGCTTATTCCCACATTAGAGGCGGCAGGTCTTAACGGTGCATTTGACGTCGTGATCGCCGGAGATGATCTGGAAAAGCGCAAACCGGATCCAACGCCATTACTTCATATTGTGTCTGTTTTCCGCGCACAAAGCTGCGTCTACGTTGGTGACAGCGACGTAGACGCCGAAACGGCACGTCGTGCTGATGTCCCATTTCTATTCTTTACCGAAGGGATACGCACAATGCCGATAGCGGATATCCGGCATGATGCCGCATTCAGTGAGTTTTCCGAGTTGCCTGAATTGGTTCGCAGGTTCGCCGTTGCGAATCCGAATTAACTCGCGCGACGTTCCTCGAAACTCATTGCAATGAAGTTAGGCAGGTGATCGCCCATTCCGACAGTTTTGCTATTGTCGCGACGACGTCCGTTGTCGTTGCGCCTTGGTTTCGGGGAATCGTCGTTGGCAGCTGTCTTAACAACAGGAGCTGCGTTTTCCGCCGCGGGATCGGGCGTGGCTTTTTCCGACTTTGCGCGTTTCGATCGTTTGGGTTTCTCGCTCGGTTCTGGATTTGTTGTATTCGCCAATTCAGTTTGGGGAATTTTTTTGCCGATTAAACGTTCGATTGCATCGAGGAGTTTTTCGTCGGCCGAAGAGCAGATCATGATCGCCTTGCCTTCGCGCCCGGCGCGTCCAGTTCGGCCAATACGGTGAACATAGTCCTCGGAATGGGTCGGCACGTCATAATTGAAAATATGGCTGACCGACGGAATATCCAAACCACGCGCTGCGACATCCGATGCCACTAGGAATTTCAGGTTATCGTCGCGAAATGCATCAAGGGTTTTGGTTCGTTGCGATTGGTCCAAGTCGCCGTGAATCGGGGCGGCATCGAACCCATGTTTCTTCAATGACTTTGCAACGATATCGACGTCAGTTTTTCGGTTGCAAAATACAATCGCGTTTGTGCAGTCTTTTCCTTCGCGCTGTATGAGATCGCGCAGGATTTCACGTTTTTTCTTTGCCAACTGGTCGCGGCGAGGGGCGCGAAACTTTACCGTTTCCTGGGCGATAGTTTCCGAGGCCGTCGCTTGCCGTGCGACTTCTACGCGTTCCGGAGCGGAAAGAAATGTATTCGTGATGCGCTCGATTTCCGAAGCCATTGTGGCACTGAAAAAGAGTGTCTGGCGCGTGAATGGCGTCAGTGAAAAAATGCGCTCGATATCGGGAATGAATCCCATGTCGAGCATCCGGTCGGCCTCGTCGACAACCATGATCTGCACACCGGTCAGCAATAGTTTGCCACGCTCGAAGTGATCAAGAAGGCGGCCCGGCGTCGCGATCAATACGTCCACACCGCGATCGATCAGCACGTCTTGTTCTTTGAAGCTAACCCCACCAATCAGCAGCGCCTTGGTCAAATTCACATGCTTTGCGTATGTTTCGAAGTTTTCGGCAACTTGAGCTGCAAGTTCGCGTGTAGGACAAAGCACGAGGCTGCGCGGCATCCGTGCGCGCGCGCGTCCGCGCGCAAGTAGGTGGATCATTGGCAGCGTGAAACTGGCGGTCTTTCCTGTGCCAGTCTGCGCAATGCCCAATACATCGCGCCCTTCAAGTGCCGCAGGTATCGCGCCTATTTGAATTGGAGTTGGAGTTTCGTAACCGGCTTCTTCTACGGCTTTTAATACTTTTGGCGATAGCGCCAAATCGGAGAATTTCGTCATCTCGGTCCATATACTACGGACCAAGTTCACGGCCCGTCGGCTGAGCGGCACGGGTCCGGATGACCACAAGCTTATCCACAAGCTACCGCAGGTGGCATTCCACCTATGGCAATCGCAAGTTGCGGTCAACGCGGTTTGGCGAAAGGTGCACAATGACCAGATTTTGGGTGAATTGTTTCTTGACGATCAGAAACCGCCGAAATCGCGCGACTTTTGGCATCTCGTAGGTTTTTAAGGACGCAGCGGCGGTTGAAGCAACGTAGAAGTGCAAATGGTCAGCTATGATTACAATTCGTTAGAAAGCTCAATCGTTTGGCAGGTCTTGCGGCGAGTTTTATCTGTTTGCGGAAGCAGTTTCGCAATTGAGTCTGAATAACGCGTATCGGCGCGCGGACTTATCCACAAATGGTTAACGCTATGTCAACTTGGCTGCCAAAAAAGTGCTTGCTGTAGTCTCTGAATTCCATGCGGCGGGCGAAATTGCGCCTATACCATCATTTCTTTTGTTGCAGAGAGACTTAGGTCTGGATAGTCGCGCTCGATCCGGTCGATGTCCCATTGGAGCCGAGTTAAGTAGACGAGATCACCGTCATTGTCTTCGGCCATATGTCCTTTGTTCGCCTGCACGAAAGCTTCGACATTAGATTTCGGTCCCGTCACCCAACGTGCAGATGTGAATTGCGTCGCTTCAAAGCGAACGGGCAGGCTATATTCCAACTCGATACGACTTGCGAGCACATCGAATTGAAGCTGGCCGACGACGCCGACAATGAAGCCGGAACCGATCATTGGCTTAAAGACTTTGGCAGCACCTTCCTCAGCGAACTGCTTCAGCGCCTTGTCCAAATGCTTGGCTTTCAGCGGATCGCCCGCGCGACAAGATTGCAGCAGTTCGGGTGCAAACGAGGGAATGCCGGTGACCTTCAGGACTTCGCCTTCGGTCAGCGTATCGCCAATTCGGAGTTGGCCGTGGTTAGGAATGCCGATGATGTCACCAGCCCAGGCTTCTTCCGCCAGTTCCCTGTCGGCGGCGAGAAACAAAACGGGGTTTGTTATAGCCATCGGTTTCTTCGAGCGGACGTGAGTTAATTTCATGCCCCGTTGGAAATGCCCCGAAGCCAGGCGAACGAATGCAACGCGATCCCGATGTTTAGGATCCATGTTGGCCTGAACCTTGAAGACAAAACCGGCGACTTTCTTCTCGTCGGGGCTTACCTGGCGCGGCTCGGCGGATTGTGGTTGCGGCACCGGGCCGAAGTCACCGATCCCGTCCATCAGTTCCTTGACGCCGAAGGAATTTATTGCACTGCCAAACCAGATTGGTGTCAAAGTTCCATCGAGAAATGCGTTGGCATCGAACGGCGGTAGCAACTCGCGCGCCATCTCCACCTCTTCGCGAAACTGCTCGAGTATGGTTGCAGGTATATGCCCTGAGAGTTTTGGGTCCTTCAGTCCATCTATTTTGATCGATTCCGCGACTTTGTTTCGGTCAGCCCGTTCCATCAATTCGAGCCGGTCGTTCAGCATGTCATAGGAGCCGATAAAGTCGCGACCTGTTCCTATCGGCCATGAAGCGGGGGTGACATCGATGGCCAGATTCTCTTGGATCTCGTCGATGATCTCGAATGTTTCGCGACTTTCGCGGTCCATCTTATTGCAGAACGTGAGTATCGGCAGGTCGCGCAGGCGGCAGACCTCGAATAGTTTTTGTGTTTGGCTTTCGACGCCTTTTGCGCCGTCGATGACCATGACTGCCGCGTCAACCGCAGTCAGAGTGCGGTATGTATCTTCGGAAAAATCGCTGTGGCCTGGTGTGTCGACCAAGTTGAACCGGAAGTCGCGGTAGTCAAACGACATGGCCGAAGCACTAACAGAAATGCCTCGGTCCTTTTCCATTTGCATGTAGTCAGACCGGGTCCGACGAGCTTCGCCTTTGGCGCGCACCTGGCCCGCCATCTGGATTGCTCCACCGTAGAGTAGAAACTTTTCCGTCAGCGTGGTTTTCCCGGCATCGGGGTGCGAGATGATCGCAAAAGTACGCCTCCGGGCAATTTCCGGCGGAAGGACGAGCGTATTGGAAGCGCGATCGAGCATAAACGCGCATATACGCACGCGATATTAGGAGCGCAATCAGTTCATGTTTTCTAAGGATTGTCCCCGAGCGCGATGGCGCTCAGGTGTGCGGTATCAACAAATTGGCGCATGGATGCGACCTTGCCGTCGCGCATTTCCATAATATCCACAACGTCGGTTGTTAGGGTTTGATCGGCAGGTACATGATGAATTGTAAGGAAGTAGCGAGCAATCAAAGTGTCGCCATCCGTGGCTATCGTTTTGAAATCAACATTGATCCATTCCCAGTCGGAAACCAAACCTCTTAGGAGTTCTGCGAATGCGCCAGGCCCGCCAACACGAAGCGCGATAGAATTATCACGTGTTTCGCCGGCAATCGAAAATTCGGCGTCATCAGTGAAGAATTCTAAAAGTGCGTCAGCGTCGTTGAGTTTCCGCCGCTCATGAAATTCTTTCAAAAAATGGGTGGCTTCAGAAGTGTCCATAGTCATTTCTCCGATGCAAAATGCCTATGAACTATACCGTATAATGGTTTTGCGACCAATTTGGACGAGTTCACTCGCGCCGCCGCAATGCTGTTTGCAGTATCGCGGAAGGTCATCGAGTTGACGATTCTGATTATTATTGGCAATATTAGAACATAACGGGAACGAAGTTTAAACCTGCCGGTCATCGTTGAAGAGGAGATTTAAAACCAATGAATACTCAAGAAATTGCCCAGCAATTATGCGAGCACTGTCGGAATCACACTGAAATGCAGGGACTCGACGAACTTTACGCCGATAATGCCGTATCCATTGAACCGATGGTGCCTGAAGGCCAAAATCCGGTCAGCGAGGGCCGAGATGCGATAAAGGCAAAACATGACTGGTGGGCTGCAAATTTTGAAGTGCATGGTTTCGATATGGATGGCCCGTATATTAACGGCGACAACTTCAGCCTGGTATTTGAGATCGATGCGACGGACAAATCCAGCGGCCAGCGTTGGAAAGCGAAAGAAGTTGCGCTCTACGAAGTCCAAAACGGAAAGATCGCGCGCGAGAGTTTTTTCATGGCGCCGATGGGATGATTGCAGTGCAATTTTGTGAACAATCCTAAAATATTCTGCCGATTGTTGTTGGATAATCGTGACAGACAGGCGTGAAAAGGGCTCCTTCACACCTGTTTTCGTTTAATTCTTGATCCAACTCATTGCAGTTGATCCTATGCAGGAGAATTTTGATTGGGGAGTCTGTCGTTATGTCTATGCGTATTTTGATTTCGTCCACCGCGCTATTTGCACTTGCAGCGTGTGGCGGGGGCTCTGATGGTCCTGGTATTGGTGACGGCGACGCGACATTCGGTGAATTGGTCGCGGATCAGGCCAATTTTGCTATTCTTGAGGGTCTTGGCAAAACCCCTGTTCTGCCAGGCGGTGCGGCAACCTATGGCGGATCGATGCTGATTGCGGAAGATTTGTATAATACCGGTGCCGGGTTTCGAACCATGGTTGACGGAACCGTTTTCGGCGATCCGGATGGCTTTTCGACTACCGGATACATTGGCGAAGCGTCGTTGACCGCAGATTTCGCCACAGGTGACGGTGATGGCACCGTGACGAATTTTTATGAGGCGACCATTGACGGGGTGACGGGCGCGTTAACGGGCAGCGTTGGTGCGACGGCGCCGACAGATATGATCACTCTGGATGGCACAGCTGCCACGCCATTCTTTGTTGCGACTGCAACGGGCACGGTGGACGCTATGCCGGTCGCTGGCGTGATTGCCATGGGTTTTGATGGTCCGGGAGCGGTTGGAGTGCTTGGAGAGTCGACGCCGATCAACCGAATGACGCTTGACGGTGACGATGTGGATGCAAGGCTCACCGCGCGTAAGTAATCATCATCTTTGCTCTTGGCATCAACGGTGTTACCTCCTCTGAGATAGTCAGGGGAGGATTTCATGGATCTGGGCATATCAGGCAAACGCGCGAT
>JBPCWO010000058.1:0-6478 GCA_051009475.1 Boseongicola sp.
ACAGCCGACAACCGGGCACCCATTCAGGGACTTGAGCGGTTTGCCTTCTATGATCGCGCGGCCCGTGCCTCTGCTGTCGTTCAGACGGGTGAGCGCAGGCTTTATGGCAATATCACCCTCAAAAAGGGCGTGATTGGATGAGGATCGACGCGCATCAGCATTTCTGGTCGTTGGCGCGCGGTGACTATGGGTGGCTAACGCCAGCGCTGGCCAGGATTTATCGCGACTTTCAACCGGACGATCTTGCCCCATTGTTGGCCCATCACGAAATAGATGGCACCGTCTTGGTTCAGGCAGCACCGACGATTGCCGAAACGGAATATATGCTAACCTTGGCAGGCCAATACGACTTCATCAAAGGTGTTGTCGGGTGGGTTGATTTCGAAAGCCGTGAAGCGCCGGGCATGATCGCACAACTGGCAAAAAACCCTGTTCTGGTGGGGCTGCGCCCAATGATTCAGGATATAAGCGACGTCGATTGGGTGCTTCGCCCTGACCTGCAACCGGCATTTGAAGCATTGGAATCTCACAATCTGACTTTTGACGCTTTGACGCTGCCACAGCACCTTTCCAACCTGTTGAAACTATTGGAACGCCATCCTGAAATGCACACCGTAATAGACCACGGGTCAAAACCGCTCATTCGCGAAGGTATCACCCAGGGATGGGCGGAAGACATGGCTCTGTTGGCGCACGAAACATCGGCATATTGCAAAGTTTCCGGACTGGTGACCGAGGCCTCGGCGGATTGGAGCGTGGCTGACCTGAAACCCTATGTTGACCATTTGGTGAAGTGCTTTGGTCCCGGCCGGCTCATCTGGGGCAGCGACTGGCCCGTATGCACGCTGGCTGCATCCTATAGTCGCTGGGTTGAAGTCACCGAAGCCCTATTGGGTGATCTGTCTATCCAAGAAGTTACCGCGGTCATGGGTGGAAATGCCCAGCGCGCCTATCATCTTTCTGGTTGAAGAAAAGGGCGGAGGTCGCAGGCTTTTCTGGATTCTGAATACTCGTCGGGGATCGAATGTCTTGCGATTTTTTTGTGCGGTTGTTTGAGGGAGTTCTGACGAATGGGCGTTGCAAAACTTTACCGACTTAGCCATCCAATCTGACAACGCAGGTTCGATTTTGGCCGCTGGTGCCGCCAGACCCACAATTCACCTTTGCGTTAGAATTCGACCTGCACTTGTGGTGCCTTGGGCGCGCCGTTATTTGGGCTTCGGAGCCCGGAGGATCATGGCAGACAGGACGTTGCAGCAAAGCGAAGAACGCGAAAAATCGCGCAACGTTCGCGCGCTTAGCGCGCTTTGGCCATTCATTGCCCCTTACAAGAAATTGCTCGCCGCTGCGAGCGGCGCACTGATCCTGACGGCAATGATCTCGCTTGTACTGCCACTGGCTGTTCGGCGCGTTGTGGACGGGTTTGAGACGTCGGCCGCCCAACTGCTTGACAGTTACTTTGTCGCCGCGCTGGGAATAGCGTTGCTGCTCGCGATCGGCACAGGCCTTAGGTATTATTTGGTCACTCGTTTGGGCGAGCGTGTTGTTACCGATATCCGCAAGGCAGTGTTTGATCGCATGATCGGTATGAGCCCTGCATTTTTCGAAAAGATCATGACCGGAGAGGTGCTTAGCAGGATCACCACCGATACCACTTTGATCCTCAGCGTGATTGGATCCTCTATGTCGATCGCGCTCAGAAATCTGCTGATCCTGATCGGCGGTCTGGCGCTTTTGTTTTTCACATCTGTCAAACTGGCCGGATTGGTGTTGCTGATTGTTCCGGCAATTATCGTGCCAATCATTGTGCTTGGACGGCGTCTTCGCAGCCTTAGCCGTGAGAACCAGGATTGGATCGCATCATCTTCGGGGAATGCGTCCGAAGCGTTGCTCTCAGTTCAGGCGGTCCAGGCCTATACGCACGAAGACCCAAGCCGCCGGACATTTGCCGAGGTAACTGAAAAATCCTTCGACGCAGCAAGACGCCGGATTAGCACTCGCGCGGCGATGACTGTGATCGTTATCTCCTTGGTTTTTGCCGGTGTCGTCGGCGTTCTTTGGATCGGCGCGCGCGATGTCCGCGGCGGGATGATGACCGTCGGAGAGTTGGTGCAATTCGTTATCTATGCTGTGATGGTTGCGGGGGCTGTCGGTGCGCTGTCTGAAATCTGGAGCGAACTTCAACGCGCTGCTGGCGCGACTGAACGGCTTGTTGAACTGCTTGGTGCGACCGACACTGTCAAAGATCCTGCCGACGCCACCCCTCTCACAGATCGGCTGACTGGTTCCGTAAAATTTGATGGAGTGACATTTCGCTATCCTGCACGACCTGAAGTTGCGGCGCTGGACGGTGTTTCGTTTTCAATAGTCCCTGGCGAAACAGTTGCGCTCGTTGGACCCTCGGGTGCTGGCAAAACAACCGTCATTCAGCTTTTGCTCAGGTTTTATGACCCTGATGACGGACATGTCTTGATTGACGACCACGACCTTTCCGCCGTGACACGCAGCGATTTTCGCAAGTCCATTGCCCTAGTGCCGCAGGACCCCGCAATATTTGCAACAACAGCGCGGGAGAATATCCGCTTCGGCAGGCCGGATGCGACCGATGCCGAAATCGAAGCCGCAGCCCGCGCCGCAGCCGCGCACGAATTTCTGACAGCCCTTCCGCAAGGATATGACACTTATGTTGGCGAGCGCGGCGTCATGTTATCCGGCGGGCAGAAACAACGGATTGCCATTGCACGCGCAATCCTTCGCGACGCCCCTATCTTGTTACTTGACGAAGCGACCAGTGCTCTGGATGCCGAAAGCGAACGGCTGGTGCAGTCAGCTGTCGAATCCCTTGCCGAAGGCCGCACGACAATCATCGTTGCGCACCGCCTCGCCACCGTGAAGAAGGCGGACCGCATTCTGGTCTTTGATGAGGGCAAAATCGTCGCGACCGGAACCCACGCCAATCTTGTTTCAGAGGGCGGGCTTTACGCGCGGCTGGCCCGGCTTCAATTTACCGACGGCTTGGCCGCCGAGTAGCGGGCTTACACCTCGTTTTATTTGCGGACACTTGGATTCAGGGCCGCGCAATTCCCACGACAAGGCTTGCCAACTAAAATTAAGCCCCGCCATAGTCAGGATTGGGGAGGACCTTGTTTATGACCAACTTTGGCTCAGTTGCTGACCGTGACGCCATCGAGAACGCCATGGCGTGGAATGACCGCGATGTGGCGGGTTCCGTCTATGACATGCTGAGCCGGACAAAGGATCGGCACGGGGCGCGTAATGCCGTGTCTTACCAAATTCTTTCCGGGCCGACGGACAAGGCCGAAACGCTAACCTGGAACGATCTGCACGCCAAAGTCACGCAAGCTGCAAACTTGTTTCGTGGACTGGGTGTCGGCGAGAAGGACGTTGTCGCCTATCTTCTTCCGAATGCAAACGAGACCGTGATCACGTTGCTTGGCGCGTGCGTCGCCGGCATCGCCAACCCGGTCAATCCGCTTCTGGATGCTGAGCAGATCGGTGCAATTCTGCGCGAAACCGGTGCCAAAGTATTGGTTACGCTGAAGCCATTTCCTAAAACCGACGTACCCCAGAAAGCCGCCGAAGCGGTCCAGCTTGCACCAAATGTCGAAACTGTTTTGGAAGTCGATCTAAACCGATATCTGACGCCACCAAAGTCGTGGATCGTGCCGCTGGTCCGGCCCAAGAACCCCATTGCGCACAACGCGCGGGTGCTTGGCTTCAACGCAGAACTGGCAAAACAGAACACGACTCTCGATTTTGAAGACACAACAGAAGACCGCGTTTGTGCGTACTTTCATACTGGCGGCACCACCGGCATGCCCAAGGTCGCGCAACACAAAAACTCCGGCCTTGTCTACAACGGTTGGATCGGAGACGAACTTTTGTTTGAACCAGAAAGCGTCGTCATCTGTCCGCTGCCTCTGTTCCACGTCTTTGCCTGCCACGTGATCCTGATGGCGATGGTCACAAGCGGTGCTCATGTCGTATTCCCGACACCCGCGGGGTATCGCGGTGACGGCGTGTTCGACAATTTCTGGAAGTTGATCGAGCGCTGGAAAGTGACGTTCATCATAACCGTGCCCACGGCAATCTCGGCCCTTATGCAGCGGCCTGTGGACGCCGACATCTCTTCCGTTAAGACTGCGTTTTCGGGGTCCTCTCCGCTACCGGTCGAGTTGTTCAAACGGTTCGAAAAAGCAACCGGTGTGGAGATTATCGAGGGCTACGGGCTGACCGAAGCAACCTGTCTTGTTTCGTGCAATCCCATCGATGGCGACAAGAAGATCGGCTCGGTTGGCATCCAGTTTCCCTATACGGATGTACGAATTTTCATCGGCACCACTGACGGCATCAAAGAATCCGGCACTGACGAGATTGGTGAGATCTGCGTCGCAAACCCCGGAGTCATCGTCGGCGGCACTTACACGGAAGAAGAAAAAAACCACGATCTGTATCACGAATTTGACGGCACCGGATACCTGCGAACCGGAGATTTGGGCAGGATCGACGAAGACGGATATCTTTGGATAACTGGACGCGCCAAGGATCTAATCATACGCGGCGGCCACAACATCGATCCCGCCGAAATCGAAGAAGCGCTCGCAGGACACGATGCAGTCGCCATGGTCGGCGCCATCGGTCAGCCCGATGCCCATTCCGGCGAATTGCCGTGTGCCTATGTCGAATTGGTCGCCGGAGCCAGCGTCACGACCGACGAACTGGTGAGTTTCGCGGAAGAAAAAATTCATGAACGCGCCGCGTTGCCCAAATACATTGAAATTGTCGACGAGCTTCCAAAAACCGCTGTAGGCAAGGTTTTCAAACCAGACCTGCGCCGCTTGGCGATATCCCGAATTTACAACAAATCGCTGGCTGATGCCGGTCATGACGCGCGTGTAACTGAAGTGGTTGAAGACAAGAAACGCGGACTTGTCGCCCGGGTGAAAAAGCCTTCTGCTGTAGACGAGGCAGGTATTTCCGTGACGCTAGGGCAGTTTACGCGTCCCTGGGAATGGGCCGAATAACCGCCAATTGTTCCCGCATTCTCTACACTTGCCGCAAAGATAACAATATTGCCCAAATCGTGGTCGAACTCGCGCCGCAATCAAGAACCAGGCTGTTTGATGCAACCAGTATGGGGAATATTGCAATGGCAATCGGTTACGCACTTTTTGGAATTCTGGTAGCAGTTGCTGCCGGCATTGGAACTGCAGCGCTGGGCTCTAGCCCGTTTGCAATGATCTTTGCCTATGCAGGATGCGGTGCATCCGTCCTATTTGCGGCCGTTCTCAGCACAATGTTGTTTGATCGTGACGAGCAGTATCACGAAGATCCGATGCTCGTCCCTGGAAAGTAATTCAGTTTAGAACAACTGAGTACCGAACAATCCGATTATTGTCGCTATCGCTTATGAAATAGCGGTTTCCGTCGACGGCCACGCCTTCGGGATCATCGAATTTGTTCGGTCCAATACCAGGCACTCCGTCGCCAAGAACTCCCAACAATGTCCCGCCTTCAGGACCCTTCGGGTCAATTAGCAAGATGCGGTGCGCATCCTGATCAGCAATGGCCAGATATCCAGCGTCAGTCACGTCCAGATACCGTGGACCTGCGAACCCGAACTTAGCGGCGTCAAGGATCTGCAATTGTTTTAGGTCCTGCGAATAGCGTACCAAGCGCCGCAATCGGTTGTCCGCCACCCAGATCGAACCATCTGGCGCCTCGGCGATATCATGGGCACCAATATGGCCTTCGACGGCGTCGACAAATTCCAGCTCCTCGAACCTTGCGAGAACTCCGATACCACTTGCCATGGCGTAGATCCGGCCAGATGAGTGATAGAGCGCACCCTCCGTGTTAGGCGCGCTGATCCCGATATCTGGTGGGTCTCCCAGGACCTCAAGACTTTCATAAATCGCGACCGCACTTGCGCCGGAAACTGCGAGCGCCACAGCGCCGTTTGGGCCAAATGACACGTCCCTCACACCGGGCAGAAATCCGTCACCCAGACTTTCCAATAGCTCAAGCGTCTCTGGGTCGAGAACCGCGATTCTGGCATTCAGCTTGTCGGCAACATAAAGCCGCCCGTCAGGGCCAATCGCAAGATCATGCGGATCACCAAAAATGGGTTCGCTTGCCAAATCAAAACTTGCAAAAGGCCCGGGGCCAGTTTCTTGCGCCGAAACAGATGATGCAAAGCAAAAGATAAATAAACAGAAGCGCAGCATTTCAAAAGCCTAACACATGGTTCCAAAATCATCACTCCGCGATCTTGCGGATCGATCTGCCAAAAGCTTAGGCCGTCGCACGGTTAAGTTTCAGCGCGCCCAGAGCTTTTTTGATGTGCATTTTGCTTGCAGGTTTCTGCGCGATGCGCACAAACTTTGCAAAACAGGGAGATGCGTCATGTCCGACACCGTATCGTTCACTCAAATGAAGGACGGAACCAGGGAAGACT
>JBPCWO010000059.1:0-18333 GCA_051009475.1 Boseongicola sp.
GCGCAAGGTGGTGACGAAGTTAACCAAATTCGCCGCGGCGCCAACTTTGGTTGGCCGGTGATTGCCTATGGAAGGCATTATTCAGGCGGGCGGATCGGCAAGGGAACGTCGAAGCCGGGAATGGAGCAACCGGAGTATTTCTGGGATCCATCAATGGCGCCATCGGGGCTGATGATTTATTCCGGCAAGCTTTGGCCGGAGTGGCGCGGGCATATGTTCGTTGGTTCGTTAAAATTCAATTACATTTCCAGACTGACGGGTCGTCCGCTGCGAGAGATCGAACAGATTTCGTCTGAAGAGACTGAGCGAGTCAGAGACGTCCGCGAGGGGCCGGACGGTGCGATTTGGTTCTTGAGCGTCGGGAACGGTACGCTTTATCGAATTAGGCCTTCTAATTGACTCATCAGACCGAAAGCCGCGCCGCCTGTGCTCCGCGCTCACGATATGGCGTCGTGTTATACTGCGCCCGGTAGCACTTCGAAAAATGCGAAGGTGACGCAAATCCGCAAGCGAGAGCGACGTTAATCACGCTCATATCTGTCTGCATCAATAGATTCCGGGCCTTCTGAAGCCGCAGTTCCATGTAATAGCGCTTTGGACTTCGGTTGAGATAACGGCGGAATAGCCTTTCAAGCTGCCGTGTCGACATACCCACATCTTTGGCAAGAATTGACGGGCTGATTGGTTCTTCGATGTTGGCTTCCATCATCTGAATGACAGCTGATAGTTTTGGGTGCCTAACGCCGATCCGGGTGGGAACGCTTAGCCTTTGGGTGTCCTGATCGGTTCTAATTGTTGTGTAAATCAGCTGGTCCGCAACTGCGTTCGCCAGCGTCTCCCCATGATCGTCAGCGATAAACTTCAACATTAGGTCTATCGATGCAGTTCCGCCTGCAGTCGTGAATGTGCTGCCATCAATGACAAACACCGACTTAGTCAAGGTAACCTCTTCAAATTCTTCGATAAAGCTATCCTGATTTTCCCAGTGAATCGTCGCGCGCTTGCCGTCAAGCAGGCCGGCCTTTGCCAGCGAGTAGCCCGCGGTGCAAAGCCCGCCGATTGTCGCGCCGCGCCGAGCCTCGCGTCGCACCCAGTTCAGGAGTTTCTTTGTTGTGGCAGTAGCCACATCAATACCGCCACATAGGACGATTACTTCGTCGCGCACGACTTCGTTAAGGTCGCTGTCGAGACGAAATGCAGTTCCGGCCGAGCAACTGACAGTATCGCCACCTTCGCCAACCACGCGCCAATCATAAAGCTGCTTTCCAGCCATCCTGTTTGCGATACGCAGGCTTTCGACGGCACATGCATAGCAAAGCAAAGTAAATTGATTGAGCAGCACAAAGACAAAGCGACGCGGCCTTTCGCCGGTTGCTTCGACTTCAACAGTTTGCACGAAGTTGTTCGCCATTTTCCGTTCCGGAAAGCTGCTTTTGTTCAGGCACCGAAACACGATTCTGAAAGGAACAGCAATAGATCGCGGCGCTGTTTGCGGTAGCAAATGAATTGATTGTCCTGCCTCAGTGATCAAATCACTGTTTTCAAGGCGGGTTCTGTGCCGTATAACCGCGCCTCGCAACAACTTACCTATGCTGGGGACTACGCGATGAGAGAGTGGCAGAAATCCGGGTGGAGAATGAAACCCAGGGTGCAAATGCCGGACTATCCTGACGCCGCTGCACTAGCGGCCGTCGAGGACCGGCTTGCAAAGTATCCGCCGCTTGTATTTGCTGGCGAGGCGCGAAAGCTGAAGCGTGCATTAGGCGCGGCCAGCCGAGGCGACGCCTTTCTTCTTCAGGGTGGTGACTGCGCTGAAAGCTTTGCCGAGTTTTCCGCCGACAATATCCGCGACACCTTCAAGGTCATGCTTCAAATGGCCATGGTGCTGACTTACGGCGCTAAAGTGCCGGTGGTAAAAGTTGGCCGGATGGCCGGGCAATTTGCAAAACCGCGGTCGGCTCCAACTGAAGTCCTTGATGGCATCGAGCTACCGTCCTATCGCGGCGACATCATCAACGAACTAGATTTCAGCGAAACTTCGCGGTCACCTGACCCCGAGAAAATGTTGCGCGCTTACACACAGGCGGCGGCAACGCTCAATCTTCTTCGTGCCTTTTCAACAGGTGGTTTTGCCGACATTCACCACGTTCATTCCTGGACGCTGGGATTCACAGATCAGGGCGACGCCGAACGCTATCGCGACATGGCGAACCGCATTCAAGATACAATCGACTTTATGGCTGCCGCCGGATTAACGGCCGAGACCAACCACGAGTTAAGTCAAGTTGACTTCTACACCAGTCACGAAGCGCTTTTGCTGGAGTACGAGGAAGCGCTGTGTCGAGTGGATTCGACTTCCGGCAAATGGTTGGCTGGCTCCGGACACATGATCTGGATTGGCGATCGGACGCGACAGCCCGATGGCGCACATGTTGAATACGCTCGAGGCGTGCAAAACCCGATTGGTATGAAGTGCGGCCCTTCGACAAGTGTCGATGACCTTAAAGTTCTGGTCGAGAAACTGAATCCAGAAAACGAGGATGGGCGACTGACTCTGATTGCCAGATTTGGCGCTGGAAGCGTCGGTGATCACTTGCCGCGTTTAATCAGGGCGGTTCAGGAAGAGGGCGCCAACGTGTTGTGGTCGTGCGATCCAATGCACGGAAATACAGTCAAGTCCTCGACGGGCTATAAGACGCGACCATTTGAAAGTGTATTGCGCGAAGTTCGTGAGTTCTTTGAAATCCATGGTGCGGAAGGAACGGTGCCCGGCGGCGTTCATTTTGAAATGACTGGTCAGGACGTCACTGAATGCACGGGCGGAATTCGCGCGGTTTCGGATGAAGATCTTTCAGATCGTTACCATACGGCGTGTGATCCACGCTTGAACGCTACCCAATCTCTGGAGCTGGCGTTTTTGGTTGCTGAAGAATTGTCGGCGCGGCGAACTGAAAAACCCGATGTAGCCGCGGTCTGATAGCAGAAATCCACTGGTTAAGGGCCCGTTTCCTGGCGGGCCCTTTCGTTGGTTCACTCAACCAAAGTATTGTCGGCGACAAGCCGAAGGTAAGATGGTGCTTTGTTCTCGGGCCGATGGATTTCGGTACGCATCTTGTTCGAGGGGCGGATAGTCTGCAGACCACGCTCGTCCATTTCAGAATTGCCACGATTGAGTTCCTGGCCGCTGCTGGCATACCCGGTTAGGCCACGGTGCGAGTGGCCTGAAATGTCGAAGCGCTGCGGCGCGCGGTCGATCTCACCGGCCATTGCCACTGCCCCCAGTATCCGGCTGACTTCGCCCAGATCACTTCTGAGCGGCATCAACAGCATATCGCCGGAGACCTTATTTCGGCCCGACTCGTTTCCAGCGTCTAGTTCGAGGCGAACAACTGCTGGATCGTCGAAAACGGCTTGGACTGCCTTGGAAAGCGATGCGCGGGCTGCTGGCTGAAATGTCGCTGAAAGTGGCATGCCCCGAACATCGAGCCCCATCAATTCGTTCAGGTGTGAACCGGCAAGTCGAAACCTTGCGAGGCATTTGGCGATGCGTTCAAGGATAAATACGTGACCAAGCGCGCCTTTGAGCCCATTGGTGTCAATTTCAACCCTGCTTGGAACGAGACGCTGACCGCGCACGTCATCCCAATAAGCCTCTATTTGCGCCAACACCGGGCGAACGTTTGCGCCTCTGTATCGAGTTAGTTCAATTACGTGTTCACTAGTACAATCGTCAAAACTATCTGACATTACTCTCACCTCGGCGGTCGAATAGTTGTTCGACCGGACCCTCTCTGTTACCCACAATTGGACAATGCCATGAATTGGCCTCGAAATCCGCTCCGTTCTTACTAAAGGGTTAATGCCGATGGCATCAGAGACATCTGCACGGAAGGCTCAAAAGAGCGCCGGTCTAAAGTCAATGACGGGATTTGCGAGCTTTCAAAGCGGGGATGAGATCTGGCGCCTTGTTGGCGATATCCGATCGGTTAATGGTCGTGGTCTTGATCTGCGCATTCGAGTGCCCGACTGGGTTGAAGGTCTGGAACCGGAAATCCGCAAACGACTTCAAGCCGGAATTGGGCGGGGTTCAGTTACTTTGAACGTGCGCGTGTCCAGGGAAGATTCTGCGCCAGATGTCGCCTTAAACGCGGAGCAATTGAATTCGGCTTTTAGCATTCTTGCCGAAATCGAAAATTCTGCAGATTCAATTGGTTTGCAACTGGAACCAAGTCGGGCGGCGGATGTTGCCGCGATGCGTGGTGTCATTGAACAGCGCGATCCGGGCGCAAGCGACACATCAGATCTCAAAGAATTGTTGCTTAAGGAAGTAGACGCATTGTTGGAGGCATTTAATGCCGACAGGGCGCGCGAAGGTGCGGCACTGGGTGCAGTTCTAAACGATCAAATCGAACAGGTTGAAAGGTTGGCAAAACGCGCAACAGATGCCGCCGGTGACAGAGTTGAGGCATCGAGGGCGGCGATGTCGCGGTCGTTTTCCCGGCTTTTGGAGGCCACCGAGGTTCCGGACGAAACAAGGCTTTTGCAAGAATTGGCACTGATCGCGGTGAAGACGGACGTCACCGAGGAATTGGACCGTTTGTTGGCGCATATTATCGCCGCGAAAGATCTCTTGAATCAAAAAGGCCCGGTTGGGCGGAAACTCGATTTTCTGATGCAAGAGTTTAACCGAGAGGCCAACACGCTTTGTTCAAAATCGCAATCAACTGAACTAACATCCGTTGGGCTTGACCTGAAGGCGGTCATTGATCAGATGCGCGAGCAAGTTCAAAACGTGGAATGACGGGTGGAAGTGACATGGGGCAGGGGGCGTGAACCGACGCGGGTTATTGATAATTTTGTCGTCGCCGTCAGGTGCCGGAAAATCAACGTTGGCGCGCAAACTACGCGATTGGGACGCTGACATCCGTTTTTCAGTGTCGGCGACAACAAGAGCAGCGCGGCCAAATGAAGTTGAAGGCCGCGACTATCACTTTGTTGACGAGGCGGCTTTCAAGCAATTGGTGCATGACCGCGAAATGCTTGAACACGCCCATGTCTTCGGAAACTTCTACGGCTCCCCGCTTGCCCCGGTTCTGGAAGCGATTGAAGCAGGACATGACGTTTTGTTTGATATCGATTGGCAGGGTGCCCAACAGATTCAAAAAAGTCCGCTTGCCTCGAGTGTCCTTTCTATTTTCCTTTTGCCGCCGTCTATTGGTGAACTCCGCCGAAGATTGGAGGGCCGAGGTCAAGACAACGAAGACGTCGTGTCAAAGCGCATGAACCGAAGTTGGGATGAAATAAGCCACTGGGATGGCTACAACTATGTGCTGATCAATGACGATCTGGAGGCCACCGAAAATCGTTTGAAAAACATTGTCACCGCCGAGCGGCTCCGGACAAGCCAGCAGCCCGGATTGTTTGATCATGTTCGTCAATTGCAGGCCGAATTTGAGGGCAGTAAATGACAATTTATGTGTTGGATGGGGTGTCACCCAAGCTGCCAGAGGACGATGACTATTGGATCGCGCCGGATGCCAATCTGATTGGAAACGTGACGCTCGAAAGTGGTGCTTCGATCTGGTTTGGCGCAACGTTGAGAGGTGACACTGAGCCTCTGACAATCGGTGTAGGCAGCAACATTCAAGAAAACTCGGTGGTCCACGCGGATCCGGGGTTTCCGGTCTTGATCGGTGCCGACTGCACGATCGGGCACAAGGCGATGATTCACGGATGCACGATAGGGGACGGGACGCTGGTTGGCATGGGTGCCACGATCCTGAACGGTGCACAAATTGGCCGCGGGTGTCTTATCGGAGCGGGGGCCTTGATAACCGAAGGCAAAGTCATCCCGGACGGTAGTCTTGTTATGGGTATGCCAGGCAAAGTTGTTCGCAAACTTGACGACGATGGGATGGCGAGAAATCTCACGTCAGCTTCCGGATACCGGGCGCGCATGCGTCGCTATAAATCCGGATTGTCAGAGAAAGTGTGTTGATGGCGGATAAGCGCAAGTCAGAACTGCGCGCGCGTTGGCCGGAAAGCGCAAGCCGTCCGGTTGCAACACCGATTCAGCCGTCTGTTGTTTATGCTTCTCAAGATCCTGACGCACTTGATTGCCAGTATGAGGGACTGGAAAAAGGCTATACCTACGCGCGCGAAGGTCATCCAAATGCCGATGTTCTAGCCGCGTTGCTCGACCGGATGGAAAAGGCCTCGGGCGGCACTATCACAAGTTCGGGGATGGCGGCGGTTACGGTAGCGCTTTTGTCTGTGCTGAAAGCGGGCGACCACGCCATTGGCGCGGATCAATTATACGGGCGATCACTTCGGGTTATGACAGAAGAACTGCCCAGGCTTGGTGTGGAAACGTCACTGATCGACCCCACTGATTTAGCTGCGGCGGAGGCCGCTATCCGTCCAAATACCAGACTGATTCTAGTTGAAACGGTTTCAAACCCGACGCTTCGGATCGCTGATTTGGACGGGTTGATTGCATTGGCGCGCAAAAGAAACGTAACAGTTGCGGTTGACAATACCTTTCCAACGCCGCGTGGCGTCCAACCGCTAGAAAATGGCGCTGATATTGTCCTTCATTCCGTCACCAAGTTGTTGGCTGGACACTCTGATGCGACGCTCGGCTACGTTGTTGCACGTGATGCTGATCTGAATAAGCGCATCGCTGAATTGAGCGCAACACTGGGCGTAACGCCATCGCCATTCGACTGCTGGTTGGCCGAGCGTGGGCTCTATTCATTTGAAATGCGATATGAAAGGGCGGCGGGGAATGCTTTGTCTTTGGCAGACGCATTAGCGGAACAACCCTCTGTGAAACGCGTTTTCTACCCTGGTCGCCATGATCACCCGGACCACAATCGCGCAACGCAGCTTCTTGGCGGGGAAGGTGGCAATATGGTCAGTTTTGAGATTGGCGGCGGGCGCGATGCGGCAAATACGTTTGTTCGTGCTGCAGATTCGTTGAACTTTGCGCCGACATTGGGCGACATTGCCACGACAATAAGTCACCCGGCGTCTTCATCACACCGGGCCTTGAGCGAAGCTGATCGTAACGCGATTGGGATTACGCAAGGATTCTTCCGAGTTTCTGTGGGATGTGAGGCGGAGGAAACTCTTTTGGCGGCGTTTGCGGATGCGCTGAATTGTCTTCCTGACTAATTTGCAATTAGTACCGCGAAATCCAGCCCTGGGCAGAGATGTCCAATTTCGCGTTTTATCATCTCCGGATTTGGCAACTCATTTGAGACCGCACGATAGCGTCCTTTGAACCGGAGCCGATGCAGTATCTGAGCCAAGTCAATGCAATCGAACCGATGCGACAAAGCGGGTGAAATGACAATGGCAGGACATAGTCGATCCAGAAGTGTCGGCGTGACCTCCTCTATCGACACAAACACGATTGAGCCATCGGTCAAAGACCGATTGCCCTGACGAAGCCACTCGTCAGAATCGCCGACCGCGAGTATCGCGGTTGTTTGATCGTCGGCGCCACCTAGCGACAAAGCGTCAAGCATCGAAAGCGCTACTTCTTCTCGGCTCATAGCTCATCCCGTTAGGTGGCCAGCGGAGTTAGTTGGCTTGGATCCCGAAAGAAATTCGAAACCTAACAGGAGCAGTTTAGATTGAGAAACAGCGGTTGAAAATACCTTTTAAGGCGAAATCGCAAAAAATTACTCGCCTAATTGCGTACATAATAAAGCGATGTCTTTACAAATTGTTGCCGGACTTGAACAACCGAAACAGTTGGCCGGAGATTAGTCATTTGATCAAAGATTTACTTGAGGCTTCGCCGTTTCCGGCCATCGTCGTCTCTCCGGACGAGCGCATCGAGGCGTTGAATGCGGCAGCGGCGCATTTGCTTGGGTCTGGGTCCGTTGGTCGCCACTATATCGCGATCATTCGTCAGCCAGCGCTTTTGGATGCGATCGAGACATCGTTGCGGTCTGGTGAACGTAAATCTGCGAGATACCTTTCGACCGAGGCGCAAAAGGACATGACCTGGAACGCGCACGTGGCGCCAATCGCGGATATGGGTTCGGTCCTTGTCACTTTTGAAGATAAAACGGCGACGGAAGAGGCTAATGAGATGCGCCGAAATTTCGTTGCCAACGTCAGCCACGAATTGCGAACGCCACTGACGGCGCTGCTGGGATTCATCGAAACGTTGAAAGGCGCTGCTCGCGACGATCCGGACGCGCGCAAGCGATTTCTAGGGATCATGGAGCGCGAGGCGTCACGCATGAACCGTCTTGTACGCGATTTGCTGTCGCTTAATCGAGTTGAATCCGAAGAACGCGTTCGCCCGAACGAGAAAGTGGATCTGGCCGCACAGGTGCAGTCGGTCGCGAACACACTTTCACCTTTGGCCGACGAAAACGAAGTAGCTTTGATGATAAAGAATACGTCGAGTCCGGCTTTCGTATCTGGTGACGCAGATCAACTCGCACAGGTCATAACCAACTTGACAGAGAATGCTATAAAATATTCGGGAGCCGGCAAAGAAGTAGCGATTTCAATTGACACGACAGAACACCACGACGTTATTCGTGGGCCGGCTGTGATTCTGAGAATTGCCGACACCGGAGATGGAATCGATCCAATTCATATTCCTCGACTAACCGAGAGATTCTATCGAATTGACAGCCACAGATCACGCGAACTTGGGGGCACAGGACTTGGATTGGCGATTGTGAAGCACATCGTCGGCCGACACAGGGGCAGACTTCGAATTGAAAGCGAATTAGGCCAAGGATCGAAATTTTCGGTCATTTTGCCAAAGTATCAGGCATCTCGGTCTTAAATACGATTGAACAGTAGAGGATGTTGCGCTGATTCTTCAGCCTTGAAAAAACGCCGTGTCATAAAACTGTTACCAAACTTTCACAAAAGGATTGCGACACAAGTTTAGGTGCGAGGCGCGGGCATCGGGATTTCCCTGCGCTAAGAAACCGACCTAGGAGCAATCTATGTCTTTCGTGAAATTGACCGCCTCTGTTCTTGCGATCACCACAGTTGCTGCGACTGCTGTCGCCGCACGTGACCAGATCCGTATTGTCGGATCATCTACAGTGTTTCCTTTCTCGACCGCCGTAGCTGAGCAATTCGGCAGGACCACCGATTTCCATACCCCAGTCGTCGAATCAACCGGTTCGGGCGGCGGGCTGAAACTGTTTTGCGCCGGCGTCGGCACCGAGCATCCTGACATCACGAACGCTTCGCGCCGCATGAAGTCGAAAGAGTTCCAACTTTGCGCTGAAAATGGCGTCACCGAGATCACCGAAGCTGTCGTTGGCTTTGATGGCATCGTGGTCGCTAATGCGAAATCGGGACCGAACTTTGCCATCACCCGTGAGCAATTGGTCATTGCGTTGGCCGAGAATGGACCCAGGCCGATGACCTGGGACGCTGTGGATCCTTCTCTGCCAGCCATCAAGATCGAGGTGTTGGGCCCGCCGCCATCGTCGGGTACGCGCGACGCGTTCGAAGAGCTTGTAATGGAATATGGATGCAACAGCACCGAACTGGTCGATTGTGAGGGTGTTTCCGTTCGCTCTGATGGAATTTGGATTGACGCTGGCGAAAACGACAACCTGATCGTATCGAAACTGGAAGCCAACCCGAACGCGCTTGGCGTATTCGGCTTCTCGTTCCTTGATCAGAATTCTGACGCAATCAAAGGTTCGGATGTCGATGGAGTTGAACCGACTTTTGAGAATATCGCGTCGGGCGATTATGCCGTGTCACGCTCGCTGTACTTCTACATCAAGAATTCTCATGTTGGCGTGGTGCCAGGTATCGCCGAATACGCAGCTGAGTTTATGTCTGAAGATGCAGCCGGCGATGAGGGTTATCTGGTCGACAAAGGATTGATCCCACTTTCCGCTGATAGCTTCATGAAGGTTTCGACATCGGTCAAGGAACTCGCGCCAATGTCCGGTATCGAATGGAATTGATCAAAGAAATCAAGCGAACCGGGCAGTCACTGCCTAGGTCGACACGCAGGCTGACGAGCCAGTGAAATGACTGCAATATTATTTGCCTTTGTGTGTTTCGCCGCCTTGGCAGCATATATTATCTCGCAAGGTAGAGCGCGTGCGGTTGCCGGAGGCGACATCGCAACACTGCATTCGCGACCCAGTTATCATGGTGCCTATAGTTTTCTTTGGGTGTTGTTGGCCGGTTTCGGGTTTTTGCTTCTTTTAACTATAATTCCCAATGCATTGATAAACAAAGCACTAATGGGTCAGATTGCCGCTGCGCTTCCCGATGAACCCAAGATCGCCCATGAACTTGTTTTGTCAGACGCCCAAGCCATTGCACAGGGTGCCATCGCTTCCAAAACCGACGACCTGCGCCTTTTGATTGCGGCCGACTACTCTCGTCTTGAGGGCATCTGGGGTTGGACGCGAGCAATACTGGTTGTCGTCGCTGTCCTGGCAGCAGCGGTTCTGACGGGTCGTGCTGTTCGTGTTCAGGGACGGGCAAGGAACCGGACCGAGCAAATCGTTCGCGTTTTTTTGGCAACAATGGCCACGATCGCAATTCTGACCACAGTCGGCATTGTGATGTCGCTGATTTTTGAGACTTTGAACTTTTTCGAGAAAATCGATTGGCGCATCGACAAATTCTTGTTTGGAACCACATGGTCACCTCTATCCGGCGTACATGCCGGAGAGATGGACCCCGACAAGGTGGGTGCTATCCCATTGTTTGCCGGCACCTTGATGATCACCTTCATAGCGATGCTGGTAGCGGTACCCATTGGTATTTTGGCGGCCATCTATCTGTCGGATTTCGCATCAGCACGAACACGATCGATTGCAAAGCCGATGCTGGAAATCCTCGCCGGTATTCCCACGGTCGTTTACGGGTTCTTTGCTGCAATCACCGTTGCACCACTCTTTCGTGGAACCGGTGAAGCTATCGGATTGTCCGTGGCGAGCGAGTCGGCGCTGGTGGCGGGCGTCGTGATGGGAATTATGATCATTCCATTTATCTCGTCGCTTAGCGATGACGTGATAAACGCGGTGCCACAGTCACTGCGCGACGGTTCTTACGGATTGGGCGCCACAAAAGCGGAGACTATGCGGCAGGTTATACTGCCCGCGGCCCTTCCCGGTATAGTATCGGCTGTACTTCTGGGTTTCAGCCGTGCTGTTGGTGAAACCATGATCGTGGTGATGGCCGCGGGGCAGGGTGCAAATCTGACCGCTAATCCTCTTGAGGCCGTCACAACCGTCACCGTGCAAATCGTCATGCTCATAACCGGCGACACCGAAGCGGAAACCGCCGCAGGCCCGGCATTTACGCTCGGCTTTACGCTTTTCTGCGTGACGCTTTTGATGAACGTCGCGGCGCAGCGTCTGGTGCGCCGTTATCGAGAAGCTTACGAGTAAGGAGCGCAGAGCATGACAGACGCCACCCCAAAAGCTCACGTTCGCTCTCTCTTAGGAAAACGCGACTCGGTGTTGCGCAAGCGACGAAGCGTGGAAAGCCGTCTCAAAGCCTACGGCATTACAGCAATTATGGTCGCCGGCCTGGCACTTTTCTGGCTAATGGGTTCGGTGGTTTTCCAGGCGTCGGGTGCAGTGACGGAATCTTACGTAACTCTTCCGGTAGAACTAGATGCCGAGCGTATCGACCCCGAGGGCACCGGAGATCCCAAAACGATCCTACGCGGCAAATTCGGTGCACTGACCAAAGAAGCTTTGAGAGTGCAATTTCCAACAATCACCGCACGTCGCGAAAAACGAGAACTCTACGACGTGGTTTCGGTGGGCGCCGCGTTCGAGCTTGCGGAAATGGCATCGGCCAATCCTGATTTGGTGGGTCAAACCATCGATTT
Organism: Boseongicola sp.; assembly: GCA_051009475.1. Taxonomy (GTDB): domain Bacteria; phylum Pseudomonadota; class Alphaproteobacteria; order Rhodobacterales; family Rhodobacteraceae; genus CAXMNX01. The sequence goes on from JBPCWO010000059.1 coordinate 11,864, forward strand.
CCGCTTTCTGGCGTCTGACGTCACAGATCTCTATTTGAAGGGTGATTTTGGCAATCTCGAACCCTTGGAAGTTCGTGGCCTGCTTTCAATAGTCATCAACGAAGATGAAGCGACAATTTTGTCGTCGGAAAGTGATTTCGCTGGTGCGATGACTGAGGTCAGAAACCTCCTGCTGGACGATGCCAAGCGCCTGCGACTTCAGGCGGCAAGACAAAACAACGCAGTGCGCGTCTTCCGGCTTCGCGCTGAGAATGCCACCGACGATGCCGCACGCCAATCTGCGCAGGATCAAATGACAAGCGCTGCAACGCGTCGCGACCAATTGCTGGCTGATGCCGAAGCGTTGGAAACGAGGGCGCGATCCGCCACTGGCCGCGAAGAACTCGACGAGGACAATCGATCGATCTTCGTCCGTGCTGGCGGCGGTTGGTTGAAGATTACCGAGATTGACGCCGGCTTCGCTAAGGCGAGAGTTTTAATTCCGCCAACTGGCAATTTGGAGAGTTTGAGCGACTGGACGCTGACTATGAGCGACCTTCCTGAATCTTCGCGTAAGGTTTCGGATGTCCAAATTGTTGCCATTGAGGAACTGAAATCGATAGACGCGGTCGATAGCGTGTTCAACTGGCGTTTCTTCAGTTCTGGCGACAGCCGCGAGCCGGAACTGGCCGGAATATGGGGCGCAGTCGTCGGATCATTCTGGACGATGCTAGTGACGTTTTTCCTGGCATTCCCAATTGGTGTTGCCGCGGCGATCTATTTAGAAGAATTCGCGCCCCGAAATCGATTCACGGATCTGATCGAAGTCAACATCAACAATCTGGCGGCTGTGCCGTCTATCATCTTCGGTTTGCTGGGCTTGTCTGTATTCCTCGGCGTTTTTGGTGTGCCGCGGTCTGCACCGATTGCCGGTGGTATTGTGCTTGCGCTAATGACTCTGCCGACAATCATCATAGCCGCCCGTGCCGCAATAAAGGCAGTGCCACCGTCTATCCGCGAAGCGGCGCTGGGGGTAGGGGCGTCAAATACGCAGGCGTCGTTCCACCACGTTCTTCCACTGGCAATGCCTGGCATCCTTACCGGAACAATTATCGGCATGGCTCAGGCGCTTGGCGAGACCGCACCACTAATTATGATTGGAATGGTTGCTTTCATTGTCGACATACCAGGCGGTGTCACTGATAGCGCCAGTGTGTTGCCTGTACAGGTATTCCGCTGGTCGGATTTTCCCGAGCGCGCGTTCGAAGCAAAGACGGGTGCAGCGATCTGTGTATTGATGGTTTTTCTGATTTTGATGAATGCCGTTGCGATTGTCCTTCGGCGCCGTTTCGAGCGACGTTGGTAAAAGGACCACACCCAATGTATGACGTTGAACCTCACAACAAGACGCTTGGCATGGACGATATCAAATTCGCGGCGAGTAACGTTAACGTCTATTACGGCGACAACCACGCCATCAAAGATGTCAGCGTGGAAATCGAAGACAAGACGGTAACCGCGCTCATCGGCCCGTCGGGCTGCGGCAAATCGACATTCCTGCGCTGCCTCAACCGGATGAATGATACGATCCCGATTGCCAGGATCGAAGGCGACATTCGTCTTGACGGTGAGGATATCTACGACTCGCGCGTCGACCCGGTTCAACTGCGTGCCAAAGTTGGCATGGTTTTTCAGAAACCGAACCCGTTTCCAAAGAGCATTTATGACAACGTTGCTTATGGCCCGCGCATCCACGGACTTGCGAGGAACAAGCCGGAACTTGATGAGATCGTTGAAAAATCCTTGCGTCGTGCCGCGCTGTGGGAAGAAGCCAAGGATAGATTGCATGAACCGGGAACCGGACTGTCGGGCGGCCAGCAACAACGGCTTTGCATTGCGCGTGCCATCGCCACCGAACCGGAAGTTCTTTTGATGGACGAGCCCTGTTCGGCGCTGGATCCAATCGCGACGGCACAAATCGAAGAGTTGATGGACGAATTGCGCAAGAACTACTCGGTGGTAATCGTCACCCATTCAATGCAGCAGGCCGCCCGCGTTAGCCAGAAAACCGCGTTCTTCCACCTTGGTGATCTTGTGGAGTTTGGTGAGACAGGGACGATATTCACCACGCCCGAAGACAGTCGAACGGAAAGCTACATCACCGGGCGGATCGGGTAGAGGAAATCGCAGACATGAACGAACAGCACATAGCCTCGGCATTTGATCGCGACCTCGAAGCAATCCAGGCCGTCCTGATGAAAATGGGCGGCATGGTTGAGGCCGGCATTCTGGACAGTGCCAAGTCGCTTGAGGACCGTGACATTGAGCTTGCCGAAAAAGTCCGCCGAAACGACAAGGCGATTGATGCGCTGGAAGAGCAGGTGAATGAAGAGGCTGCTTTGGTCATTGCGCTTCGTGCGCCGACAGCGGGGGATCTGCGAACCGTATTGACGGTGATCAAGATCAGCGCAAACCTCGAACGTTGCGGCGATTATGCCAAGAACCTAGCCAAACGCACATCGGTCCTGGCGGAAACTCCCGCGATTGGGGGCACAACGGCATCGATACGGCGAATGTCGCGGGAGGTGCAACTGATGCTGAAGGATGCGCTGGATGCCTATGTCCACCGAGATGATGAACTTGCAATGCAGGTGATCCTGCGCGACGAGGATGTAGACCAGATGTACACTGCGTTATTTCGCGAGTTACTGACTCATATGATGGAAGACCCGCGCAATATAACGCCCTGTATGCACTTGCATTTTATTGCCAAAAATATCGAACGTATGGGCGATCACGTCACGTCGATAGCCGAGCAGGTGGTATATCTGGTGACCGGTCATATGCCGGAAGATGCGAGACCAAAAAGCGATAAGACTTCGCTGATGACTGGAAACGGATAGGCAATGTCCGCCAATTCGCCAAATGTCTTGGTGGTCGAGGATGAAACGGCTCAGCTAGAGGTTTTGACCTATAATCTAGAAGCAGAAGGCTTTCGCGTGTCAAAGGCTGAAAGCGGCGACGAAGCATTGCTATTGGTCGCAGAGATTCAGCCAGACCTCATACTGTTGGATTGGATGCTTCCTGGCGTGTCGGGAATTGAGATTTGTCGGCGTTTGAAAGCAAATGCCGAAACCCGAAATATCCCGGTGATTATGTTAAGCGCGCGCAGCGAGGAGTTTGATAGAGTACGAGGCCTTGATACGGGCGCCGACGATTACATCGTGAAACCGTATTCTGTGGCCGAGCTTGTTGCGCGAGTGAAAACCCAATTGCGTCGGACGCGTCCCTCGACAGTCGGTGAACGCCTTGTAGCTGATGATATTACTCTTGATCCTGACACGTACCGCGTGACGCGCGGTGGCATGCCGGTGAAGCTTGGACCGATCGAATTCCGGTTGCTGTCGACATTTATGGAAAAGACTGGTCGCGTTTGGAGCCGTGAGCGGCTGCTGGATCGGGTTTGGGGCCGCGACGTCTACATTGATACACGTACAGTGGACGTACATGTCGGCAGATTACGCAAGGCATTGTGTCGCAACGGCGGGGCAGATCCAATCAGAACCGTGCGCGGCGTTGGTTATGCGTTTGGATGATTACATGCAAAAGGCCCATAATCAGTATTATGTTAAATTAATCCAAACCGGGTGTTGTTCGTAATAGCGAATATATTTCAGAGCTTTACCGCTGTATGTGAATGAAACGCTTGACCCAGGCGTATATGGTTCCTGATTTTCCCTGATCGAGGTGTTCGCCATTGGGTCCCAAAATTCACTGATGTGAGTCCAGTCATTGTATTCGCTACCCCTTGCTTGATAAGCACGCAATACGGTTGGGGGTTCCGCAGTATCGCCGGAGTGAGGAATAAAAGCATGACGTCACTTCTAGTGATTAATGGACCAAACTTGAATTTGCTGGGAACCCGGCAACCCGAAGTCTACGGCGCCGATACCTTGAGTGATGTCGAGGCTCTTTGCAGTGCGACAGCTTCAGAGGTCGGCTGCGACGTCAGTTTCTTTCAGTCAAACCACGAAGGTGAACTGGTGGATGCACTTCAGGCGACAGTTGGTCAGAATGATGGAATTGTTTTAAATGCGGGTGCATACTCACACACATCGATCGCCATTCACGACGCGATTGCGTCGATCGATGTTCCAACTGTGGAAGTGCATGTTTCGAATATCCACGCGCGTGAGGAATTTCGGCACAAGAGTTTGATAACCCCAGTCGCACTTGGGATAGTATCTGGGTTTGGCATAAAAAGTTATGCCCTCGGTATTCGTGCGGTGATGGCGCATTTGGGTGCTCACAAATGAACGAGGCGCTGAAAGAACTGGTTGAGCTCACATGCGTCGAAAAGACGTGGGCGATCCTGACAAGCGAGATGAACAAATACGGGTTTGACCGCCTGCTATATGGATTTACGCGCTTCCGGACGCCGACAAGCCTTGGCAGCCGCGATGACATGATGATTTTGTCAAATCATTCGGACGCATATGTCGAACAGTTCTTTTCTCCTGAAATGATCAGCGCGGCGCCATTGGTGACCTGGGCTTCGAATAATGTAGGTGCGATGTCATGGTCGTGGCTCAGCGACCACAACGACGATCTGACGGAGCTCCAAAAACGCGTCCGAGAGTTTAACCGGAAGCATGGTGTAATTGCCGGATACACGATTTCCTTTCCCGAGAACTCTTCCCGGCAGAAGGCCGCCATCGCGCTGACCGCAAAGCCAGGATTGTCTCAAACCGACGTAGACTCACTTTGGCAGGAGTTCGGTGATGAAATTTATTTTTTCAATCAGGTTGCGCATCTGAAAATGGCGTCCCTGCCCTTTCCGGCGGCGCTGCGGCAACTTTCCAAGCGCCAGCGCGAAGTTCTGGAGTGGGTCAGCGACGGCAAGACGACGCAGGATACTGCGACGATCTTGGGGCTGACTGCGGCTACAGTAGAGAAGCATCTTCGCAAGGCACGAGAGGCGCTTCAGGTCGACACCACTGCGCAAGCTGTGATGAAGGCGTCATTGCAAAGACAGCTTTTCGTTCTAGAAGTGTGAACATTCACACTTTTGAGCGGGTATTGAACAGGATTTCACGCTGCCCTAACGCGATATAGTCGTGGTATGGAAAACCATACTTCCCTTACGTCAATTTCCAAGCCATAAAGGCCGTGTTCCGTGAGTGGTGGCATTAGCCAAGGAACATCCCTGAGGCCATTTTCCGTGATTTTGGGATTGTCTGAAGGGGGTCGGGAAACCGACGCCGGCCCGAGGGCGCATATTCCGTCCGAAGGCCGGCACTTACCGGAACGAGTTGAGCCCGCGCCAGTTCCTCATCCCCATTGGTCGCGCGCTGGGTGGTTACTAGTTGAAGGCGGTGCCGCGTCCCGGTGGCACCGCCTTTTCTTTTAGCCCTGAGCGACCTTTGCGACTTCGGCTGCGAAATCTTCTTCTTTTTTCTCGATGCCTTCGCCGACTTCCAAGCGGACGAAGCCGGTGATTTCAATTCCGGCATCTTTTGCGGCAGCGCCAACTGTCTGGTCAGGGTTTACGACAAATGTCTGGTTGAGAAGTGTGGACTCTGAGATGAACTTCTTCATCCGGCCCTCGATCATCTTTTCGATCACCTGTTCCGGCTTGCCGCTTTCGCGGGCAATGTCCATCTGGATTTTCTTTTCCTTTTCGACCACTGCCGGATCCATTTCGGCTTCGCTTAACGCTGCCGGGTTTACGGCAGCGATATGCATAGCCACTTGCTTGGCGACTTCTGCATTTCCGCCGGAGAACGCGACAAGAACGCCAATTTTACCCATGCCGACAGCCGCCGCATTGTGAACGTATGACGCAACACCTTTTCCGGTGATCTTGGCCATCCTGCGGACGGTCATGTTTTCACCGATCTTTGCAATGGCGTCCGTCAGCGCCTCACCAACAGGTTTGCCCTCAATTTCGGCCGACTTAAGGGCCTCAACATCATTTACGCCTGTTGCAGCGTTGGCGATCGCAGAAACCATCGACTGGAACTCAACATTCTTGGCGACAAAATCAGTTTCTGAATTCACTTCGACGGCAACGCCGGTGCCGCCGTCAGCGTTGACCGCAACAAGGCCTTCAGCAGCTGTACGCCCCGATTTTTTGTCAGCCTGAGCCAGACCTTTGGTGCGAAGCCAGTCTACCGCGGCTTCCATGTCGCCATCGGTTTCGGTCAGCGCTTTTTTAGCGTCCATCATGCCCGCGCCGGTACTGTCGCGGAGCTGTTTTACAAGTGCAGCGGTGATTGCCATTTCGGGCATCTCCTCAAGTATTGAATTTGTCGGGCTCGGCTTTACTTGGCCTTTTCGTCAGCAGGCGCTTCTTCAGCGGCCGCTTCAGCAGGCGCGTCTTTGGCCGGTTTTTCTTTCTCGGATGCAGCCTTTGTAGTTTTGGCTTTGGCCTTTGGTTTAGCCTTGGGCTTTGCTTTCGCCTTGGCCTTGGCCTTGGCGTGGTCTTTCTC
>JBPCWO010000060.1:0-2850 GCA_051009475.1 Boseongicola sp.
CCCTTCATCCCCATGTATAATGGCGGCCGAGTTGATGCGAAATGATGCGATCGCGCGCGCCGAGTAATCAACCGTCGCGCATGACGCGTACCCAACAAGCGTAAAGTATTCGAGAAGGACGTCTCCATGAGCTTTGTCATTGATCCGCAACCGCAGGCTTCGCTACCGGTGGTTGGCAGCGGCCAGAGATTTCCGGTCAATCGAATTTACTGCGTCGGGCGCAACTATGCCGAGCACGCACGCGAGATGGGCCACGATCCGGACCGGGACCCACCGTTCTTCTTCCAGAAGAATCCGGCCAACCTCGATACCAGCGGCGAATTTCCGTATCCAGTGAAAACCGAAGACGTTCATTGGGAAATCGAGATGGTCGCCGCCTTGAAATCCGGCGGCAAGGATATCACCGCGGCCGAGGCGCTCGATCATGTGTTCGGTTATGGCGTCGCGCTCGACATGACGCGGCGTGACCTGCAGGGCATCGCCAAGGACATGGGCCGGCCGTGGGAGATCGGCAAAGCATTTGACCGCTCAGCACCGTGTACGGGCCTGATGCCGGCAAGTGAGATCGGTCACCCGGAGAAGGGTGCGATCTGGCTCGAGGTCAACGGCATGCGGCGCCAGGAAGGGGACCTCGCGCAGATGATCTGGAGCATACCGGAGCAGATCGAGTATCTGTCGAGCCATTTCGAGCTGTTGGCCGGCGACATTATTCTAACGGGGACGCCCGCCGGCGTTGCGGCCTGCAAGCGCGGCGACAAATTCGTCGGCCACGTAGACGGGCTGCCGGAGCTGAGCGTCACGGTGGTTTAGAGCGTCGGGCGATAAATCGGAGACAATTCGAGTTCGATGAGAAGCGTTTTTCTAACGGCTGCAACAGCCACGACAATGGTGATGGGCGCCTACGATGCACACGCTAAGCGCACATGTGGGTTTAGCTTCTGGTTCGAGGGCGACCGCTGTCGAAAAGGACCATTGATTTGTGAGCGTGCCCGGTTCCACGGCTACGACGCCGGTACCAAGCAGTGGAAGTGCTGGCATAAGAAAGGCGTCAAATGGCGCCCGAACAAAAAAGCCAAGATGCAGCGATTCCACTGGTTTTGATAATGGGCGGCGCGCTAGAGCCGCGAGGCACAAAAAACCCCACCGTGCGCTTGGCGCAATCGGTGGGGCGTCATCTTTCGATGAATTCCCGATCCACGTCGGGATTTTTGTTCGAGAGGCAATCTCTTAGCCGTTGAGGATCGCCCTCGACAGAAGCGATACTGAAGGTCAATTTAACGACGCATCCATTCGCTGCAGCTGAGCCGATAAAGAGTGCTGATTGTTTAATCTGCGCCTATTTAATCGGTCCGGAATGAACCACAAAAAACCAAACCTGTATCATATGTCTGAATTTGCGGTTCAAGTGCGCCGGGATCCAACTTGTTCGTTAGGATCCTGTTCCCTGCTGTGGTGGACTCATAAGCTCCTCCATTCGCAATAAAACACTTTTGTGACGCGCCATCCTCACAACCGGAACACGGTACTGATGCTGCTTCTAACGCGAGCTGATCGGGCTGCGCGAGCTGCCAACAGCGATGGCCACGGATGATAGCGTGACAGCACTTTGCGCAAAGCGCAAGGGCTGTTTGTGTAAAATCTGATGTTTTAACTCGCGCCAAAAGCTACGCGTTTGATTCCATTATATTTCGGTTTGAATTTTTTGTTTCTGACGCGATTGCTGCCTGGTCAATCCGCCAGCATCACCGCCAGGGCGTCGTTGAATTCATCGCCCTTTTCATACATCACCCAGTGGCCGGCGTCGGGAATAACCGTCGCAACCATTTCCGGGTGATTTTTGCCGAGAATGCCGAGCACGGTCTCGACATCCGGATAGCCGACGACGTCTTTGGCCCCCCAGATACTGCGGAGGGGGATCTTCATCCTGTCGACCGCGCGTTTGACGTTGTCCGTGTGGGAGTGGATGCGCGATCGAAACCGTGCCTTGGTGACATTCTCGGCCTGCAGCGCAATCGCCAAATCGTCAACCCGCTCGGACCGGTGGAACATCAGCATCTCAAGCACACCACGGTGCACTTCGGCGCGTTCCTCGTCCGTCATCCCGGACCGTTCCTTGGGAAAATCCATGATCGGACGGTCCGTACGCCCCAGCGCCGATGTGCCGATGATGAGAAAATCGCGGATGTAGTCGCCGAGCGCATACATTGCCAGCGACGAGATATGGCAGCCGAACGAGAACGCGACAATACGTGGGCGTTGATCGCGCGGGATCAACTGCCGGACACCGATGTTGAATGCCTCCGCGGAGCCGGCCGGATGGCTGAGATCAGTCGGCGACGCACTGTCACCAAGGCCGGGCAGGTCGGGCACCCACAACGTGTGCGTTCGTGACTGCACAGGTATCGTCTTGCACCAGTGCGTCCACGAGCCGGAACCGCCGTGACACATGATCACCGGCGGGCCTGATCCCCACTTGCGCCAGACCATCGAGCCCGCGCCACACGGCGTCTCATGGCGCACCGCCGCCGCATCCCAGGCGCGGACATCGTCAATCGTTTCAATCTTCTGCGGCAGTTGGTCGAGCATGAACCGTCTCTCGCGTATCAATTGCGTCTTCTCGATGAGACGCGATACAAAGCCGAAACGTAGACGACAAGGCCCGAGGAGGAATCATCGCATGCAGGCTGACAGCAATCTCAAGGTGGATGGCGACCAGCTGTAACGTGCTGCAGCGCGCCGCACTGAAGCTTGCCGAGGTTGTCGATTGAATTCGCCCTGCGGGCGAACAGCGAAGGGCTTTCAGCCCTTCCCGCATCCCGACCAGGGACTTTTCCCTGGACCCAACCGGGT
>JBPCWO010000061.1:0-3195 GCA_051009475.1 Boseongicola sp.
CCTGGATATCGCCATGCGACGCAGGTCTGGTTTGAAGACTTTGCCTACGGCTGTCTTTGGAAGTTCGTCGACGATTTCAATATACTTTGGCAGCGCGGCGCGCTCATGTATTTTTTCTTCTGCGAAACTCGCCAGTTCGTCGGTCGTGACGCTGGCTCCGGCGACCAGTTCGACATAGGCACACGGCAATTCGCCGGAATGGGCATCGGGCTGACCGATCGCCCCGACCATGGCAACCGCGTCGTGACCGGCCAACGCCTCTTCGATCTCCGCGGGATCGATGTTGTGGCCACCGCGTATGATTAGGTCTTTTGCGCGAACGGTTATCCAAAGGTATCCGTCATCGTCGATCCTGCCCAAATCTCCAGTTCGCAAGTATCCGGTGCCGTCAAACTCGTGATACAGATTTTGGTTTTTTTCTTCTTCCGTGTAAGTGCCGCCGACAATGACACCCGGGTTTGCGACGCAGATCTCACCGATCTCGTCAGTGCCGCACTCTTTGATGCCGTCGGTGGTGCCGATGAAGATTCTGACATCTGTATAGGGAAACTGGATCCCCACCGAGCCTATCTTCTTGTCGCCATCGATGGGATTGCACGAAACCAGGCAGGTTGCTTCGGTCAGACCGTAACCCTCGATAATCTCAACACCGGTTGCTTTTTCGAACCGTTTGAACAATTCGACCGGTAATGGAGAGGAACCTGAAAACGCCGTCTTGACCGAAGAAATATCGGCGTCCACCGGCCGCTGCATTAGGGCCGAGATTGCCGTGGGCACGGTGATTATGAATGTCACTTTCCAGCGCTCGATCAATTTCCAAAAATTGTCGAACACGCCGTCGCCGCGATATCCAGCCGGCGTTGGAAAGACCACATGGGCGCCGCTCGTGACCATCGCCATTAAAATGACGTGGCAGGCGAATACGTGAAACAGTGGCAACGGGCAGATGACGACGCTTTCTGGTTCAAACAAAAGCTCGTCTCCGATCCAACCGTTGTAGATTAGGCCGGAATTTTTGTGCTGCGCGACTTTTGGCATGCCGGTCGTGCCGCCGGTATGAAAGTAGGCGCAAACGCGGTCTTCCGCTGTATCCTCAAAATCGAGCGTCGTATTCTGTTTCGCCAGTTCCGCATCAAAGCCCAGCACCCGCGCGTTGTGCGCGATCGGATTCTTGGGCCGGACCAGCGGCACGATCCACGACTTTGGCGGTGTCAGATACCGGTTTAGATCAACCTCCAAAACGGTTTCGATATTCGGCGCGAGCTGGACTGCTTCGGCTGCTTTCTGAGGAACATCAGTTTTTGGAAATGGTTTCAGCGTGACCAGAACTTTGGCGCCGGTTTCGCGCAGAATCGCGCCGATTTGTTCAGCATCCAAAAGCGGGTTTACGGGGTTGGCGATGCCGGCGACACAAGCGCCAAGCAACGTGATCACCGTTTCATTCGCGTTCGGAAGCAGATATGCGACAACGTCCTTCTCGCCGACACCCAGACCGCGAAACAAATTTGCAGCTTGCGTAACTTTTGTATGCAGGCCGTTCCAGGTAAGCGTTTCCGCTTTGTCCGTTGGCCCGGAGAGGATTTGGTATGATACGGCATTTCGCGACCCGTGCCGGTCTTTTGTCCGGCTCAGCATGTCGTAAACAGAACTCGCCACATCGCGGTCTTTCCACAGCATGGCGTTTTCGATGGCGTCACGGTCAGCAACTGACCCGAAGTTGGTCATAACGAGCGTCCTCCCCAAACCCAACTATGGGGGGGCTTATTTTCAGTTGGCAAGCCTTGTCGTGGGAATTGCGCGGCCCGGAAATCAAATTATCTGCGGAAAACGAGGTATAGGCCCGCTACTCGGCAGCCAAACCGTCGGTAAATTGAAGCCGCGCCAAGCGCGCGTAAAGTCCGCCCTCTGACACAAGATTGGCGTGGGTTCCGGTCGCGACAATTCGGCCCTCATCAAACACGAGAATTCGATCCGCCTTCTTCACGGTGGCCAGGCGGTGCGCAACGATTATTGTCGTGCGGCCTTCGGCAAGGGATTCGACAGCCGATTGCACCAGCCGTTCGCTTTCGGCGTCCAGAGCACTGGTCGCTTCGTCAAGTAGAAGGATCGGGGCGTCGCGAAGGATTGCGCGTGCAATGGCAATCCGTTGTTTCTGCCCGCCGGATAACATGACGCCGCGCTCGCCAACATAAGTGTCATATCCTTGCGGAAGGGCAGTCAGAAATTCGTGTGCGGCTGCAGCGCGCGCGGCGTCTTCGATTTCAGAGTCGGTCGCGTCAGGTCTGCCGAAGCGGATATTCTCTCGGGCGGTTGTCGCGAAAATCGCCGGATCCTGCGGCACAAGAGCAATGGACTTGCGAAAATCGCTGCGTGTCACGGCGCAAAGGTCGTGGTCGTCAATCAATACACGGCCCGCATCAGGGTCATAAAACCTGAGCAAAAGCTGGATGACGGTAGTTTTTCCTGCGCCGGAGGGACCAACAAGCGCCACTGTTTCGCCGGGGATAATTGAAAACGAAACATCGTCCAGCGCCGCAACTTCTGGCCGCGCGGGATAGCGAAATGTCACGCCATCAAATTTAACGGAACCAGTCAGACGATCTGTGAGCGGGGTAGAGCTGGCAGGGTCTTTTACGGTGTCTGTCGCAGCAAGTAATTCAACCAGTCGTTCGGTCGCACCAGCGGCGCGTTGAAGCTCGCCCCAAATCTCAGACAATGCACCTACGGCCCCAGCAACCATTACGGCGTAGATCACAAATTGCACCAACTCTCCCACGGTCATCATGCCGCTTCGGACGTCACGCGCTCCGATCCAAAGAACACCAACAACGCCGGCAAAAACCAAAGAAATAACGATAACGGTCATCGCTGCGCGCGTACCAATCCGACGTCTCGCGGCGTCGAAGGACTTTTCAGTTACCTCAGCAAATGTCCGTCGGCTTGGGTCTTCGTGCGTATAGGCTTGGACCGCCTGAACTGACAGCAAAGCTTCGGACGCATTACCTGAAGACGACGCGATCCAATCCTGGTTCTCGCGGCTGAGTTTGCGCAGACGCCGTCCAAGCACAATGATTGGCACGATAATTGCCGGAACAATCAGCAACACCAATCCAGCCAGTTTGACCGAAGTGAAAAACAAAAGCGCCAGACCGCCGATCAGGATCAACAGATTTCTGAGCGCGATCGACATAGAAG
>JBPCWO010000062.1:0-25181 GCA_051009475.1 Boseongicola sp.
GCTGAAATCAGCTGAGTTTAATCGTGACACGTCGGAGGGTGAGCTGACGGTCAAGTTTGTCGGGGAGCTGACTTCGGCGGTGCGAAACCGCGAAAACGAAATTGTCGAAGGCAATCCGAACGAGATCAAACGACAGCGCGACGTTTGGACATTTGCAAGAAAAATGGGCGCCGATGATCCGAACTGGCAGCTAGTTGCCACCGGAGAATGATACGTCGGCTAAGTGCGGCACTGGCGCTGTCTATGATTGCCGGCGCGGGATCAGCCGAATCCAGACTATTGGACTGGGCTGACCTAGACGGCTGGGACGCTGATGATCACGACTCGGCGCGAGCTGTCTTTCTTGAAACATGCGGAGATCTAACAAAAGGTGATTGGCCGGCGCTTTGCGCTTTTGCTGCAAAGGCAGGGGATGCACGAGTGTTTTTTGAAACGTTCTTTAGGCCGGTTTTGATTACAGATGGCCGCGAGGCCTTGTTCACTGGCTACTACGAACCCGAGTTGCAAGGATCGCGCGTCAAAATGGGGCAGTACCGATACCCACTGTACCGCCGTCCAGATGAAGTGCCCGGCACCACGCCCTGGCTGACACGCGAAGAGATAGAAACTTCAGGCGTATTAGCTGAGCGCGGACTGGAGATCGCATGGCTTTCGGATCCCGTCGATAAGTTTTTCCTCCAGGTTCAGGGATCCGGCCGGATAAAATTGGCAGACGGTGGCAGCCTTCGGGTCGGTTATGGTGGGAAAAACGGCCATCCGTACCGTTCTGTCGGCAAGGAGATGGTCCGGCGAGGGCTTTTCGAGTCCCATCAGGTTTCCGCGCAGACAATCCGTAGATGGGTAAGCCGCAATCCAGTGCAAGGACCCAAGCTGCTTTGGCACAACCCTTCCTATGTGTTCTTCCGTGAGGTTTCACAGCTTCCTGCCGACAAGGGGCCTTTGGGCGCAATGAGCCGATCAGTAACTGCAGGCCGAACGCTTGCTGTCGATCCCGAATTTGTACCTCTGGGCACTCCAGTCTGGATTGAAAAGGACGGAAGCTCCCCACTTCGTCGGCTGATGGTGGCGCAGGACACCGGATCTGCGATCAAAGGCGCGCAGCGCGGAGACATTTTCTATGGCACTGGACCAGAAGCCGGGAAGATCGCCGGAAGAACGCGTGATCCCGGCCGAATGATCGTGTTGCTGCCCATTCAGGACACTCTCTCGATTGCCGCTGGGGAGTGAATCGTGAAGCGTCGAGGGCCACGTGGGCTCGACTCCGAAGAGCAAGAACTTTGGCAGCGGGTCGCGCGAACGACGACGCCGCTTAAGCGCGAAAAGTCAAACGCCAACACGTCTTTTTTGCCAACTGTGAAAACGCAGTCGAGGCCAGAAAACAAAGCAACGATTGATACTTTTGCGGTCGGCGCGAAGTCGGACACGGCGCTGCCGTCTGGCAAACTGAATCTAGGTCTCGGCTCACGGGCGGGAACCGCGCAGATTAATATGGATCGAAAAGCGTTCCAAAAATTGAAGCGTGGAAAGTCGGCGCCAGAGGCAAGGCTCGATCTGCATGGGATGACCGTTGCTGCCGCACACGACGCACTCACCGCGTTCATTTTGTCCGCGCAGGCCAGGGGCAAGCGACTCGTTCTGGTAATTACCGGCAAAGGTCGCGCCTTCGAAGATTCTGGACCAATACCCGCAAGGCCCGGAATTCTTCGCCAACAGGTGCCGCATTGGCTGCGCCTGGCGCCACTGAATTCCGTAGTTCTGCAGGTATCCGAATCGCACCGCCGACACGGTGGTTCAGGCGCCCTTTATGTCTACTTGCGCCGAAGGTAGGTGCACGCGTGCTTCGCGCACTGCCACCCAGACTAAAATACTTGCAGCAACGAAAAAAACGCTGATCCCAATCATTTGCTCGGGAAATGTCAGCCCAAAATCAATCAGTGCGCCTGAAATTCCCGGGCCAACTGCGGAACCAAAGACCATGATGCTCGTCGAAACGGCCTTGATCGCACCTATATGGCGTGTCCCAAAAAACTCTGCCCAAAACGCGGTCGGCAAGGTCGCCTGAATACCGTGCGCAATCCCAAACAGAGCCATTCCAAAAGCAGCCACCGCCAATGTTTCGGCAAGTCCAAGAACTAAGAATGCCAGCGCGAATGGTACTAGATAGAGGATGGCAAGTCGGGCCGACCCAAACCGGTCGATTGCCTGGCCTGAGATCACGGTCACGACAACAGATACGGCCGTTAGAAGCGGGATCAGCGCTAAGTAGTCGACCAGCGGCCAGCCTTTGACCTCGGCAATATGAACCTGCTGAAAGAACAGCGCAGTGCCCCAGGCCGGAGGTCCAAGTAGCATTGGAAGAAGCATCCAGAACAGGCGAGAACGCAAGACTTCGGCTCTGGTCCAGTGTCGACCATGCATGCCCGATGAGTTGGTTGCCTCGACATGTGACTGGGGCGTGCGCTCGGCCGACAGAACCCAGAGCATTAGCGGGAAGGCAAGCATTAAAAGTGCGGCAGACAGTACCCAGACAGATCGCCACGACATAATCAAAAACAGGGACGCGACAATCACCGGAAAGGCGGCCTGCCCCACAGAAAATCCCAAGGCCGAAATCGATAACGCCAATCCTCGACGGGCGTCGAACCAGCGCGCCATGGCTACAACGGCCAACTGGTTCATCATCCCTTGCCCCAAAAACCTAAGAAGAAACACAATGACTATCAGGCCCGCAATTGTCTTGTTCGCCGCCATTGCCAGGCAAACAAGCGCCAAGGCAGGCATAACGATCCAGACAAGCGCCCGCACCCGATAATGGTCAGCCAGCGTGCCGGCCCAAAACATAATCACAGCCGAAGCAGTTGTGCTAATGGTATAAAGCCCGCCCCACACTCCATCGCTAAGCCCGTAAGCGCCCATGATCTGTGCTGCGAATATCGCGATAAAAAACGTCTGCCCGTAGCAGGACGAAAACGACAGCAATCCGCCGGCGGACAAAAATCGGGCGTTCTCGCGGAAAAAAGCCAAAAGGGACATAACGTCTCTCTCTGCTTCTTTTGGGTGGTTGAAAAGAGCCTTTCGCCGCCGACTAAAGCACGTAGCGGCTCATGTCTGACGCACTCATGAGCTCACCAAGATTCACTTCGACGAATGCCCTATTGACGGTCACATTTTCACCGGACCGATCGGGGGCTGTGAAGCTGAGCTCTTCGAATACCCTCTCCATCACTGTGTAGAGTCGGCGCGCGCCGATATTCTCTACCGCATGGTTTACGTCAGCGGCGATTTTTGCCAGCGCGGCAATTCCGTCTTCAGTGAACTCCACGATCACTTCTTCGGTGCCTAAAAGCGCCGTGTACTGAAGCGTCAGCGCGTTGTCAGTTTCAGTCAGGATGCGCACGAAATCCTCTTCGGTCAGTGCGCGCAGATTGACACGGATCGGCAGTCGGCCCTGTAGTTCGGGCAACAGATCAGATGGCTTAGCAATATGAAATGCGCCGCTCGCAATAAATAGAATGTGGTCCGTTTTGACCGGGCCATGTTTGGTACTGACGGTCGTGCCCTCGATTAGCGGAAGCAAGTCGCGCTGAACACCTTCGCGGCTAACGTCGGCGCCGCGCGTTTCTGATCGCGCCGTTACTTTGTCAATTTCGTCAAGGAATACAATTCCGCTTTGTTCGACTGTGTGAAGCGCGGCCTTGGTTACGGATTCGTCATCGAGAAGTTTGTCAGCCTCCTCGCCGATCAATAAGTCGTAACTTTGGGCCACTGTCATGCGTTTCTTGGTTGTTCGGCCGCCGAGGCCCTTGCCGAATATTGACCCAAGATCAATCGCCATACCGCTTTGTCCTGGCGGCATGCCCGGCAACTCCATTCCCTGAAATGGGTTTGATTGGTCCTGAACTTCAAGCTCAATAACCTCGTCGTCCAGTTCGCCGCGCTTTAACTTGTCGCGAAACATTTCAAGCGTCTGGTCGCGGGCGTTGTCGCCGGCAATCGCCGCCAGAACACGCTCTTCTGCCGCCCTTCTCGCATTAGACTGGACTTCATCGCGCATATGCTCGCGCGTCATTGTGATGGCCGCCTCAACAAGGTCGCGGACAATTTGTTCAACATCGCGGCCGACATAACCCACTTCGGTAAACTTTGTTGCCTCGACTTTCAGAAACGGTGCTTTGGCAAGCTTGGCAAGCCGTCGCGAAATTTCGGTCTTTCCGACTCCGGTGGGGCCAATCATCAGTATGTTCTTTGGGTATACCTCGTCCCGAATATCGTCCGACAGCTGCTTTCGCCGCCAACGGTTTCTAAGCGCAACCGCGACGGCACGCTTGGCGTCTTTCTGGCCGATAATAAAGCGATCAAGCTCTGAGACGATCTCGCGCGGGGTTAGGTCAGTCATTTTGAAAGTGATTCCACGGTCAGGTTTCCGTTGGTGTAAACACAAATGTCGGCGGCAATTGCCATTGCGCGGCGCGCGATCGCTTCTGCGTCAAGGTCGCCATCCATTAAGGCCCTGCCCGCGGCAAGTGCGTAGTTCCCGCCGGAACCGATTGCAGTGATATCATGCTCCGGCTCGAGCACGTCCCCGGCCCCGGTCACGACATAAAGCTCGGCGCCATCAGTGACGATCAACATGGCTTCAAGCTTTTGAAGGTATTTGTCGGTCCGCCAGTCTTTGGCAAGCTCAACGCAGGCGCGCTGAAGCTGACCCGGAGTTGCCTCAAGCTTGGCTTCAAGCCGTTCGAGAAGTGTAAATGCGTCCGCGGTGGATCCAGCAAATCCAGCTACAAACTCAAGACCGCCGGGGCTTAACTTCCGCACCTTGCGCGCGGTACCTTTAATGACGGTCTGCCCAAGGCTGACCTGCCCGTCACCGGCGATCACAACCTTGCCGGCCTTGCGGACGCCTATAATTGTGGTGCCGTGCCAGCCTGGAGAATTGTCGGACATGAAGCCGCTCCTAATACTTTCGCCGCTATATGCGGGCGGTCGGCCGTAACTACAAGGCGCAGTTGATGTCACTTTGACATACGCACCGAGGCCAGCCTCCCTCGCTGTCGCTTAGATTCAACTGTTGAGTGAGCGTGCTGCTCTTAAAGCGGCGTATAGCTAGCCTATCGAGGCATGCTCGATTGCCTCAGATCGACTCGTCGATCCAACCCTTAAGTGCGGCTTTTGGCGCTGCGCCGGTTTTGTTTGAAACCACCTGCCCGTCCTTGAACAAAAATAACGCAGGAATGCCGCGAACACCAAGTTGCGCCGGGGAATTCGGGTTATCGTCCACATTGACTTTGGCGATCTTCAAATTGCCACCGTATTCCTCGGCAAGCTCTTCCAAAGCGGGGCCAATCATTTTGCAGGGCCCGCACCATTCGGCCCAGAAATCAACGACGACAGGTACATCCGACTGGCGGACTTCGGCGTCAAAAGTGTCATCGGTGACGGCTACAGTTGCCATGTGTTTCTCCTTGGCGTCGCGGTGAGAGTTGCGAAAGTAGGAACGGATGGCACTAACGTCAAGATGTGGTGGACCGAGATAATGCACTCCTCACGATAGCGTGCTCTAACACCATGACCTGCCCGGTCGCGGTCCAAAGGACTTCAATCGAGATCTCTCGTTCGGGCCAAATCTGTTCCAGTGCTTCCAGATATGCCCCCATCTGCCGAAGAATACCCTCCGGCACTTCTTCCTGCTCTGTAGGAACAACGGCGTTCGACTTGAAATCGATAGCGCGAATTCTCTCTTTTTTGATGATCAACCGGTCGATAGCGCCGCCAATGCGACTATTCAGAGTCGGTACATGCGCGGCAATATCCACTTCGGCCAGCGAGCTGTCGGAAAAAACCTCTGGAACGGCGTCGACGCACTGCGTTGCCTCGGCAAGCAACTGCGCGACGTCGGTTGAGGCCGCATTGTCCAGCAACTGGTCGGCAGTCCGCTTCCAATCGGAGCGCGGTAATATTGGCAAATGCTCGAACAAGAGGTGAAGCTGACTTCCCCGAAGTTTGGCGGTTTCGGACTCGCCGCCCAAATCACCAGGCATCGACTTGTGCCCCCCCAAATCAGAAGGGGCACGCGGCTTCGGTCTGCGATCGCGAACCAGGACATCCTCATTCGGAAATGCGGAAATATCACCGATTTTAGTCTCTAAATGGCGGGATTCCGGCAACCCCGACAGATTCCAGTCACCAGACTCAAACCGAATAATAGCCTGATCGCCGTTGATGGCAGACTGCGCGCCAGCGCGCTCCAAACCAGCGGCAACCGCGTCATACCAATTATCCCTTGGCGCGTTCTCAATTTCGGCGCCTCCAACAATCAACCAGTGTTTGGCGCGAGTCATTGCAACGTATAGAAGCCTCTGACGCTCTTCAGCATCGGCGTTTGCGCTTAGCTCTTTTGCACGGCGAATGCTTTCCGGCGCCATTGCAGCAGAGACATTCCAAAGCGGCACACCTTCCTGGCTACGAACAAAGGTATCAGGCCGACTATTGCTGCCGCGTATAGTGTCGGGCAATAGCACGATCGATGATTCAAGACCTTTTGCGCCATGTACAGTCATTACGCGTATCAGATCGCCCCGCGTATCGGACTGCCTCTTTATTTCGATATCTTCGGAACGCGCACGCGACAGAAACCCTGTCAGGCTTGGAACTTCTGTGCGCTCATAGGCAAGCGACTGACTCAAAAGCTCGTTGATGCCGTCTTCGGCTTCGGGGCCGAGACGGGCAACCAGCGCGCGTCGACCGCCAAAGCGTGTCAAAACCAGCTCGATCAGCTCATATGGCCTTAGAAAGTCGGCCTTATTTCGGAATGTCCTTAAGCGAGCGACTGAATCGGGAAAATCGTGCTCTTGGTCGCGCAAAGCCGACCACAAATACCCATTTCGCCCCTGAGAAACGCTAAATAGTTCAGCCTCGCTCCAACCAAAAAGCGGCGACGTCAAAGCTGTTGCAAGCGATAAGTCATCTTCAGGCAGCGCGAGAAACGACAATAAGGAAAGCAAATCCCGAACCGCAAGCTCTGCGTTGACCTTAAGGCGGTCGGCGCCGGCAATTGGAAGATCCAACCTCTTGCAGCTACGGATAATGTTATCAAACAGCGCCGCCCGCCGCTGTACTAGGATTAGGATATCGCCAGGCACAATTCGCCGAAATTCGCCGTTTTGACCAGGTACAGTGCCTGTATCCAGGGCGCGCTCGATCCACGCCGCGATCCGATCCGCCAAAACAATACTAGGATCATTGGCCGCCCGGCGATCAACCGGATCGTTCCATGCCGGCTCTTCA
The DNA here is from genome assembly GCA_051009475.1 of Boseongicola sp. GTDB lineage: Bacteria > Pseudomonadota > Alphaproteobacteria > Rhodobacterales > Rhodobacteraceae > CAXMNX01. The sequence goes on from JBPCWO010000062.1 coordinate 7,288, forward strand.
AGGGTTTCAGGCCGCGGCACTTTTGGCCAAAGGTCCACTCTTCCCGGAAGCTGCGAATGAAAGGCGTGATGGGTGGTATTTCCTCCAAGGCCAGCCGCCCACTCTTCTTGAAAAACGTGGTCTACAACTTTCAGGATTGCAGGTGACGATCGAAATGAATGAGTTAACTCCTGCCGGCTGAGCTTCGGCCCGTATTCAAGTTGTTTGGCAAACTTCTCGGCCATTAAGTCAAATGCGCGAGCATCGGCGCCTTGAAAGCTGTAAATCGACTGTTTTTTATCGCCCACGACAAAAAAAGATCGAGGCTCATCTTCTCGAGCGCCCTTTCCGGCTGTTATTTCGGCAGCCAGCGCATCGATAACTTCCCACTGCGCCGGGCTAGTGTCTTGCGCCTCGTCGACAAGAATATGGTTAATCCCGCCATCCAGTCGAAAAAGAACCCACGCAAGCCCCTGATCCTGTAACAGCCCGCGCGCCTTGAGAATTAGGTCATCGAAATCAAGAACTCCGAGACTATCCTTTGCCACTGCGTATGCAGGGTTAAACTCTGCCGCAAAGCCGTGAAGCGCCTGGGTCATTTCGGCAGCATAAAAGGGACGCAGCAACTCAAAAGCGTCTTCAACTTGGGCCATTATCTGATGAAAACGCGAGGTATATGGCGCAAACGGACCTTCGCGAAACTCCTTGGTAGGAATATTTTCGGTCTTTGCAGTGAATGGCGCTCGCGCGTCTTTTCCGTAAAGCAGGACATCGGCAAGCGCCTGAACAACAGACAGCGACGCATTTTCAGGCAGTGACGATATCTTATTCGCGAGGGACAGGTCGCTGACCTTAGTAGAAGTGCGGAGAATATCGGGCAGTGTCGAAAGGAACTCGAGGTCGCCGGGCTTAATCGCGGTTTCCACGATTTCCTGCCCTGTCAAATCGTTTTCGACACCCAAGAGCGCACAAATTTCCGACCGACCCACGCCGGAAAAATCGTCGGCGGATCTTGCAACCTGTATTGCGAGTTTTGTTAGACTCTCCCCGCTGAAGTGCAGAGCAATATCTGTCAGCGCGGCCGGAGTCTCAGTTGCTAGTCGATCGAGCACGTCTTCGATTAGTCGGTCGCGAGCTATCTCGTCGAGCTCTCGGAATTGCGGCGTTACACCGGCTTCCAAAGGAAACTGCCGCAATAGGGCGGCGCAGAAAGAGTGAATCGTCTGGATTTTTAGCCCGCCCGGCGTGTCGATAGCGCGAGCAAATAATGTTCGTGCCGCGCCCAGGTCGGGAACACTGAATTCGCCTAGTTCCGCCAAGCCCTGGGTCAAGCTGTCGTCATCCAACATTGCCCATTCACCCAAACGCTTGAAAAGGCGGTTCTGCATCTCGCTAGCTGCAGCCTTGGTGTAGGTCAGGCAAAGAATACTTTGCGGATCAATGCCTTGCAGCAACAGACGGGCGACGCGGTCGGTTAATACGCGGGTCTTTCCTGACCCGGCGTTTGCCGACAACCATGTTGATGTTGCAGGGTTCGAAGCGCTGATTTGCACTTGGCCAGCATCGTCATTTCCGGTCACGATAGTGGCACCAGAACTATGTCGTCAGTGTCGGCCCATTCGCCGAATCTGGCAAGCTGATCATAGTCACCTTCCCAGCGAACTTTTTCCATTGCGCGACGAGGCATGTATCCACTCTTGTCTTGGTCGAAGTGATCCAGAAGCTGATGAAGCTCTCGAAGAATCGTGCTCGTGCGAAAGTCGACTGTTACGCCCTTGATTTCAGTCTCGGCCAAATCGATGTGGTCATCCTTTGTTGAACGGTTGAGCCCTATGTGGCCAACAAATGAGACTTCAGCAGGTTCGGTTTCATCGAAACCACCATGCTCTGCCATAACAGCCTCGATCAAAAGCTGGCGCTGATAGTGCCGAACCTGTTTTGAGGTTGGTGCGCCACCAGATTTATAATCGTAAATTGCCAGACGTCCGTCCATCAAGCGGTCAATGCGATCTGCTTTTCCACGAACGCTAAATGGGCTGCCAGGCAATTTCATCTCGCCCTTTACTTCGCACCGCAGGCTTTTGACCAAAGACTGCCGCGCCAATTCCTTTTCGGCCAACATCGGCGCGATTGCGACGAGATGCCCCCGCCAAAGCGCACGGAATTGCGGCCACCGGACAGACTTGAAAAGTTCTTCGTCGGCGAGTGCAAGCAACAGCTTCTCAAATTCGGCTTGGTTGGCAAATGGCCCTCGGTCAATCAGCCGATTGAGTATTTCATGAAAAACTGTTCCTTTCAGTGCCGCGCTTGGCTCTGGCCGCAGTGGATCCAACGGTTTCAGCGCAAGAACGTGCTTCGCATAGATAGCGTATGGGTCGCGGATCAGCTTTTCGATCTCGGTGACGGTGTAGGACTTCGGGCGCACCGCCGACAGGGGGGCAGGGGCAACTCGTTTTCTAGCTGGCACTTCCTGTCCGGGCCGGTCGAGTGCTGCCGCGATTGACAGGTATCGCGTTCCTCTTGTTCGCATTTGATCAAGTGCGACTGACCCGTTCTGATCGGGTAGCCCATTCAGCAGGTATGTCAGTCGATTTAGCCAACGAGACGGCACAGTTTCGGACTCGCTATCACGGCAAGATCTGGAGAGGATGACACTTTCTGCCGCGACAGCCTGCTGATAGTCGTGCGCTGACAGCCCAATTTGACGTTCAGGCAACAACAGGCCGACGCTTCGGCGCATAGAGCGGCTGAGCCAAGGATCAGGCTCTGGGCGGGCGGGCCAAGTGCCTTCGTTCAGTCCACCAAGAATTACAAGCTCAGCGCCCTGGGCGCGTGCCTCGAGCGTGCCCCAAATCATAACTTCGGGATGGGCGCCGTCGGGATCGCGAGCGTCATCGGCCTGCAATGCCGCGTCAAGTAATTGCCGGTAGTCAAAAAGCGTTGCTTTGTAATTGGCAACGGCTTCTTGCGCCAAGCCCTCGCATGCTTCCAGGGCCTTACGGCCGGTTTCTTTGTCCCAAAGATCACCTGATCCGTCTCCGCTCGGGCCCTGTGCGATCTGTTCCGCCAATGCAATGTGGCGCGCAGAAATAGCCCCCAATGTTGGTGCAACCGGACTGCCAAATGAAGCGATAATGTCGATCAACCAAGCGCACCATTCGTCGCGACCGGTTTGCTTTTTCTGGAATTTCTGAATGGCACCCGGGCTGACGATGCCTGTGGCACCTTTACGCAACATCAGCTCAAATTCCCGCGTCGTCAAAAGGTGTTCGCCGCGATCGCCACTTCCAGTCCGCGTTAGCGGGTGCTTGAGCAGAGCGACGACATTCTCGGCGGTCGGCAGCTCGCCCATCATCAATGCGACTTGCCGTAGAAAGCGCCCCGGAGGCGTTAGCGAAAGTGGACGCCCGCCGCTATCATCCGGTTCGATGTTCCATCGTGCCAGCGCGGCCGCAACTCGTCGCCCCAGCGTTCGATCCGGCGTAATTAAAGCGGCGGTCTGTTCGTTCGAAACTGCTTCGCGCAACGCGACGGCTATGGCCTGGGCTTCGTCCCGTTGTTGAGGCGCTTCAATAAGGGAGAGATTCTTGGTTACAGGTATCAAATCGCCAATTTCCGGACCCTCGCGGCGCCATTGACGGGTTACCGGGGCAGGGCGAAGCGATAGCGAGATTAGCTGGTTGCGCGCGGCGTCCGGCACAGTTGTTGGCCAAGTCAGCACGTCGCTTGGTGCTAGCCCGAGACTCTTCAAAATTACAGCAAACCGATACTGCGGATGATCCTCCAGCGGTTGATCGCAGTCAGTGAGCAGGCTCCAAACATGCTTTGGCATGCTGTTGTCAAAACCCGGCAAAATAATTGCACCTTGCGGCAAACTTGCGACCGACTTCATCAACTCGAATGTTGTTCCGCGTGAACCCGTTGAACCGACTACCAGCACGGGCGTCTCCGGCGGTCTGAATCGCCACGTTTCAACTACCATCTCCGTCGCCGCGCGCCGCCGCGCTTCCAAATCCTGAGACGAGGCCCCAGTTTCGGCGAGGTAGGCTTGCACGATGCGAAAAAACTGCAGCGAGCGCACCCAATGCTCAGAATGATCTCCGACATCTAAATTCAGAATTTCATTTGGCGAGACACCTTCACTATGCAACTCATCCAGCAACCCGGCTAGACTGTCGGCCAGATCAAAAAGTGCAGATCGCGGGGCAGGCGCCGCACCGCTTTCCAAGAGCGGCTCGATCAACCTTGCAAGGTCCAATTTCCGTTGAAGGTCTGGCACAACATCCGGCAATTCCGCGGTAGGTATCAAACGGCCTGCTTCGGTTATCAAGTCAATGCGCGGCAACAGCCTTGCCGGGCCAGACTGGAGTAGGGACACCAATCGGCGGCGCATTCGCTGAGTATTTACAATAATTTGAACGCGCGCCAACGCTTCGGGCGGCTGGTCGGCAATTCGATTCAGGATTCCGTCGACGACAGCGGCAGGAAAATCTGCTCCGGGCGGCACGCCAAATACACGTGAGCCAGTGGTCGGATCAAACACGACCGGATTCTTTCATCTGTTCCGCCAGCGTCAATCCTTCCGGAGTTCCAATGTCGCACCATTGACCGGAGTAAATGGCTCCGTATAGAGCGCCGTCTTTTTCCAACGCGTCCCAGTACATATTCAGAGAAAACGCCTTTAAGGAAATGCTGGCCAATCCTTCAGTTCTAATTATCTGAGCGCCGGTATAGATCAACGATCCGCCCCGCGTGAGCCGACCGTTTTCGATGGAAAAATCGCCGCTACCCACGCGACCTTTAGCGCGGCCAGATGGCACCAACAACAGCAGAGCCTGCATGTGATCTTGCCATGCATTTGACAATTCAGTCAGAGGGTTGGCGCCGAGCCAGCCGGCATCAGGATTCAAAGTGAAAGTAGGTGATAATAGCAAGTGATTGGCGGCACGAAGCCCCCCGCCGGTATCTAGGATTTCCGGCTCTTCTCGGCAGACCGAAACACCTAGACGTTCAAGGTGAGGTTCAATTTTGTCACTCAGATAATGGGTATTGGCGGCTATTTTCCGGATGCCCGCATCTCGGGCCAGATCGACTGCGTAATCAACCATTGGCCGCCCAGAAAGCGGCAACATTGGCTTTGGCATATCGTTTGTCAGCCCGGCCATTCTCGTGCCAAAGCCAGCAGCAAAGATCATTAGCGAAATTTCGCTCGCATTCATGTCCGTAGCTCGCTCAATAGTTTGGCATTCGGCTCAGGTATCATTTCAGAAAGAATTGGACAGTTATCGGCAAATACCTGATGCGACAAACACTCCAATAAATAGCTATAAACCCTCGCGAGAGAATCCAGGTGCTGGGACTTCCCATATCGAGACGCAGACCGTGCGAATATGCCTAGGATTCTGAGATTGCGCTGGGCACCTAAAACGGCGACCGCGCGCGAAATACTTTCTACCGAGTCCGAAGTTTTGGCAGCATAAACTTCGATCATCTCGGCACGCAGGGCTCGCGGCACAGCAACTCGCGCGTCAGTCAAAAGAGACATCAAGTCATAAACTGGGTGGGTCAGTATCGCATCTTGATAGTCAAGAAAACCCAGCCTGAGGACACCTTTCTGATCGCTGAGCCACATCAGGTTATCAGCGTGAAAATCTCTAAGAGAAACAGTCGGTTCTGTCCTCAGTAATTCCTCTAAAGCGGATTCAAGCACGATACGGAACTGGGCCAGCGCAGTGCGGTTTGCGTGGGGATACCATTCGCCAACCATCGTCGTAGCTTCGGCCATTTGTCGGGCAGAAGGTCTAATCAGCCCCGGATGTGATGCATCGCGAATGATAAGCAGGGCATCAATTGCAAGATTATAATATTCACGCTGCCGTTCTGGATAAAGTTGAATTAACCCAGCCAGTTTCTCATCGCCAAAATCTTGTAGCAGCACCAGTCCCTGGTCTACTTGCGCATCGAACACCTTGGGTGCGGAAAGACCGCACGCAGCCAACCAATTCGTCATTGAAAGGAACGCAGCCGTGGAACGATCGACGGCCGGATCTGCATCCATCAAAACTGCTCGCGTTCCATCCCGTCTCGCCAGGCGCAAAAATCTCCGCGCCGAAAGGTCGCCCGCCATCTTGTGGATAGTTGCATGTGCCCACCCAGCGTTGCTCAAAAAATCAACAATATGTTGCTCCCGCTCAGTCATCAGGCATTGAAATTAACTTTACCAGATGCTCGGGCCCAGTCGCACGCAAAACACGCCCACTTTCACGCAAATCAAATCGAAGACAAAGCGCGTCCGCAGGAGCAACATTGCCCAAACGATCCGGCCACTCAATAAGTATCAGTGCCTTCCCAAAAGCCTCTTCAAGACCAAGCTCGACCAAATCGTCTTCAGATCCAATACGGTAAAGATCCGCGTGCCAGATCTCGAGCAATCCAGCCTGGTAGGTTTGGACCAGCGTATAAGTTGGCGAAGGGACATCTTCCACGACGCCGACATCTGCGAGTTTTGCTTGAATAAGGGCACGGGCGAAATGAGTTTTCCCGGCGCCAAGATTGCCTTCAAGTAAAATGCAGTCTCCTGCACCGACATTCGGTGCCAACCGCAGCGCGCAGGCGACGGTATCATCAGCGGTAGGAACGATAAGCTCGACAATATCGGCAGCTGGCATAGCCGCATTCTGGCGATCGGTCTGACTGGCTGCAAGATATGTTTATACGGCTTCGAGCAGGCGTTTTTCAGTTTCGCCCTCATCGCCGACTACCCGGAAAACAACCTGCGTGTTTCCGCCGTTCAAAGGAATGAATCGGCACTCAACAGCGCATCCATTTTTGAGTCTGGTCTTTGCCGCCCATTCTGCACGGTCTTTCTGGTCTACCGCGAATTCCCGAAAATCACCCCAAATAGGCGTCGGTAAGGAATTTTTCTGCCAAAGCCACGTTGCATCAACAAGTGACGTTTCCTGAATTGAGGAATCAGGATCGACGGACCAAAGCCTTCGGTAGGAATCATTCGCCTGCACCATCGCTCCGGTTTGCGAGAATAACGCGGTCGCGTCTTCCATATTGTCGAGCAGTGACTGTCCGATCTCAATTTCTCTTCGGAAGTTTCGGGTCAGCGACATTTCTGCGCTGATATCTTCGACGAGAAATGCAATTGCGCCATCGGGATGCGGACGCCCCGTCACTCGGTAAGTCAAGCTTCCCGGCAGCGACCATGTCTCAAGATAAGTTCCATCAACTGCCGCCGCTTCAAGATCTGCGATCGATTTTCGCCAGTTACGATAATCCTTAGGTTCTGGAATCATCCGCTTTTCGCGTAATTTATCCAGGACTTCGGTAAGGCTAGGTTTTGCGGCCAGAAAGCCGACAGGCAGTCGTGTCAGTTCGGTTAGAGCGGGATTGAATAACGCCAGATTTCGCGATCGATCGAATATCGCAAGCCCGGTTGTCAGTTGGGCGAATGTTTTGGTCAGTGTTTGCATGAAGTCGCGAAGTTGGGCCTCGGCTCTGACGGCGGAATTGGCATCGGACGCGGTAAATAGAGTGTCGGATCCAATCGGAATTTGATGGCATTCAAACCATCGCGGAGATTCTTCGTCTTTGATCCTCAGGGGTTCTCGGGTCGGTGCACCACGTTGTAAACCCTCAAATAATCGCGGCAACGGCCACTCTGCGGCACGCCTAGCACCATACTTCTGCTGAACAAGTGAGTGATAGGCGCCATTCACCCATACAGGAGTTCCATTTGGGGCTTCTCGCCAGACAAGATAAGGTGCCAGTTTCAAAATCTCGCGAAGAGTTTCGAGTTCGGAGTCCTGTGCTGAAAGAAAATGGAGGTCCTCTGAGCCCGCTGCGGGTTTCATCCGACTGGATATACTAAGCTGGATTGTCTCGGCTGCCATCTTGGCAACGGCTTGAGCGCATCCGTCACGCGATATGGCGCTTCTTGATTTGCAGCTTCTGTCAAATTCAACCAGACCATCTGCGCCCTCAAAGCTGGCGTGCAACGCACGCATTAGTGCACTTTCCTCCAGTTCATTTGAACCGAAGTGTGCCAACAGTCGGCGCGCTGGGAAATTGGCGTCAACGAGAACGCCCTTTCGAATCAGAAACACCAGTGTGTCTCCAAAGAATTCCGGGCCCACGACGCTAAGCGGCGCAAGAGTATTTCGCTTACGTAAAACTGAAATGGCGATAAGTGCTGCGATGAACGCGCTAACACCAAACATAGCAGCGTCTGTTAACTGATAAAGCAGCAAGCGACGTCCCCCGATGCCAGCGAATCCAATGTGTGCGGCGATGGTTAACGTTCAATTAACTGGCCGGAGAATTCCGCTCTGAAAGACATCAGGATTTAAGAGGAACGTTCTCGCCAAGTGGCAACCTGTCTGCATCTTCCGTTGCCCCCAATTGCTCTCTAGTCCATTTGGCCTCAACGATTGCACCTGACGGCGCCGAACTCTCGGGCTGTTGGCTCGAGCCAAGCCCATTGGCAAAACCTATTTCGGCACCCGTCCGTTCAAGAAGCGTCTTAGCTATGAACAGTCCAAGGCCCATGCTTTCGTATCCAGGCCTTCGCTTTGCGGAAGACTGGCGGCGAAAGCGTACAAATGGATCTCCTATCCGCCCCAAAAACTGCGGCGGGAATCCCGGTCCGTCATCGGCTATCTTCAAATGAATTAATTCGTCGCTCCATGAAATATCTATCCAGACAGTGGACTCGGCGAAATCAACAGCATTCTGGACAAGATTACGTAGTCCGTGAATAATTTCCGGGCGCCGATCAATAATTGGTTGCCGCCCAGCGGCACCAATCTGCGCCTGCTCGCTGATTTCAATATGTCTACCACGGTTCATATGCGGCTCTGCTGCTTCCCGGACCACGGTAACAAGAGGCGCTCTTCGCATGTGCAAATCGTCTTTTCCGACTTGGCCCATCGATCGTAGGATGTCGCGGCAGCGAGCTGCCTGTTCGCGAATTAATGCCGCGTCGTCCGCCAGCCCTGGATCACTTTTCAGCTCTTCTATCAGCTCAGTGCTTGTCAGCATTATCGTCGCCAACGGCGTTCCAAGCTCATGAGCAGCAGCCGCCACCACGCCGCCGAGGTCCGTCAGCTTTTGTTCGCGCGCCAACGCCATTTGAGTAGCAGCTAGTGCATCAGACATCGCGTCAACCTCGGCAGTCACTCGGCTGGCATACAATCCAAGGAAAACGACGCCGATGACAATTGCCGTCCAAAATCCGACGACAAAATCCTGTGGCATCCGCATGATGAAGCCAAGCTCGGTCCGCAGCGGTAAATGCCAAATAGTTACAACGCTAACCATCGCAATTGTTGCGGCACCAATCATTGCTGTCGTTGCAGGTTTTAGTGCAGTTGCCGAAATAGTAACTGGTGCCAAAATGAGAAGTGCAAACGGATTGTTCAGCCCGCCGGTTAGCGCCAAAAGCAGTGCCAGCTGAGCAATGTCAAACAAGAGCATCCATGCGACTTCGGACTCGGTTAAGCGTTTGTTTTCCGGAAAAACGAACGCCGCGGTCAAGTTGGCAACGATCGAGGCACCGATAACCAGAAAGCAAAGCCCGAGATTCAAATCGAGCGTAAACAGACGCTGTGCGACAGTGATTGCGGCGACCTGCCCGATAATGGCGAACCATCGCAACACAATAAGCGTTCGAAGTCGCACTGAATTCGAACGATTTACACGTGGCGTTTCTTCGCCTGAAGCGGCCATCACTTCCTCGTGGGTGGGGCAAGCTGTCCCGTTGTAGTCGCGCTTGCCATGCGGGATCAATGAAGCCGGAGATTGCGAGGATTATTCTATGACCAGACTATATGCGGGAGTTGCGGCCGTTTTGCTTGCAACTATGGTCGGGGGAACTGCCGTTTGGACGACGCTGGGTGCGAATCATGATTGCGGAGGAAACGCAATCGCGGGAGGTAGCGCGGCTATTGGCGGCCCTTTTGAATTGCTGGATGGAACCGGCGCGACCGTTTCGGCGGAAGAAGTAATCAAGGGTCCGACGCTGGTCTACTTCGGCTACACGTTTTGCCCTGACGTCTGCCCGTTTGATGTTGCGCGGAATGCGATTGCCGTGGATCTGCTCGACGAACAAGGACACGATGTGACGCCTGTATTTATTTCAATCGACCCCGATAGAGATACACCCGAGATTGTTGCGTTATATGCCGCCGATATGCATCCCAAGATGATTGGTCTGACAGGAAGTGCCAGCCAAATCAAAACAGCAAGTCAGGCCTACAAGACATACTATTCCAAGGGCGAAGGAGAGGGCGACTTCTATCTAATGAATCATTCGACATTTACATATTTGATGTTTCCCGAATCTGGACTTGCCACATACTTTTCTCGCGACGCTTCACCCGAAGACATGGCGAGCGAAACCGCGTGCCACATTACGTCGATCTAGCCGTTGTTTGACGGCATACGCTGGTCGCCCTAGATTTGTGCAACTGGCGCGAGGAATGGCGTAAATGCCTGACAAACAACTTAAAGATATTGGCGCAGACAATACGCTATTGATTGTCGATGACGACGAACCGTTTCTTCGACGATTAGCTCGAGCGATGGAGAAACGCGGCTTCGAAGTGGAAACTGCAGGTTCTGTTGCCGCCGGCACGGCGATTGCGACCGCTCGACCGCCAGCCTATGCCGTCGTTGATCTACGCCTTGAAGACGGCAATGGGCTGGACGTCGTTGAATGCATTCATGAGCGTCGCGAGGACAGCAAGGTCGTGGTGTTAACCGGTTATGGTGCAATTGCCACGGCGGTTGCGGCCGTCAAGATTGGCGCGACTGATTATTTGTCGAAACCAGCGGATGCAAATGATGTAATGTCGGCACTTCTGGCACCCGAAGACGAATTACCGCCGCCGCCGGATAACCCGATGAGCGCGGACCGGGTTCGGTGGGAACATATTCAGCGAGTCTACGAGCTTTGCGACCGCAATGTCAGTGAAACGGCCAGACGACTGAACATGCATCGCCGGACTCTTCAAAGAATTCTGGCCAAGCGATCGCCTCGCTGAGCCAAAGTGTGGCACTGGCGCTTAGCCGCTTCAGAAATGGTTGAGACGCTCAAAAGGGCGGCGGCTCGGTTTCAGTAAATGATGGCCTTTGGGCAACGCCATCGACGATTCCCTGAATTTTGTTGTTCCCACGCCAATCCGGCCCGCCGCGCGCATCTGTCCAAAGTAAAGTGCAAGCCAAAGCAACATTCACCAGGGTCAAACCCTGTCTAAGATCTTCGTTTTGGGATTCCAGCCAATTCAAAAAATTACTAAACCGAAGCAAGTGCCTCTCGGCCGGATCGTAGCCGATCGTGTTCTCCGCAATCGGGCCTAGACCAGTCCAATATTGATACTTTGCAGCGACCAGAGCATCGCCCGCCTGTAGCACGGTCAATAGCAACTGACGTTCAGCATCAGGATCATATGCCAAATTATGTGAGCCCGCTGATCGCCAGAGATACTCAAGAATAATCAACGTGGGGAATAACGATTTTCCGTCCGGCAAGAGAAGCGTGGGCACCTGGCCTAACTGATTCAGTTCGAACAAATCCTTTGGTGGCGGAAATGAAAGTTCGATCGCCTCTAAATCAAAGCCCATTTCGAGAACCAACACGCGCGCCATTCGCGCAAATGGCGATCCTGGGAAGTAAAACAGCTTTGCCACAGGCACGTTAAACCGCCTCTAGCAACTCATTGTGGCGTGCAATATAGGCCTTCCTCACCTCGATCGGTGGACGCAACAGTATCTTTACTTTGCTGCAAATTTCCTCGTTTGGGCGCCCGAAGAACCGGTCTGCCTCTGTTTCGGAAAACCCGGCAATTTGTGTTGCTTCCAGCCAGGCTGAGTACTTGTCCGCTCGTTTGATAACGCGTTTCTGTTTCACTGGAATCGCCGCGGGCAATCCAAATCTAATATGAATGGCCGAGGTCAACCGGTCATCCAATGCGCCGTATCCTGGCCCAACCGATGCCTTGACTGGCGATATCATGTCGCCAATCACGTATTCCGGCGCGTCGTGCAAAAGCGCCGCAAGACACCACTTTGCCTGCGCTGCCGGGGCTAAGTACCTAAATATCTCTTCAACAAGAAGCGAATGCTCAGCGACCGAATAAGGGTACTCGCCACGAGTTTGTCCATTCCAGCGCGCCACAAAAGAAAGCCCGTGAGCAATGTCTTCAATCTCGACGTCAACTGGTGTCGGGTCGAGCAGGTCTAGCCTGCGTCCTGATAGCATACGCTGCCACGCGCGCGGAGGAACTGACGATACTGGCATTGCTAGACTGGTTGTGCGCAGATCCACCGGTTCGTCAAGGCCGTTTCAACATACTCATTTTCCGACACTTGAACTTGAAATGTTGTGCATTGAATGTGACGGCGATCTACCCCAGTTCATTAGAAGGCGGTAATTACGTTGAAACACCGGATGTTGACGGATCGAGAACGATCTTGTTGGCCCGGCCAGACGGTCAAACCCGTGTAGTCGCGAAAGTATCGCATTGACGAGAACCTTTCAAAGCCACAACGCACAAAGGCGTTACGGCCTGAATATCCGCACGGAATTACCTTAATCTCAGCCTGCTTTCTGGCACAATTCTCAGTCAGAAAGAATGTCGGAGGTATCCAAGCTTCCGTAAAATTGGACGAATCTGATTACGATTTGGAAACAGTAACTAGGGTACAAGTTTAGTATTCGACCGGGAGGAGAAACAGGCAATTGCAGCGCTTTGCTGCAGAAAGGAGACGACGATGCGACGCATCCTCACTGGCCTGACACTTCTGGCGGCAACCTTGCCGACTGTCCTTTCCGCTCAGACAAATTGTGCTGAACGTAAATCCGTCGTTGAAAAGCTCGAAGCCTCATACGGCGAAGCTTTTGCTGGCGGTGGCCTGCAGAATGCAACGCACGTATTTGAAGTCTGGTATTCGGAAGAAAAGGGCACCTGGACAATATTGATGACGCGCGCTGACGGCATGTCCTGCATAATGGCATCCGGCACCAATTGGCGCGAAGCACCTCCCGGTTTAAAACAGCCTGCTGGCATCAAAAGCTGACCCCCGGTTGCCGGGCCAATGGCCCGGTGCTATCTGACCCGTAAACCTATTGAGGAGCGGGTCGTATGCCCAAAGATTTCGTCGTCAAGGACATCTCGCTGTCCGCTTTTGGCCGCAAGGAACTAGATATAGCCGAGACAGAAATGCCGGGTCTCATGGCGCTGCGAGAAGAATACGGTCGAAAGCAACCATTAGCAGGCGCGCGCATAGCAGGATCGCTTCATATGACGATCCAAACGGCTGTTTTAATAGAAACACTTAAAGCTCTGGGCGCGGATGTGCGCTGGGCGTCGTGCAATATATTCTCGACTCAAGACCACGCCGCGGCCGCAATTGCAGACGGCGGCACACCTGTATTTGCGGTTAAGGGCGAAACGCTTGAGGAGTACTGGTCCTATACGGACCAGATATTTAATTTCCCTGACGGCGGAGCAAACCTGATTCTCGACGATGGCGGCGACGCGACACTGTATATACTTCTCGGCGCGCGCGTCGAAGCAGGTGAGGACGACCTTATCGCCACACCAACGTCTGAAGAAGAAGTGGCGCTGTTTGACCAAATTCGCCAGCGGATCAAGCAAAGCCCCGGCTGGTTTGCAAAACAACGCGACATGATTCAGGGCGTTAGCGAGGAAACAACTACCGGCGTTCATCGGCTATACAAAATGGTTGAAGACGGCCTGCTTCCATTTCCGGCAATCAATGTGAACGACAGCGTTACCAAATCAAAATTCGACAACAAATACGGGTGCAAAGAAAGCCTCGTCGACGGCATTCGCCGCGCAACCGATACGATGATGGCCGGCAAGGTTGCGGTTGTTTGCGGTTACGGTGACGTTGGCAAGGGATCGGCCGCATCACTTCGAGGCGCAGGCGCGCGGGTGAAGGTCACGGAAGTTGATCCGATCTGTGCACTCCAGGCTGCAATGGACGGCTTTGAGGTTACGCTGCTTGAAGACGAAATTGCAGATGCCGACATCTTCATCACAACGACCGGCAACAAAGATGTCATTCGCATCGAACACATGCGAGAAATGAAAGACATGGCGATCGTTGGCAACATTGGTCATTTCGACAATGAAATTCAAATTGCCAGCTTGAAAAACCATAAATGGACAAACATCAAAGACCAAGTGGATATGATCGAAATGCCCAGTGGCAACCGTATCATTCTGCTAAGCGAAGGCCGTCTATTGAACCTTGGCAACGCCACCGGGCATCCGAGTTTTGTTATGTCGGCGTCTTTCACAAACCAGGTGTTGGCGCAGATCGAGCTTTGGACCAAGGGTGATGAATACGACAACAAAGTTCACATCTTACCCAAGCACCTGGACGAAAAGGTCGCCAAGCTGCATTTGGCGCGAGTCGGCGCTAAGTTGACCGAGTTGCGGCCGGATCAGGCAGAGTACATCGGGGTAAAGCCGGACGGGCCGTTTAAGGCCGAACACTACCGGTATTAAGCGACGACTAGAGCGAGTCTAGCCAAATCAATAAAGGGAAACGGGGGATGACAAGGCGCGAGGAGGTCAGGCTAAAGTTCCTACGAAAAATGCCGCGAAATTCAGTTGCCGCAGAAATCGGGGTGTGGAATGGCGGGTTTAGCCGCGTCATCCTTGATACGACCGAGCCTGTCGAGCTGCACCTTATCGATCCTTGGATTTATCAGCCAGAATTTCGCAATACAATGTTTGGGCGTCCGAGAAACGCAACCCGGATGGATCCGATGTACGAAAGCGTTCGTCAGGAATTTTCTGGCGACGATCGCGTTACACTTCATCGAAAAAAATCAGAAGAGGCGCTCGCTACATTTCCAGATAACTATTTTGACTGGGTCTATATCGACGGCAACCATAACGAACCATTCGTGACCGCGGATCTGGAGAGTTGCTTCAAAAAAGTTAAGCCGGGCGGAATAATATCCGGAGATGACTATCTTTGGAGGCACAAAGACGAGCTGCCTGTCAGAAGCGCCGTCACGAAATTTCTCCAGTCATTTGGGACGGACCTGGATTTCCGGACGTATGGACAGCAATACTTGATTCGTCTGCCAAGTCCAAAACCACAGAAATCTGCGATGGTCGCCTAGCCTTTCAGGCGTCAATTCCGACGTAAAATCGATAAATTTCCCCTTTTTAGACCCTGTTTTGCGACGTACTATTTGCCCAGGTACCAAATGGGTGCTCGCAACTTACGCGGAGACGAGGGCGACATGGGAAGACGAGACGAACTAATCGATCAATACGCTGCCGATCTTCGGAACAAATGCGGCGTCGAGCCAAATATGGGTCTGTTACGAGACGTGACAATTGGTTGTGGGCCTTCGATCTATGACCAAGACGCGTCTACGGTCGCTGCCAGCCAGGAAGGCGAGCTTGAGACGGTCAAAAACAGTTTCTTGATCAAGAAACTTGGCCTCAGTGACGGTCCAGAGCTTATGGCGGCTATTAACTCCGCTATTGATACTTACGGCAGATCCGAACGTAACAAGTATCGGGCGGTGGTTTATTACTTGCTGACCAAGCACTTCGGCAAGGAAAGCCACTACGGCTAAGTTTGAAGCGGCTTATTCGAAACGCGAGCCTCTGCCATATTCCTTCGTGGCGATACCCAAAGAAGAGTTTTTGCAGTGTTGGTCACGAAACGCCGCCCATTTTGCAAATGGTCTTCCATTCCGCGCTGGTAACTGGCTGAACGGATAGTCGGGTGTTTTTTACAAGCACCATTTCCGAAAGCTTTTCGGTTCCTTTGACTTGCTCAAGCGTTACTGGCTTCGGCACCGAAGCGATCGCCTTGATATCCACGCATTCCCAGCGTTCATCGTCAGTAGTGCTGTCTGGGTGAATCTCAGCCATCACTTCGACGATGCCGACTACTGCCTTTTCCGTTTGTGAATGATAGAAAAACCCACGGTCCCCTATGGACATCTCGCGCATGTGGTTTCGCGCTTGATAATTGCGCACGCCATCCCACTCTTCACCCAAATCGCCCTTTGCCACTTGGTCGTCCCAGCTCCAGGTCGAAGGTTCCGATTTGAACAGCCAATACCGCATAATTTCTATTCCTTTCTAACCGGTCGCGAAAGCAGTCCTTCGACGGCCGTTCTGACATCTAGTTCACCGCTGATAACATCCGCAACGGCCTGAGTGATTGGCATATCAAGGCCACCTGACTCGGCATCATTTGCCACAGCGGTGGCGGTTGCAATGCCTTCTATCGTCGTAGATTCTGGCGCTTCTCCGCGACCGTAGCACACACCAGCGCTAAAATTTCGGGACTTTTCCGAAGTACACGTCAACACAAGATCGCCTAGGCCTGAAAGGCCCTGAAGCGTCTCTAACAAAGCCCCTTTCGCGCGTGCATACCGAGACATCTCCGCAAATCCTCGCGCGATAACTGCTGCGCGCGCGCTGTCACCAATTCCGACTCCGATGGCCATACCCGAAGCCAGCGCCATAACATTCTTCAGCGCTCCGCCCAACTCGGCGCCAATCGTGTCTGCGGTTCGGTATATCCGCAACGCCGGCCGCGATAACTTCGTTTGGAGCATGCTCGCCAATGAGTCGTCCTGGGCGGCCAATGTCAGTGCCGTGGGAAGCCCGCGCGCAATATCGACCGCAAAGCTCGGACCTGTCAAAATCGCTGGAATTGCATGTGGAGCCACGTCGCGAATTGTAGCGATGGGCCCAAGTCCCGTTTCAAGATCAATACCCTTGCAACATGCGACAAGCGTTCTACCGTCGAATTCCGCAGTTCCAAGGAATGATCTGAGCGTTTGCATTGGCACAGCAACCAGACAGACATCGGATGTAACTGCCTCGATCTCGGAAGTCACTTTCATATTGGCCGAAAGCGGAAATCCGGGAAGGCGGGGGCCGGAAGTCCGGTCAGATTGCATGGACGCAGCGACATTTGGGTCGCGACACCACAATGTGACACTGGTGCCGTTGCTTGATAGCGCCAACGCAAGTGCTGTTCCGAACGCACCAGCCCCGAGTATTGCGATATCGCTCATGCCTTGGCACCTTTCTTGCCGGAACCAAGTAAGGCAGGCGCTGCTTTGTCCAGAGGCCATCGTGCGCGCGGGATGAGCGGATTCATCCCGCGGTGGTCAATTGCCGAAAGCTCAATGCCAGCCCAGGCTATCATGGCCGCATTGTCCGTACACAGCTTGGCCGGAGGTGCGATGAACTGAAGGCCCATTTCAGCAGATACAGTCTCTAATTCTGAGCGTAGCGCCTTATTTGAGGCAACGCCGCCGGCTACCGTAAATGCGGGCAGCACCGGGCTGTCGGACAAATACTGCGAAATTGCGCGGCGAGATTTTTCCGCCAACACATCCGATACGGCGTCTTGAAAACCCGCGCAGATATCGGCGCGATCCTGTTTTGAAATCCCCCCTTTCTCAATCACGATTTTGTCGCGTTCACGAAGCACGGCGGTCTTAAGTCCTGAAAAGCTCAAGTCACATCCTGGTCGGGAAAATAGCGGTCGTGGAAAGCTGAACCGAGCCGGATCGCCAAGCTTTGCTGTGGCCTCAACCGCCGGGCCACCAGGCTGAGGCAACCCCAAAAGCCGCGCAATTTTGTCAAAGGATTCGCCCGGCGCGTCGTCGATTGTTCCGCCAATCCGGTCAAACGTGTCAGGTCCTTTTACGATTAGATACTGACAATGCCCGCCTGAAACCAGGAGCATCAGATATGGGAAGGAAAGATCGTGCGTCAACCGAGGCGTTAAAGCGTGACCAGCAAGATGATTTATGCCCAAAAGCGGTTTACCCGCGCCAGCAGCCAATCCACGTGCCAGCATTACCCCGGATAACAATCCTCCGA
>JBPCWO010000063.1:0-3129 GCA_051009475.1 Boseongicola sp.
CGATTGAAGAGCGCGGCCGCGTTCAGGGAATGAACGACATGATGGTTTTCGGCTGTGTAACAGTCGCCTCACTTGCCTCGGGCGGTTTGATGAATTGTTCAGGTGGCGATGCGGTTCAGGGATGGACTGCTGTTAACCTTGCAATGGCGCCATTCCTGGTCCTCGCCGGAGGCGCATTGATTTGGCTGGTCCTTCGCGGCGGGCCTGCGTCACGCCCAGCGGAGTAAGCGCAGTTTTTTCCGGAACGGGCTAAGACCAACACGGCCCTTCATAACGCGCGCAGGGTCGCATTCAATCTGTCGCAAAAGCACATGGGTCTGCCAGCCTTCCAAAAGCGCCGGGCGAGATTCGGAGATCAGACATCGCCGGAGCAGTTTCTCAGATGCGATTTCCGCAGTGCTGAACCGGGCAAGCGCCGCGATTTCGTCTTCGTCAAGCCCTTCAATTGGTTTGCGACCTCGTGCTTTCAACTCGATGGCCGCCTGCATGAAACGAACAAAGGCGGTTGCCCGACCAAAGCGGCGAACCACATCTTCGGCACTGTCTTCCGGATTCTCAAGATACTTGTCGGCGCCAAGTCTCCGCGCTGCCACCCACATCAAACCACCGCCTGTCGCATCAAGATACTGCAAGAAATGTTCTTTGTTTTCAAAACTTTCCTTGTAAATGTCCCAACGCCGGACCTGCACCAGCTTATCTAGAATTGCTGAATCCTCGGCGCCCAGAACTTCGGCTAGGGGAATTGTAACTTCGTGCTTCCGCACTGGCCTGCCCTGCCCTATCTCGTCTAGCGCGTCGCGCCACCATTGCAGCCGCATTTCAGCAATCATCGGTTCCTCGGTGACCCATGGCGCGCGCGCGACTTCGACATTGAAGGCATAAATGGGGAACAGCGTGCGACGGGCTTCGATTGGGGCCGCCATCGTGGCAGCAAATCGGTCTGGATCGCCTTTTGCGACGATGTCGGCGCAGGCTTGCAGGCTCATACTGGTCGTACAACCGACAAAACATAGCCGAACTGGTCCGAATATTGCCGCCACATGGCAATCTCGGTTTCTCCGGCGTCCAATACATCGGTGAGCGTCGAGTCGGCGCTAGGGCGAAGCTTGGCAATTCGCTTCTCCATCGGAGCGTAGTACTCTTCCCAGGACGAATTCGGAAGAACTCGCTGGCCCAGAGATTGAATTCCCAAATTGTCGATCGTCTTCGCGAGATCTGCGTGCGTGCGCATGAACGGGACTTCAGAGTCGAGATAGGTACGCAACGTTAGATCCGGATCTGGGTCTAAGTAGACCAGATCGGAAAACGCGATGCTGCCACCCGGCGCAAGTTTCGATCCAAGAAGTGGCAGGCCCGTCTCCACGCCCAGGAAATACACCGCGCCGGCGCTCCAAACAAAGTCGAAGGGGCCTTCGATGTCGCGCATGTTCCCTTCAATTGCCTTGACACGGCGGTCCTCGCCCCAACGCGCCCTGACGGCTTCGACGAATGGCGGATGTGCATCCACGGCGGTGATGTTGCCCTTGGGCGCGTGTGCCAATAGTCCTTCGATGTCGGCACCTGGCCCACAGCCTGCGTCAAAAATACGGGCGTCACCCAATAAATTCGCTTTCTCCACCGCCCAATCAAGATCTTCCCGGCTTCCCGGACCTTCGCGTGGTAAATCGCAATGGAGCGTAAAGAATGCCTCTTTCGGGGTCACTCCGCAGCCTCGGCGCCCTTCGCGCTGTCGCGAACAAGTTTCCAGTTGATCGAGTCTAGAAGCGCCTCAAAGGAAGCATCTACGATGTTTGGGCTGACGCCAACGGTCGACCAGCGCCGTCCCTCGCCATCCTCGCTGTCGATAATCACCCTTGTGACCGCTTCGGTGCCCCCTTGAGTTATCCGCACCTTGAAATCGACGAGTCTTAAGTCGTCGATAATCTCCTGATAGGGGCCTAAGTCTTTTGCGAGTGCCTTGGCGAGCGCATTGACCGGTCCGCGATCGGATCCGCTTCCATCCATGGATTCGCTTACCGACAGCATCTTTGTTTCGCCAATCTTCACCACGACCACCGCTTCGGACAGGCTAACCATTCGGTCGCGTTTGTTTTTGCGTCGCTCGACCGTCACCTTGTAGCGTTTGACCTCGAAGAAGTCCGGCAATTGCCCCAAAACCCGTCGCGCAAGAAGTTCGAACGATGCCTGGGCAGTGTCGAAACTGTATCCTTGGGCCTCGCGCTTTTTTACCGCTTCCAGGATCTCAGCCAAACGAGGATCACCCTTTTCAGCGGCAATCCCCATACCGTTTAATCGCTCAATCAGGTTCGATTGACCCGCCTGGTTTGACATCGGAACGATGCGTTCGTTTCCGACGGCCGCCGGATCAATGTGTTCGTAGGTGCTTGGGTCTTTCACAATTGCACTGGCGTGCAACCCGGCCTTGTGCGCAAAGGCCGAAGCGCCGACAAATGGCGCGCTGCGCAGCGGCACGCGATTCAGGATATCGTCCAGCATCCGACTGACGCGCGTCAGCCCGGCAAGAGCGTCGGCTGTGACGCCAATATCGAATTGGCTGGCAAAGGGTTCCTTCAACAGCAGCGTTGGGATCAGTGTCGTCAGGTTTGCATTGCCGCAACGCTCGCCCAATCCATTCAACGTACCTTGAATCTGCCGGGCCCCGGCATCGACGGCTGCCAAACTTCCTGCGACAGCGTTGCCGGTATCATCGTGAGTGTGGATGCCAAGGCGGTCTCCGGGGATACCAGCATCAATCACGCGGGCCGTGATGTCGCCAATCTCGTGTGGCAACGTTCCACCGTTGGTGTCGCAGAGGACCACCCAACGCGCGCCGGCGTCATATGCTGCCTGCAAACAAGTAAGTGCGTATTCGGGGTTCGCCTTGTAGCCATCAAAGAAATGCTCGGCATCGAACAGCGCTTCCCGGCCCTGTTTCACCAGATGCGCAACCGAGTCGCGAATATTCGCGACGTTTTCGTCGAGCGTAATCCCAAGCGCCTTTTCGACGTGGAAATCATGGGTCTTCCCGACCAGACAGACTGCCGGTGTATTGGCGTTCAGGACCGCCGCGAGGACGTCGTCGTTCTCCGCCGACCGACCGGCGCGTTTTGTCATGCCAAAGGCGGTGAA
>JBPCWO010000064.1:0-2669 GCA_051009475.1 Boseongicola sp.
ACCGGGCGCAGTATAACACGACGCCATATCGTGAGCGCGGAGCACAGGCAGCGCGGCTTTCCGTCTGATGAATCAATTAGAAGGCCTAATTCTATAGAGCGTACCGTTCCCGACGCTCAGGAACCAAATCGCACCGTCCGGCCCCTCGCGGACGTCTCTGACTCGCTCAGTCTCTTCAGACGAAATCTGTTCAGCCTCGCGCAGCGGGCGACCCGTCAGTCTGGAAATGTAATCGAATTTCAAAGAACCAACGAACACATGCCCGCGCCACTCCGGCCAAAGCTTGCCGGAATAAATCATCAGCCCCGATGGCGCCATTGATGGATCCCAGAAATACTCCGGTTGCTCCATTCCCGGCTTCGACGTTCCCTCGCCGATCCGCCCGCCTGAATAATGCCTTCCATAGGCAATCACCGGCCAACCAAAGTTGGCGCCGCGGCGAATTTGGTTAACTTCGTCACCACCTTGCGCACCGTGCTCGACAGCCCAGAGTTGCCCGCTAGCGTCCAAAGCCATGCCTTGCGGATTGCGATGCCCATAAGACCATATTTCGGGCCGCGCGCCGCTTTGCCCGACGAACGGATTGTCGGCATGAGCAGACCCGTCGCGATTTAGTCGAATGATCGAACCGTTGTGTCGCGACAAATCTTGGGCAGCCGGCCTGTCCGCCCGATCACCGATTGATATAAACAGCGACCCGTCATCGGCTTCGACAATTCGCGATCCAAAGTGGCGCCCGCCCGACGAACCTTGCGACATTTCAAAAACTGTCTTGATATTGGATAGTTTCGTTTTGTCGTCACTTAACCGACCGCGCAGCAACGCCGTTCCCGCGCCGTTTGACTGATGCTTTGCGTAACTAAGGAATATCTCGCGCTTATGTTCAAAATCTGATGGAACCAAAACATCCAGCAGCCCGCCTTGCCCGATATCAGCAACCTCTGGCACCCCTGAGATCTCGTGCCTTGTACCATTTTGAACGTAAAGTAGCCGACCATCGCGTTCGGTAATTAGAAAGGCGCCATCTGGCAAAAAACCAACTGACCAAGGTTGCTCCAGACCTGAAACGACCGGATTAATCTCGACATCGCCCACGGACAATTCAACCGCAGATGCAGTTACCGGCCAAAGGAATGCGGCTAAGGCGACCAATGATCTAAGCAAGTAAACTCCTGGGATTTCCCTGGCAAAAACTTAAGCATTGAAACCTCCCGGTCCAGTCCGCTCGCCCATTCGTGACCATGGGTAACTGCGTCAAACCGGTCTTTTCTTTCTGTTTGTAACGATTTAGGGTTCGAACCGGACAAAAGTTCCAGACAGGGAGACAATAAATGAAAAAATTACTCACGGGTGTCGCTGCGACCGCTCTATGTGCCACATCGGCCTTTGCGGGCAGCCATGCCGAAGAGATCAAGATCGGGATCATCCTCGGTTTTACCGGCCCGATTGAATCGTTGACGCCGTCAATGGGTGATTCAGCTGAAATGGCGATGAAAGAGGTCACAGATTCCGGCAAACTTCTCGGTGGTGCAAAAGTGACAGCGGTTCGAGGAGACTCGACCTGCGTCGACGCTGCGGCAGCGACTTCGGTTGCAGAACAACAAATCACTGGCGACGGTGTTAAGGCAATCATGGGTGCCGATTGCTCTGGCGTTACTGGTGCAATCCTTCAGAACGTCGCGCTTCCGAACGGCGTCGTAATGATCTCGCCTTCGGCGACTTCGCCAGCGCTATCGACGGTTGAAGATAACGGTCTATTCTTCCGCACCGCGCCATCTGACGCGCGTCAGGGCGTTGTTATGACCAATGTCCTGATGGACCTTGGCATCAATGAAGTTGCCGTTACCTACACAAACAACGACTACGGCAAAGGCCTTGCGGACAGTTTCCAGGCTGCGTACGAGGCTGCCGGTGGATCAGTAACTATCAACGCCGCGCACGAAGACGGCAAAGCCGACTATTCGGCTGAAGTTGGCGCGTTAGCGGCTGCTGGTGGCGATCGCTTGGTTGTGGCGGGCTACGTCGATCAGGGTGGTTCTGGCATTGTGCGCGCCGCGCTTGATTCAGGTGCGTTCGACACGTTCCACTTCCCTGATGGCATGATTTCGGCAAAACTCGTTGAGAATTTTGGGTCCGAAATCGATGGTTCGTCGGGTCAGCACCCGTCGCCATCCGACGAACTTTCGGCAAGCTTCACTGCGCTTGTTGACGGAGCATTTGACGCCACTTCACCGTTTACGCCAGAGGCATATGACGCCGCTGCGCTGATTATGCTGGCCATGCAGGCCGCTGGATCATCTGATCCAGCCGAGTTCAAAGACAAAGTCATGGAAGTTGCCAATGCGCCGGGTGAAAAAATCCAGGCAGGCGAACTTGGCAAGGCTCTGGAAATTCTCGCAGGCGGTGGTGAAATCGACTACGTCGGTGCAACGGATGCCGAACTGATCGGACCGGGCGAAGCAGCCGGTAACTACCGTGAAGTCAGCTACGAGGGCGGACAAGAAGTCACTGCAGGCCGTCGTTAAAGCCTAGCAAATAACATTGGAACAGCCCGGATCGTGTCCGGGCTGTTCTTACATTGTCGGACGCTCGCATGATCGAAATCCATGATCTTCACAAACATTTTGGCGGCTTTCACGCCGTAGATGGGGCGTCGTTAAGCATCAAAG
>JBPCWO010000065.1:0-4131 GCA_051009475.1 Boseongicola sp.
GGAATAGACACCCCGATCATGCCAAAGATCGTCAAAGCACTGTCAGTCGCGGAGCCGCGGCGCAAGGCGCTGATAGTTCCAAGAACGCACCCGAAAAGCGTCGAGAACAACAACGCAAAAAGCGACAACTCAAGCGTCGCCGGCAGCCGGTCAAGAACGATCGTAGAGATTGCCACGCCGCCCGACAGCGAGTGTCCAAAATCGCCCTGAACAACATTGCTCAACCAAAAAAGGTAGCGCTCGATAAAGCTTTTGTTCAGCCCCAGTGCTTCGCGCATCGCCTCGAGTTGTTCGGGCTCAATCTGGCTGGCAATTTCGGGATCGATCATATGCGAAACCGCGTCACCAGGCGTCAATTCGAGCCCGAGATAGACCAGGAAACTGATCACCAGCAGCATCGGGATCGTGACCAGAAGGCGCCGAATGACGAAGGTCAGCATTTCAGTTGATCCTTGGGTGGCATCTGCCGGATCGGCACGGCCCCGAAAGGCCGTACCAGTGGTTTAGCGCAAATCACTCGGTGATTTTTGCGAACTTATTGATCCTCAGCGACCGCGTGTAGGGAATGTCTGCAGGGATCACACGCATATGTTGCATCGCCTCGAGCGCCTGAACATCGCCAACGGACTTGGTGAATCCATAGTCCAGTCGTCCGGCTTCGGCGTTTTGAATGACGTTGCCGTCGTTTTCGCCGCTTGGGAACGCCACGATCTCTTCGATCTTGGCAACGCCGCCGTGATAACCCTCGAACGGAACCAGCCGAACAAAGTCATTCATCTGAACTTCAGCGATCTTGAAAGGGCCAGATCCGATTGGGTTTTGCCAGAATGGATGCTGCTGGAATTCTTCTGGGCTCACGCCATCTAGCAAGTGTTTTGGCAACGGCGCAAACTGGCTGAAAGTCAGCAACATGTTTGGATCAAGTGTTCCAAAGTTGACGGTGATTTTATCTCCGTCAGCCGACAAACCCGAAATCGCGTCGAATGTGCTGGTGAATACCGGATTGATCCCGGGCACAGTCATTGCGGTCTCGATCGACCAGACGACGTCATCAGCAGTCAGCGGTTGGCCGTCATGCCAGGTTAGACCGTCCTTGAGATCGAACGTCACGGACATGCCATCGTCGGCAACCGTTACGCTTTCGGCCAGCTGACCATCAGTCGGTGCCAAGGCGCCATTCGCTGTCACCAGGCGATCAAGGCCAAACTTTGAGAAGACATAGATGCCCGGGTTCAGCCACGGATGATCGAAGAACGTGCTTGGTGCGGTGTTGGTATACATAACTTGTTTGCCATCCGCATCAGGCTCGACAGTCCAGTTTGTGACGCCCCAGTCATAGACAAACTGATCATTGCCATACTGGCCGCCATTCCTGTCCAGCCGGCTACTTTCGTAGATGAAGAGCTGCTGATAATAGAGCGGGATGTCGGAGAGCATTTCGTTCTCGTAGCGCTCGAACTCTTTGAACGCCTCTTGCTGTTGCGAAACGTCAACCGTTCCATTTATTGAATCGATCAATGCATCACGCGCGGTGTCGCCTGGCGTGTAAGAGCTTCTGCCAGAATGGTAGCCGTTGTAGTATTCCTGCAATGCCAACGCGGCTTTGGCGCCATAGACAATGTCCCACGTTACGGCACTGGTATCCGACCCGTCTTTGGGCAGTGCATTTAGTTGTCCACCGACATCACCTTCCAACTTACGATAGGTCATCTGGATGCCCACATCGGACAAGTAGGCCTGCATCGCGACCATCAGGTCGGCTGTCAGCTGGTCGCCATAATAATAAACGACATCTAGAACCTGGCTGTCATCCCAGTCCGCCTCGTCCAGCAAGGCTCGTGCCCGGTCGGGGTCGTAGGAGTAACGCTCAAGTCCGTCAGCCTTATATGGACCGTTCGGAATCATCGAATCCGCGACGATGGCTTTGCCTTCGAATAGCGTCTCAACGATGGTGTCCATGTCGATCGCATAGGCAATCGCCGCGCGAACACGCTCGTCCGACAGCTGATTGGCCCGCTCGGCGGCATAGGCCAGACTAGACGTCATTGACATCGCGGTAGCGACGGCAAGACCAAGTATTCTATTCATTTGAAGTCTCCCTTTTGAATTATAGTTGATTTGGTGCGACGGCCTCTGAGCCATGCTCCATGGCATGCCGAAAGTAAGTGCCGTAATTTCGAGTAAGATGGCCGGTCAAAACTTGCACCGCGAGGTCCGCGTCTTTGTCGAGAATTGCGGCGACGATTTCGCGATGTTCTTGATTACTGGCCGAGTTCAATTGCTGAATATCGGGCAAGAGTGCACGGTTTTTCATCAGCCGCTCGACAAAGGTATCGTGTAGTGCAACGAAGATAGGGTTTCCGGGAATTTCGGCCAACACCCGGTGAAACTGAACGTCTGCGTCCCGGAACGCCTCGACCTCTTCCAATGCGCGTTCGCAAGCATCTATAGCTTCCACCATCCGGGCAATTTGGGCGTTGGTCGCGTGTTCGACGGCATAGCGAATGAGGCTGGTTTCCAGAAAGACCCGCGCCTGTTCGAGATGCGCCAACCCTTCGCTACCGGAGAAAAAGAACTGCGCCGCGTTTCCGACGCCTTCCATCACTTTTGATAGTGTCGGAGACACAACGCGCGGACGCTTGCCTTTGGCCTGATCCACCAATCCCATTCCGTGTAGGATTGTGATGGACTCTCGGATCACGTTCCGCCCGACGTCAAACGCCTCGCAAAGATCCCTCTCACTTGGCAGCATTTCTGCGGGCGAATAGCGGCCGGAATGAATGTCGGCCGCAAGGCTTCGCGCAATTGATGAGGCGGATTGTTCTGGCGCCACGTGATCCTCCCACTTGCCATCAAACAAACCATGATTCTAGTTTGGTGTCTACTTTTTTAATTTTGGTTGACCAAAGTACAATTGACGCCTACCAATTTACTCACCTGGATGAAAAACAAAGCGCACGGGCCGTCAGCGGAGGTGTGCGAGAAAAAGGCGACAAATGACGATTTCGGGATCCATCTTTGCGGCCCTTCTGACCCCTTTCAAAAATGACGGAAGCATCAGCACCCAAGGCATTGCGCCGCTCGTGGACTATATCTTGGGCAAAGGTGTGCACGGCCTATATGCAAGTGGCTCCACTGGTGAGAGCATTCTGCAAAGTCGCGATGAACGGGCCGAGCATCTGACCGCTCTGGCCGATTATGCGCGCGGCAAATGCACCCTGATCGCCCATGTCGGCGCTGCCTCAACAGGCGATGCGACTTCGCTGGCCGAAACTGCAAAATCCGAGGGCTACGATGCCGTATCGGCAGTTCCTCCCTACTACTACAAACACGAATTCGATGACATCGCGGCCTATTACCGTGCCATCGCCGATGCTTCCGACCTGCCGGTCATCATCTACAACATCCCAGCCCTTAGCGGGACGGATCTGTCGACGCAAAAATTGCTTGAACTCATGCAAGACACACGCATTGCTGGGGCGAAGTTCACTGCTTCCGATCTCTTTCAGTTCCAGCAGCTCCGCAAACTTGCCCCGGATAAAAAATTCTATTTCGGCACTGACGAAATGTTTCTGGGGGCAGTGGCAATGGGTTCGGACGGTGGTATCGGCTCGACCTACAACCTGATCGGAGACGTCTATCTTGGGATCGAAACCGCAATCAATAATGGCGACGTGCCAGAAGCGCGACGCCTTCAGGAAATTGCCAATGACTTGATCGCGATCCTGCTGCAGACCGGAGTAATGCCCGGACTGAAACACGCCCTGAACCAAATGGGCATACCCGTCGGCCCGTGCCGCGGACCCTTTTCGCCGCCAGCAGCGGAACCGATGAAGAACCTCGACCGCTGGCTTGTCGAGCATGGGTACATCGGATGACTGAACGGCCAAACATCCTTTATGTGATGTTTGATCAGGCCAAAGCCTCGGCCATGTCGTTCATGGGCAACGACGAAATTTCGATGCCCTATTGCGACGCTATGGCCGAGCAGGGTTGGGTGTTCGAAGACGCCTATTCGGCCGCACCGATTTGCACCCCGTCGCGGGCGGCGGTCCATACGGGAACCTATCCCCAGGTAAATGGCGTCACCTGTCATCAAAACCGCGCTCCTTACAATTTGCCACAACTCGC
>JBPCWO010000066.1:0-6618 GCA_051009475.1 Boseongicola sp.
GAAGCTTCGGGGGCCATCAATAGGCTGTCCAATATCGAAACGCCTGCACGATATTGTCCGTCCTGTTGCACATAATGCGGGTATTCTGAGTATTCCATCCAGCAAACCTGGATTCCATTTGCGTCGAATAGCGAAGTATCAAGATAGCTTTGCGCTGATGGTCCACTGAGATAATGCGTGCCATTGAGTGCGCCAACTATGCCGACCAAACGTTCGGATTTTCCGGTGACACCGGGAATTTCCCGACTGTCTTTCAAAACCGTCTGAATACCAAGCCAGCTACAGATTTCCCGAATAATCTTCTGATTTACACGGGACAGAGACTGTTCACTGGCCAACGAACCGTAAAGCTCTTCGATCTTTGACATCCAAAGGTGGGCTGTAGGCGCGCCGCGATAGACCTGATGGATCTGAGCGAAATGCTTTTCAGCCCAGTTTGCGTCCTTGATAAGCGCTTCGAAAATTGGTTGTCCAAATTTTCCGGAAGTATCAATCGGCAAGCTGAGCCATTTCGGTCCACTCGAAGGGACTATTACGTTGCGGTTGCGCCAGTCATTTTTTGTGTATTGAACTTCATCGTAGAAAACAAAAAAATCAGATCTTCGAATAATGTCGAAATAACCGCGCCAAGGAACGTAATTTGACTGAAGGATAGAGACTGTCGTCAATGGGATCGCTCCGGCTCATCAGTTGGGTTTTTTCAAGATAAATCCGTACGGCAGAACGTCAACAAACGCGCCGGACGAGTTTAGCTACAAAATGGACATGTGCGTAATGGAGGGCCAGCCAACTTCCCTTCGACCGTTCTGGGATTTTCATTGTTACCCCAAGAGATACGCGGCCTCAGTATTGATGATGAAATAGTGTGGCGGATATTCGCATTCGGTTGGGACTAGTGGAGCATTCCGAATGATTTCGGAGTTCCGCCTCACTCACGCGTCGCGTCGCGAACCGCCGTCCAGATTCCATCTTCGATCTTTCCAAAGTCAAAGGCTGGCCCGCAATAAAGCCCAATTCGGTCGTCTAAGGTCAAAACTTCCGCGACATTGCCAGGCCGGTCACCACTGAACGCCGAAATAGATGCGACAAGTGCGATCGCGCCTGCCCGGAACATTGGGTTCATAAGGTCGTCTACCGCCCGGTCATCCAACGCAGGAAACGCAATTTGAGCAATTGCTGGGCCAGCATCCACCTCGGACGTCACATGATGGACGGTGCAGCCCAGCAAGGCACGTCGATCGTCCAATGCTGCCGCTACGGGCGCTGACCCGATTAAGCCACCAAAAGCCGGAAGCAGTGAATAGTGTACGTTGATCATACGGCCCGCGAAGTGATCCACAATCTCCGGCGCAATGATTTTGTGGATGTTTGTCACAATGATTGCGGGATCGTTTCGCCGCAGTTCGTCAAGGACAGTCGGCGACTGTTTTGACGGCTCAAAATCCAACACTTTCGCGCTCTGACCGCTCGCCCGACACCAAGAAAAAACATCGCAATCACGGTCCACAATAACAGCGGAGATCTCCCAATCCGGAAGCAGACCGTTGGTGATAGCAGTGCGAATAAAATGGAAATTTCCACCGGCACCAGAGCAAAGAAAAACGATCCGGTTCATTTTTCCCTTTTGTATATGTCTCTGATTATTGTGTGCGGTCTCTGTTTCACTTCTGAGAAAACCTTGGCCAAGTAAATGCCGACGATGCCAATGAACGAAATCATCAGGCCGCCAAGAAGCCAAACCGAGACAATCACCGATGTCCAGCCTTCAACAATATTGCCCAAGACAACTCGGGCGAACACCAAGTAGACCAGCCAAACAAACGAAAAAGTTGATATGAGAAGTCCAACATAAAAAATCGCGACCAGCGGAGCATTACTGAACGACGTTATTGAATTTACAAAAAGCTCAAAGCGCTGCCGTAAGCCGTAGGTCGTCACCCCACGTGAAGATTTTTGTATTGAAACGGGCACCTGCACAAATCCAGTGATGTGCCAGAGGCCTGCGAGAAACACCTCACGCTCGTTGTGTGCCAAAAGCGCATTCACGTACCGCTTTGTCATCAGACGTGCAGTTAACGGATTGGCCGGAATTTCCATGCGTGAAAACCATCGAATCAAAGACCAGAACAGTGCGCCTGTATTCCGCTCGACAAACCCACCCTTGCGCCGGGTTTGAATGCCGTATGCAACGTCGCATTCTCCGTTTGACAATACTTGGTTCAGTTCACTCAAACACTCCGGCGGTTCTTCAAGGTCTACATCGATCAAAAAAATTCTTCGTCCGCAAGCTTGGCGCAGACCAGTCATTATGGCCTGGTGGTGGCCAAAATTTCTACTCAGATCAATGACAACGATATGCGGATCGACTTCCGCCTGTGCGATGGCGATACTGTGTGAATTGTCTGGTGAACCATCGTTTACCAGTACGATTTCGTAGCTATCTCCAGCAATCTGCTTCGCCGCTTGCGATACGCGCTCGCAGAATTCCGCAATGTATTCCGCCGATTGGTAGAGAGTCGTTACAACCGACAGATCCACATCGGAGGCATCGCTCTCAGTATTGCTCTCCAATCCGGTCCCAATGCCTGAGATCGTTTTCTTGAGTTCAGCATGCTCAGACACACGATCCTCCAGTGTCAGCCCGATGAGAACACATCGTTGAGAGCAATATACGCCAATGAATCCAGCATCGAGGCGCCCTGATCGTAATCGCCATGCGTTTGAACGTACGGCAGGCAGTTCGGATAGTCCATCCACGCGAACTTGATGCCCGTTGACGAAATTAGCGCTGATATAAGTTAACTTTTCACGGCGGATCCGCGGAAGTAATTTGGTGCATGTCCATTGCGTTTCCTTGGTAACCGATCTTGAGTGTCTGTAGATCTTGATGAGTACTACGTACCGCCTGAGAAAAGGCTTTATTGGGGTGGGCAAGGCTAGAAACGAGAGATCCGAATGTCGCAGCGGACATCACACTTCTATCGTTTGGTGACAGTTCCCGCATTTTATACTGCTTTCCAGAACATTCTGGGCGCACAACGCGCCCGAAAGCGCCTGATTGAAGAGCATTATCAGATTGCTCCCGATCTTCGGGTGCTCGACGTTGGATGTGGGCCTGCGGACCTTTTGGAGTTGTTGCCTCCTTGTGAGTACACCGGGATAGACCTAAATCCCGAGCACATTGATGCCGCAAGAAATAAGTATGGAAATCGTGGCGAGTTCGAGTGTCGCGATGTCGCTGAGCTCGAAGCTGAAAACCGGGGCGTTTTCGATCGCATCTTGTTTTCGGGTTTATTGCATCATTTGGACGATAATGTTGCGAGCAAGTTGCTTGGTGTATGTACTACGCTGCTTGCACCCGGCGGAATTCTGGTTGGCCACGAACCGGTCTACGTTACCCATCAGAATCCGATCGCGCGTTGGATGAAAAACCGAGATTCAGGGCAGAATATCCGTAACGAAGAAGGCTACTCCGCTTTGTTTCTGCAGCTCGACGGTCGACTTTCGATTACCCACTACGACGACCTAATCCGCATCCCTTACAATCACATAGTGCTAAGCTGGCAGACAAACTGAGCCGAATTGGGTTGTTTGACAGTGACCGGATTTGTTGGATTCACTGTAGCTTCAGATTGGCCGCAATCTGAAAAATTCCGTGTCAAGAAAGTTCGGGGCGGTTCAATCTCGCAGACTCCACGCAATTGCGATTTCGGGCGGTATTCCTTAGACCCGGGCCAGAACTCGTAAAAGGGGCTGCCTATTTGCGCGCAATTATCTTCATTCCGGCGCGTTATGCCTCCTCCCGGTTTTCAGGCAAGCCACTGGCAATGCTCGCCGGTGCGACTGGCGAGTCCAAAAGCCTGATCCAACGCAGTTGGGAAGCCGCCGAGGCCGCAAAGGGAATAGCCGAGCGCTACATTCTGACGGATAGTCAGAAAATCGCCGACGCCGTCCGCGAATTTGGTGGCCATGTGTTGATGACATCCGCCACCTGCCGTAACGGGACCGAGCGTTGTGCTGAGGCTGCGGCGATGCTCGAAACACCGCCTGAATTGATCATAAATCTCCAAGGCGACGCGCCGCTGACGCCACCGCACTACATTGAGGCTTTGCTCGCAGAATTTGAAAAAGATCCTTCGGTTAGAATTGCAACACCTGTGCTGAGAACGGACACATCTCATCTCGCAAAACTTCAAAATGATCGGGCTGAGGGCCGCGTTGGCGCCACAACCGCAGTATTCGACACCAATTGTGACGCGCTCTACTTTTCTAAGGAAATCTTGCCATACTACGACAATGCTCCTCCGGATGCCGTGCCGGTCTATCACCACATTGGCTGCTATGCGTATCGGCCTGAAGATTTGTCGAAGTATTCCTCGCTGCCCGAGGGCCGACTCGAAATGCGTGAGGGACTCGAGCAGCTTCGCTTTCTGGAAAACGGCACCAAAATTCGCTGTGTGATCGTAAATGCCGATGGTCGCGAATTCTGGGAACTGAACAACCCCACTGACATTTCGGTCATCGAGGCTATCCTTGCCAAGGAAGGTCGGCCATGAACTCGGTAAAAGTCGGTGGACTAAGTGTCGGCAATGATTGCCCGCTAACGCTTGTTGCCGGACCTTGCCAGTTAGAAAGCCTTGACCATGCCAGAATGCTGGCCGAGCGGCTTGTCGCCCTGACGGCGGAACTCGGCATCGGTTACATTTTCAAAGCAAGTTTCGACAAGGCGAACCGCACCAGTATTGATGGCGAGCGGGGGATCGGAATGGAGCAAGGACTGAGCGTTCTTGCTCATGTTCGCGAAGAATTTGGCTGCCCGGTTCTGACCGACGTCCACAGCCCGGAGCAATGCAGGCCAGCAGCTCAGGCAGTGGACGTTCTGCAGATCCCAGCGTTTCTCTGTCGGCAAACCGATTTGCTGCTCGCTGCAGGAGAAACTGGCGCAGCTATCAATGTCAAAAAGGGCCAGTTTCTTGCTCCCTGGGAGATGGACAATATTGTCACCAAAATCGAATCCACCGGCAATCGCCGTATTTTGCTGACCGAACGCGGGACAAGCTTTGGCTATAACATGCTGGTCAACGACATGCGCGCCCTAACAATAATGGCGCGCACGGGTTATCCAGTGATTTTTGATGCAACCCATTCGGTGCAACTGCCGGGCGGAATGGGGACATCGTCCGGCGGGCAGGCCGAATTTGTGCCAACGCTGGCACGCGCCGCTGTCGCGGTCGGGGTCGCGGCAGTGTTTATTGAGACACACGAGGACCCGGTGCGTTCTCCTTCCGACGGTCCCAATATAGTGCCGCTTGCTGATATGCCCGATCTTTTGGTTCGTCTAAAAGCGATCGACGCTCTTACCAAAGAGGCCACAACATGAGTGGCTCTGCCGCGATACGTGATGCGCTGGCGACAAACACAGCAGGGCTGCAAGCCCTTTCCGACGCTTTGCCGGAGATGCAGAGTGAGGTTTCAAAAGCCCTTGATATAATAGAAGCAATTAAGGGGCGCCTGATCGTTACCGGCTTGGGAAAATCCGGTCACATAGCGCACAAACTGGCCGCGACGTTTTCCTCAACCGGCACACCAGCCTATTATCTCCACCCCACTGAAGCCTCTCACGGCGACCTTGGTATGATTCATACCGATGATGCCATTCTTGCGCTCAGTTGGTCAGGTGAAACCCGCGAGCTGTACGATGTGTTGAGCTATGCCAAGCGCCACGGCGTTCCGTTGATTGCGATTACCAGTGTCGCAGACAGCACTCTGGCGCAGC
The DNA here is from genome assembly GCA_051009475.1 of Boseongicola sp. Taxonomy (GTDB): domain Bacteria; phylum Pseudomonadota; class Alphaproteobacteria; order Rhodobacterales; family Rhodobacteraceae; genus CAXMNX01. The sequence continues at coordinate 5,777 of JBPCWO010000066.1, forward strand.
CTGCAGATGTGGCGCTGGTCCTTCCTGCGGTGCGCGAGGCTTGTCCGCACAATCTAGCTCCTACAACATCGTCTCTCATTCAATTAGCGATCGGAGATGCGCTGGCTATCGCTCTTTTACAGCGCAAAGGATTCACACAGGCCAGCTTTCATGGGCTACATCCCGGTGGCTCTCTTGGCGCGGCGCTTAAGCGCGTCGACGAGATTATGCACAGGCACGAACAGCTGCCGCTGGTGGCAAGCGACTCGCCCGTAATCGTTGCCATTTCGTCGCTCAGCGAGAAGGGTTTCGGAATAGTCGGCGTCACGGAAAACGGTTCACTGCGCGGGGTCATCACCGACGGTGATATTCGTCGTTATCTTGAGCGAAACGCCGATGCCACGATGCAGGCTGCCCTGCATAACACCAGTGCCGGCAGCATCATGACATCAAATTCTGTGACGCTCCCCCCGAACATGATTGCTGGTGAAGCTCTTTCAGTTTTGCGGCAAAAGCGCATTTCGGCTGCCTTCGTTACCAAAGACGACCAACCCGTTGGGTTGATCACGATGCTCAGGTTGCTCAATCGCGGGACGACGTAGCGCATGTCGCCATTGCTTCGAGTTTACATCGCGTTTTCGCAAATCTCGGGGCCTATTTGGCGACTTGTGCTCCGGTCGAGACTGAAAAAAGGCAAAGAAATTCCCGAGCGCCTGCCGGAGAAATACGGGCATTACTCGCACGCGAGGCCCGCGGGACAAGTCCTTTGGTTCCACGCGCTATCAGTCGGTGAAAGCCTGGCATTGGTTCCGCTCATCGAACGCGCACTTGCCGAGCTTCCGAAGGTTCACGTTGTACTGACC
>JBPCWO010000067.1:0-9850 GCA_051009475.1 Boseongicola sp.
CCATCACCATGTTGGTCACATCGGCATTCTTGGTCTCGATCGCGCCGGTGTCGAAAACTATCAAATCACGCTTGGCGGTGACGGAACCGAAACCGCAGCACTTGGCGAACGTGCAGGCCCGGGTTTCAGCGCCGAGGAAATTGTGCCCGCAATCGAACGCCTGATTGCGGCTTACCTCGAACATAGGGCAGACTCAGAAGAATCTTTTCTTCAAACCTACAAACGCCTTGGGATGGCACCTTTCAAAGCGGCACTCTATCCCGAAAAGGAAAAAGCAAATGCCGCTTGAAGCACCGCTGGATCCGGTTTCCGAACGCGTCGCCGATCTTAATCGGCAGTATAGGCATCGGCCCGCTGTCGCGGTCCTCGACCATGCCTTAACCGATCCGCAAATTGGACCCACGGCGCTCGTGTCGTCGTTCGGTGCGGAATCAGTAGCACTCCTTCACATGGTGTCAGTCATCGACCGAACCACACCAATTCTGTTTCTTGATACTGAAATGTTGTTTCCGGAAACGCTCAACTATCAGCTCGAGGTTGCAGAAAAACTTCGGCTCACCGACATCCGCGTCATTCGACCGAACCGCGACCTGACATTCTTGAATGATCCGAACAACCGCATGCACGCGACAAATCCGGATGCCTGCTGCACAATTCGCAAGACCGAACCTCTCCGTCGTGCCCTGGAACCATTTGATGCCTGGATCACGGGAAGAAAGCGGTATCAGGGCGGTAAGCGGACCCGTATCGAATTCTTTGAGAACGAAGATGACCGACGGATCAAAATCAACCCGCTCGCGTTTTGGGCGCCCGAAGACGTGACGGACTACATCCAGAATAACCGGCTGCCGCGACACCCATTGGTGTCACGTGGATACCCTTCGTTAGGCTGCGAACCCTGCACAACGCGTACTGCACCCGGCGAAGAACAACGCGCCGGGCGGTGGCGGGGCCATGATAAATCAGAGTGCGGGATTCATTTCGTGGATGGTCATATTGTCCGAAAAGTTGGGGAATACGCATAATGGGAGTGCTAATCACAGACAAAGGCTTTGCTCCAGACGATTGGGATCACGGATTCACGGCCGCGGATCAACTTGCAGCAAACGACGACTTACCGGCTGTGGCAGTCGATCTCGCCTCCGACATTGATCCAGCTGTGATTTCTGACCGCCTTGGCGAACTTGACATGATCCGCGTTGACTTTCCCAACTTTGCTGACGGTCGTGGATTCACAATTGCACGCAGATTGCGCTTGATGGGCTTTGAGGGAAGATTGCGGGCTAAAGGCCATGTAATCGCTGATCAATATGCGATGGCACGACGCTCTGGATTTGACGAAGTTGAAATTGATGATGACCTGGCGCGCCGACAGCCTGAAGCTCATTGGCTGGCCCGAGCCAATTGGCGTGCCCATGACTATCAGTCGCGGCTAAGGGCCTGACTAACCCCTTTTCCGCCGTTCCCGACAAAGCTAGAAGAGAACCGGGCAGGTTGCCCGAGAAAATTATGACTGAGCAAACTCCTGTGACCCAAGCCGCCGCCCAAAAAAAAGTTATGCTTCCCGATGCCCAAACGGTGACTCAGGTCGATCATTGGACCGATAGGTTATTCTCATTTCGAACCACCCGCCCCGCTTCTTTGCGGTTTCGGTCCGGCGAGTTCGTGATGATCGGGCTATTGGGCGATAACGGCAAACCGCTACTGCGCGCTTATTCCATTGCCTCGCCAAGCTGGGACGATGAACTGGAATTCTATTCGATCAAGGTCCAGGACGGCCCACTCACATCGAGGCTGCAGCACATTCAACCCGACGACCAGATCATACTACGCCCAAAACCAGTCGGCACACTTGTTCATGACGCGCTACTGCCGGGCAAACGGCTGTGGTTTTTTGCGACCGGAACAGGGATCGCCCCGTTTGCTTCACTGATCCGGGACCCGGAAACATACGAAAACTATGATCAGGTAATCCTTACCCACACCTGCCGCGATGTTGCTGAATTGGAATATGGCCGCCAGTTGGTCGAAAGCATCCGGTCAGACGAAATGTTGCGAGAATTGATCGGAGACGGCCTGGACAACTTGGTCTACTACCCGACAACCACGCGCGAAAAGAGCCCCAAAATGGGTCGGATCACTGATCTGCTGATTTCGGGCGAGTTATTCGACGATTTGGACATTCCGGGCATAAAGCCAGACGCTGACCGCGCAATGGTTTGCGGCTCAATCGGCCTGAACACCGACATGAAAGCAATTCTCGAAGGATTCGGCCTTGAAGGAGGCGCAAATAGTGACCCAAAACACTACGTCGTTGAAAAAGCCTTCGTCGGCTAAGTCAAGAAATCACATTTGCCGCGCCGAAGTTTCGGCACGGCAATTCGTTACTCAACGTTCAACGACTCTCGAAGCTCTTTGATCACCGCCTCGACTTGTCCGGGATCCGCCTCGGCCTGATCAACCAATACTTTCGCTGCCAGCCGTTCAACTGGGCCCAAATCCGAATCCTCAATCTCCGATCGGAGCATTTCCGGATCAAATCCATCTACGGTCAGCGCCGTTGCCAAAGCGTCGACATTGCTGGTCGGTGTTTCAATTTCGGAATTGCCTGCTTCAGCGTCTAAAGCTGTATCGTCGGTTCCCAATACATCCGAAACCGCATCGTTGATATTCTCTGCGGCATTATCGACCGCTTCGTTTGCTTCTTCGACGGCACCCTCGATTGCTTCGGTCACCGCGGTTTCCGCTTCATCGTTGGCCTCTTCAACCGCATCTTGAACTTGCTCTACAGCGTCCTCGACGGCGTCGGATACAGCTTCGGTGTTTTCCTCGGTTGTCTCAGTTGCCTCATCACTCTCTGGCGCTTCACTTTCGACCGGCTGACTTGCAACCGGTTCGCCTTCCTGCCCGCCAACAACGAACCAGGCAACTGCCGCAACAATGACAATCGCCCCTAAAATCCAAACTGCCCTCATCGGGGTTCTCCTTCACACATGACAGCCGCGTCATGTGATGACGATGCACAAGAGTCCAGCACCTCCGCGCTGAATCGAAACAAACGGCAGAACTCAGCGCATTAGCTTGGATAAAATACGAAATTTACCGCCGAATTCAGGTTGAAAGCCGTGCCGAGTGCACTTAGCTTGCGTGGCCTGAACAACTGACTCGGAAGGACGACCACCATCGCTCGCAGACCGCACAACGCACCGCCGGTGCGTGACACAGGCCCCCGGATAAATGATCGCATCCGCGCACCTGAAATCCGGCTCATCGGAGCCGAAGGAGAGAACGTAGGACTTGTTTCGCCCGAACGCGGGATGGAATTGGCCGACGACGCAGGGCTCGACCTCGTAGAGATCTCTCCAAATGCTTCCCCGCCCGTTTGCAAAATCATGGACTTCGGCAAGTTCAAATATGAACAGCAAAAACGCGAGAGCGAAGCACGCAAAAAGCAAAAAACGATCGACGTCAAAGAGGTCAAATTTCGTCCGAATACGGACACTCACGACTACGACGTCAAAATGCGGAACGTGACGCGGTTTCTCGAAGCAGGAGATAAGGTAAAGGTAACCCTTCGTTTTCGGGGCCGCGAAATGGCACACCAGAATCTGGGACGAGAGTTGCTTGAGCGTGTGGCGGATGACATCCAGGAGCTCGGCAAAATCGAGAATATGCCCAAGATGGAAGGGCGCCAGATGGTCATGATGATTGGGCCCGCGAAGTAGGCTAGCACCGGAAAGTTGAATCGAATCCCGGTTGCCTAGGTCTGATCTTTTTATTTGGTGCGTCTGACGTGCAACCAAATACGCGTCTCTCGAATATCAAATAATATCGAAATCGTATCGACGACCAACAAAATCCAAAGAAAACTGGCGAAATTCCATTCTGGGTCGGCTCGCAGAATCCAGAAGATCACCGCTAAGAGTGGTAGCCAGAATATCAAGTGAGATATCGCCATTTCGCGCCCGAACTCACGGGTGACAATCAAAATAAACGCATTCGGAATCATGCCGCCAATTGCCAGTGCGCAAACAAGCCAGCCGCCGGGGTATCCAACAAAACAGATCGTTAGCAAATTTGCGGGCACCAAAATGCACGCGCCCCAATACTGAACCCAGCGCGGCAAACGCAAAAAAGCGGACCAGACATCTTTTGCGAATCTCATGGCGCGACGACATCACAACACCAAGGCTTTCGCTAGACGAACAAAGCGTATCCACGGTCAGTTCTGCATCGCGCTGTATTGAAACAGATTTCGAAGCTGTACTGATTGACCGCAAACAATCTCCGCCTCGCCTAATCACCGCAATCGCCTTTGAATCTTGCTTCGGCCCCTACTTCGTTCGCAAACTGGCATCAATCGTTATGAATTGTCCGTCTGAAGGTTCTTGCCACTAGTAGCAGCACCCGGCTAGGATCGCGTCGTTATTTCGAGGACTAGTTAAATGGTAACGGGGGCTGCGTTAACCAACGACCTCACTGATACCCAATGGCTTTGTGAGCTTGAGGAAATCGGCGAGGAACTGGGATACTTTTCACCCTTGGGTGACGATCATGCGGCGGTTTTTGTCGACCAGTCGCAGGATGTTCTGTTTGTCGCGTTTGAGACTGTTCCCGGAGTACGCGTAACCAGCGAAACCGGAATGCCCCTTGGCTTCGACGTTTGCGAACGTCGGGGATGGTCACACCTGACGGTGCTGGCATTGAAGGACACCTGGTTTCGGGATCGCCAGATTTACGCCTACATCGACCGCATGGTCGACACGGGGTTCTTTGAAGAATTCGACAAAGTTATTTTTTATGGTGCAGGCATGTGCGGTTACGCCGCCGCCGCGTATTCGGTCGCGGCGCCTGGCGCCACCGTAGTCGTTGCTTCGCCACAGGCAACACTCGCCCGCAACATGACGGAATGGGATGAGCGTTTTCCGGATATGAGAAAATCAGATTTCACAACGCGATATGGCTATGCGCCCGATATGCTCGAAGCCGCAGAAGCGGCATTCATTCTTTATGACCCGGACGAGATCGAAGATGCAATGCACGCCACGTTGTTTAGCGGGCCCAACATTCATCGGTACCGATACCGTCGCGGACGGTCTGGCGCGATAGATTCCGATCTTCGTGCGATGGGGCTCGTGTCTTCTCTGGCGGAGGCTGCCGCAAACGACGACCTCACGCCTGTTCGATTGGCTCGAAAGCTACGCGCCCGGCGAAAGCACATTCCGTACCTCCGGGCACTTTTGGCGCGCGTTATGCGTGAAGACCGACCATACCTGACTGCATTACTGTGTCGCGCGATTCTTGCCGACCGCCAAATTCCCCGATTCCGGGCCTATCTTGAAAAGGCCGAGGCTCAGTTGATCGCCGAGGGTCGCGCGTTGCCGGGACAGAAGGTGTCGGCCTAAATATTCAGATTCAAAAGCCGCCGATTCCCGCGATATAGGTGCGTTGCAGGCCTGCGCGATCGTATCCGCGTACGGCAAGCTCGCCGTCGCTCATTGAAAACAATGATTCATACCTACGTGTCGGGCCGAATGCGGTCATGAAGCTGATAAACCAAGCTGGAGTCGCCATGATACACCTCTATTGTTCAAGTGCGTTTCGTGTGTGTTGATCGCTAATTGGCGGCCTTGAACGCGGATTACAATTGCTATGAATGCATTCCCGATATGCAGTTTCGCGATATGTTATTTATTTTCGCGAAGCGTCTTTATCAACGCAATCACCCGTTGATCCTGGGTGGCATAGGGCGACCTGTCAGGATTGGTGACAAAGCCCAGCTTTTGATAAAGCGGCACCGCTGGAATCCGCTCGTCCAATGCCTCAAGTCTCATGAATTGAAAATTCATTTCCCGAGCCCGGTCGCACAGCGCTTCTATCAATTCGCGACCCGCCCCTCGCCCGCGAGCCTCAGACTTGACCCACATGCGATTCATCTCGCAAATATCGTCATCAATTCTCTTCAGCATCAAAGTACCCACTGGCTTCCCGTCCAACAGCGCCAATAGGCACTCTCCATCAGGTGGTACAAACCGCTGCAAAAGTTCCGCGAGTTCGGCGGCGACATTCTGAACTTGCAGATATTTGTCGATCATTTCGCCACGGTCCGGGAAGTCGTAGCGCAAATAATCAAAGAACTCCCAAACGAGTTCTCTGACAGCCTCGGCGTCAACCGGTGAACGTACAACGCGTATGTCAACACCGGTTTCAGGCACTTTAGCTGTCGTAGTCCGGGGCCTTGTAAACTTTCCAAACTTCACGGAGTCGCGGAGCGATCACGGCGACCACAGCTCCGAAAACCAGCGGTGCCGCATGCGGCTCGGCAAAAATAATCGAAAGAATGGTGGCGCCCAAAAGGCAGGCGGCAAATGTAACCATGCGCAATTCCACCGGCCCAACTTCCGGCCCGCCTTGCAATAACTTGTCCAAAAACACTTTCACTCGTGGTTCAAAATATGGCGTGCTCCATCCGGCCGCTACCCCCAGTATGAACGTGCCCAGCATTTTCATCTCCTCAGCAGAACGCCGAAGTCCCGGCGAATGTCAGTTTGGTGCATGGTGACAAATTGCAGTCCCGAGGTCCATGTTGAGAAGGCCTGTCGTTTTGATTTCATCCTCTGGCACTTGACCGGACCTTGGTCTAGACGAAACGCATGACTGCGCGCCTGACAATCCGCCAACCCGATGACTGGCATTTACATCTTCGCGACGGTGCTTTGATGCAGGGTGTTTTGCCCTGGTCCGCCGGTCACTTTGCCCGCGCAATCATAATGCCGAACCTGGTGCCGCCTGTCGTAACCGGGCAGGATGCTATCGCTTATCGCGATCGTATTCTCGCAGCACTACCCGAAGGTTCAGCATTTGAACCCTTAATGACACTCTACCTGACCGAGGAAACGGATCCGGACGACGTGATCAAAGCCCACGATCAGGGACTCATAAAGGCGGTCAAACTCTATCCGGCGGGGGCCACAACAAATTCGGCTTCTGGCGTCCGGAATTTCGATCGCATCCGGCCGGTTCTTGATAGGATGGCCGACATCGGCTTGCCGCTTTGCGTTCATGGCGAAGTTACATCGGACGACGTGGATGTTTTTGATCGGGAAGCCAGATTCATAGAGGACGTTCTCGATCCCATTCGTCGTGCCACACCTGGCCTGCGCGTGATCATGGAACATATCACCACAAGCGAAGCCGCGGCCTACGTCAGCGCTTCAGATTCCACACTTGCCGCCACGATAACTATCCAGCATTTGATGCTCGACAGGAACGATATGCTCGTGGGTGGAATCCGTCCGCACTATTATTGTCTGCCGATTTTGAAACGCAGCTCGCACCGTTCGGATCTGATCAAGGCCTCCTGTTCGGGCAATCCGCACTTCTTTCTCGGCACCGACAGCGCACCTCATACAACTGATACCAAAGAAACCGCCTGCGGATGTGCAGGCTGTTTCACCGCGCCAATCGCCCTGTCCTGCCTGGCCGAAATCTTTGACGAATATGACGCACTCGACCGGCTTGAGGGCTTCACGTCGTTGCACGGCCCGGCATTCTATCGGATGTCGCCAAATGACCAAACGATTACCCTCGAAAAAGGCGAACCAATCGATATTCCCTCGTCAATTGACACTGGCGCCGGACCGGTAACCGTTTTCGATCCCGGCCGTCTTTTGCACTGGCGCGTGAACGCGTAAGGAACGTCAATGATACCAAGCAGCTTTCCCCACCAAGACGAGATTGCACGACTCTCAGCAAAGATGCTTCTCGAAATTGGCGCCGTTCATTTCAACGCCGACGATCCGTTCACGCTGGCTTCCGGGCTTCCTTCGCCAACTTATATCGACTGCCGGAAACTCATTTCGTATCCACGCATCCGTTCTACGCTGATGGACTTCCTCGCTGTTACAGTAATGCGCGATGCTGGCTTTGAAGCCTTCGACAATATTGCCGGCGGCGAAACCGCGGGCATACCATTCGCGGCCCTTGTGGCTGAACGCCTTGCACTGCCGATGACATACGTTCGCAAAAAGCCAAAAGGTTACGGACGCAATGCACGGATCGAAGGTGAAATGTCCGAAGGGCAGCGCGTCCTCCTCGTTGAGGATCTTACGACAGACGGCGGTTCGAAATTATCTTTTGTCGATGCTATCCGCGAAACAGGCGCAAGTTGCGGGCATACCGCGGTCATTTTCTATTACGGAATTTTCCCCGAAACGATCGAAACGCTGGAAAGCCATGGAATAAAACTCCATCACCTCTGTACATGGTGGGACGTCTTGGCCGTGGCGAAAGAAGCCGAAATGTTTGACGCAGACACACTTGGGGACGTTGAAGACTTTCTTCAAAACCCACGGCGTTGGCAGGAAGCGCGAAAAAAATAATTTTCACATGGCACACTGGATATTGACGAATGCCTGACTGTAAACGCAATATGATGTAGTCAGTTAGCTGTCCACAGCCTGTCCACAGGATTTCCAGATGGACGGTACTAGTATGTGCTGCATACTACTAATCCTGAGGCAGTGACGAGCAGGCGAAACGAGGGCGGAATGAACGAGATCGCACAGATCCGGCAAACGGATGCGGGCGCAGACGAGGGCGAATCCCTCCCACACAATATTGAAGCGGAACAGCAGCTTCTGGGAGCGATCTTAACCAACAATGATACCTATGATCGTGTCGCGTCCATCATTAATGACACCCATTTTTATGACCCGGTTCATGCCCGAATCTACGAAATCTCGGCCGCGCGAATCGCAAAGAATTCATTGGCGTCGCCTGTCACCCTAAAAGCATTCCTTGAAGACGATCCGGGACTAAAGGAACTCGGCGGGCCGGCATATCTCGTCCGCCTTGCGGGCGCTGCGATCTCCTCCTTCGCCGCCCGCGACTACGCCCAGATGATCTACGATCTGGCGATCCGAAGAAAACTCATGGGGCTGGGACGCGACATCACCGCTAAGGCCGCACGGGTTGAAGTCGAAAGCGAACCCAAGGAGCAGATCGTCGAGGCCGAACAAGAACTCTACAAACTTGCTGAGACTGGCCAGGCAAATCAGGGCTTTCAGTCATTCCTCAAAGCCGTAACCGACGCGGTCAACGTTGCAAACGCCGCTTATCAGCGTGACGGTGGGCTGGCCGGTATTTCGACTGGTCTAACAGACATAGACAAGAAGCTTGGTGGGCTCCACAAGTCTGACCTTCTCATTGTCGCGGGCCGTCCGTCGATGGGCAAAACGTCGCTGGCAACAAACATCGCTTTCAAGATCGCACAGGCTTATGCGCGTGGGCGCCTTCCAGACGGAAGCGAGGGCGCGGTGAACGGCGGCGTTGTTGGGTTTTTCTCACTTGAAATGTCGGCCGAACAATTAGCGGCAAGAATTCTTTCCGAAGCATCCGAAGTGCCGTCCGATCAAATCCGGCGCGGCGACATGACCGAAACCGAATTTCGCCGCTTCGTGGAAGCCGCTAAAACGCTCGAGGCTTGCCCACTCTTCATCGATGACACACCCGCTCTCCCCATCAGCCAGTTAGCCGCCCGTGCAAGACGACTAAAACGCGAGCACGGTCTGGATTGCCTGATTATCGACTATTTGCAACTCGTCCGCCCGGCGACGGCAAAAGACAACCGGGTTAACGAAGTCTCTGAAATCACACAAGGTTTGAAAGCCATAGCAAAGGAATTGGACATTCCGGTCGTAGCACTGTCGCAGCTTAGCCGGCAGGTAGAATCCCGCGACGACAAACGGCCCCAACTCTCAGACCTAAGGGAATCAGGCTCTATCGAGCAAGACGCCGACGTCGTGATGTTCGTTTTCCGCGAAGAATATTACAAAGAGCGGGAGAAACC
>JBPCWO010000068.1:0-2588 GCA_051009475.1 Boseongicola sp.
CTGCACCGTATTGCTTGACGACTTGCTCAGGAACGATTGGGTTCCAGAGTGGTTGGGACGTTTTGGTGCCTTTCCCATCAAGCGGAAACCCGTGCGGAACCACGCCGCGATAGGGCGCGCGACCATAGGTTCCGCAGGATTGCAAAAGCGACGAGTGAAACCAGCCACGATGCTGGTCGGTGCCTTCGAGATATAGATCCGCGATGCCATCGTCTGAGCCATCGTCGCGATCGCGCAAGACAAACGCGTGCGTCGAACCGGAATCGAACCAGACATCCAAGATATCGAAAACCTGATCGTACTCTTCGGGGTTGGCGTCATTGCCCAAAAAGCGCTCTTTGGCACCGGGCTGGTACCAGGCGTCCGCGCCTTCGGCTTCGAAAGCGTCAAGTATGCGGGCGTTGATCGCGTCGTTTCGCAGCAGGAATTCGTCGTCGGTCGGAACAGCGCCTTTCCGCACGAAACAAGTGAGCGGCACACCCCAGGCGCGCTGGCGGCTGAGCACCCAATCCGGACGCGCTTCCATCATGGAGTATAGCCGGTTGCGACCCGTCTGCGGAGTCCAATTGACATTGTCGATTTCGGTCAGCGCGCGTTGGCGGATAGTTTCGCCGTGCTCGTCTTGGCCGTCGCCCACCGGCCTGTCAATGGCGGCGAACCATTGAGGCGTGTTGCGGTATATGACCGGCGCTTTCGATCGCCAGGAATGTGGATAGCTATGCTTAATTTTGCCACGGGCAAGTAGGCCGCCTACCTCGATCAATTTGTCGATGACCGCCTTGTTGGCATCACCTTCCTTGCCTTTGCGGTTCAGAATGTAGGTCCCGCCGAAAAAGGGCAGATCGGTTCGGAAAGAGCCGTCGTCGAGCACGTTATAGGTGATGACCTGTTCAAGCATGCCAAGATCTCGGTAGAGTTCGTATTCTTCCATACCGTGGGAAGGAGCACAGTGAACAAATCCGGTTCCTTCTTCGTCGGTCACAAAGTCGGCGGCACGAAAATCGCGAATGCAGTCCCACTCGCCATTCGCGCCATCTAGGTGCGCGAGAGGGTGAATAACGCCCGTGATCGCAGCCGCATCTACATCGCCCAAGCGGCGATACATATCCTCTTCCAACCGGGCGCTGCCCAGCACGTCGGCGGCTAGGTTGTCGGCCAGGATATATTGGTCACCGACGCCAGCCCAGCATTCTTCAGGCCGACTGGTTACCTCATAAAGTCCGTAAGAAATATCTGCCCCGTAAACCACGGCCTTGTTCGACGGTACTGTCCAAGGTGTCGTGGTCCAGATCACCAGTTGGGCGTCTTTCAAACGATTGTCAGTGGTTTCATGAATACGGAATTTGACCCAAACCGTGAAACTTTCCTTGTCGTGGTACTCAACTTCGGCCTCGGCAAGCGCGGTTTTTTCCATCGGCGACCACATGACAGGCTTTGAGCCCTGATAGAGCGTTCCGGTCATCAGGAACTTCTGGAATGCCTCGGCGATCACCCGTTCGGCGTGGAAATCCATCGTAAGGTAGGGCTGTTCCCAGTTTCCGGTGACGCCCAGCCGTTTGAATTCGTCGCGCTGGATGTCGATCCATCCATCAGCGAATGCGCGGCATTCCTGACGGAACTCGACGACATCCACCGCGTCCTTGTCGCGACCTTTCTGGCGATATTGTTCTTCGATCTTCCACTCGATCGGCAGCCCGTGACAGTCCCAACCTGGGATATAGCGCGCGTCGCGCCCCATCATCTGCTGCGATCGGACGACGAAATCTTTCAGAATCTTGTTCAATCCATGGCCGATATGCAGATGCCCGTTCGCATAAGGCGGACCGTCATGCAGCGTGAACGGCTCGCGTCCCTTTTGCAGCCGCAATTGGTTGTAGATGCCAATCCGCTCCCACCTTTCCAACCATCCGGGCTCGCGGTTTGGCAGTCCAGCGCGCATGGGAAAGTCGGTGACAGGCAGGTTCAGAGTGTCTTTGTAGTCAGGCGTGTCGGCACACATGTTCAGTGTCCTTGAAAAATCGGTACTGTTGGCAGGGGGCGGCGGAAAATCTCAACGCCTGAAACCCGGCAGCTCGTGGGATCAGAGCGCCGGGCCCGTAATTCGAGTGATGATCGCAGCAAGGCGGGTCATGGGCCGCGCTTATAGGCGTGCGCCACTAGCGGGACAAGGGAGGATTAGCGTCAAAGCCACCTGAAAAATGCTCTTTTAGCGTTTGAGTTCACGGGATTTCCGCGCAAATCACACCAAATTCACTCGGACAAACTTTCATTCGACGCCACCGGTCACGGCGAAACGACGTGTGTAGCTCAATGTCGGGTCATCAAACATCACATAGAACTCAAAGGAATTCGACATGACAACCGCAACACGAACCAATGTTGGTCCAAGCACACCGATCTTTCGGCCCTTGGGCCCTCACACCGCTGCCAACAACACCGTGCGCGAATGGAACAACGTCCGCTACCTGGACGAACGGATGTTCAGCGACATTGGATTGAGCACAGAGGTTCCGGAATGCGGGAAGATTCGTGATTTCTATAGGAAGCCCGAATGATCGCTCTGAAGGATAAGAAACGGGCAACTATGG
>JBPCWO010000069.1:0-25187 GCA_051009475.1 Boseongicola sp.
TGCGCAAAGGCAAGCGTCAGGATCGAGAAGTAAATGCCCGACCGCCGAAGCGAGATATAACCGATTAGAAGTGCAAATATCGACGCAACGATCACACTAAGCAGGATTGCCGGAACAACGTTATATGTCAGTAGCTTGAAAATCCAAACAGCGGCGTAAGAACCAACACCCAAAAATGCCGCGTGACCGAATGACAGGTATCCAGTGAGGCCGAACAGGATGTTGAATCCGATTGCGAAAATACCATAAATTGCAAACCTTTGCATGAGGTCCGGATAGCCCGCGTTGAACTGAGCCAATGCGCTGTCTTCGGGGAAGGGATTCAGAATGAATGGCGCAAGAACGGCCAATGCGATGACGATGAAGAAAAGCGTCGCGTCTTTTGAGTTTAAGCCCAGCATCTCTTATTCCTCCATCACGCCTTTGCGGCCCATCAGCCCGCGTGGGCGGGTGAGCAGCACGATGATCGCGACCAGATAAATGATAATTTGGTTAATCCCGGGGATCGTTGTTGTGGCCCAGGTGGTTGATGCAAAGCTTTCAAGAATGCCCAGCAGGAACCCGGCCAAAACAGCGCCCGGAAGCGACCCCATTCCACCAACAACCACCACAACGAATGACAAGACCAGAAAATCCATTCCCATATGGTAGTTTGGCGGATTTATCGGCGTATACATGACACCCGCGAGCCCTGCGACAGCGGCGGCAATCCCGAACATAATTGTAAAGCGCTTGTCGATATCGATGCCAAGCAGACCGACAGTTTCGCGATCCGCCATACCGGCACGAACGACCATGCCGAACGTTGTGAATTGCAAAAACGCAAAGACGCCGGCGATAATTGACATAGCGAACGCAAAATAGATCAGCCGCCAGTAGGGGTAGATGATCGCGTTCGCGTCAAATCCAAATAGCACACCAAAATCAAGCGAACCCTTGAACATGTCAGGGGCAGGCGTGGGAATCGGATTGGCACCGTAGAAGTACTTGATGACTTCCTGAAGGACGATTGCCAGGCCGAACGTCACGAGAATTTGGTCAGCGTGAGGACGTTTGTAGAAGTGTTTGATCAGTCCGCGCTCCATGATGAAGCCGAAACCGATCATAATCGGAATTGCGAAAAGGATGGCCAGCGGAACTGACCAGTCAATGATGGCGGCCCCTATATCGGGCCCGAACCAACTCTCTATGTAAGGTGTTTTGACCTTCAGCGGTTTTCCAAGGAAATCGGTTTTGGTTTCGTCAATTGTTTCGAAACTTAGCGAGAGCAGTTTTTGCAGAAACACTGCGCAAAATGCGCCCAGCATGAATAGCGCGCCGTGCGCGAAGTTCACGACACCAAGCGTGCCAAAGATCAGCGTCAGGCCACGCGCAATCAATGCGAATGCTGAACCCTTGTCCAAACCGTTAAGCACTTGAAGGATAAACGCGTCCATGGCCCCACCTCGATGGTTGACGGTATGATCACCCGGGAATGTTGATCGGGTTTGATCCGAGAAGGGGCCGCGCTACGGCGCGACCCCGATTTGTATAGTGCTTAGTTAAGCGCCTGGGTTACAGGAACCGAGCGATGCCTCGGCGCCACCGAACATTGGGTGGTCGGATGCATACTCGACCTGAGCACGCGGCGTAATCTCAACGATTTCAAGGGTGTCATAAGCGTTGGTTGGGTTCTCAGCACCCTTCACAACGAGCACGTCCTTGAAGCACTGGTGGTCGTCAGCGCGATAAAGTGTCGGACCATTACCCAGACCGTCAAATTCAAAGCCTTCAAGAGCTTCTGCAACGCCACATGGGTTAAATGTTCCGGCGCGTTCGCATGCGTCTGCATATAGCAGCGTCTGCGCATAGCATGTCTGAGCCGAGTTCGAAGGTGGCTTGCCATACTTTTCGCCGAAGGACTTAACGAACGCCTGGGAGCCCGCATCCTGAAGCTGCCAGTTCCAGTTCATCGAACCATACACGCCCTTGATGTTTTCGCCTGCACCAGCAGCCATCAATTCCGAGTAAAGCGGAACGACGATCTGGAAGTCCTGACCGTTGACCTGCTTGTCGAGCAGTCCGAACTGGATCGCGTTGGTCAAGGAATTGACCATGTTGCCGCCGTAGTGATTCAGAACCAAGACGTCTGCGCCGGAGTTTAGAACCGGTGCGATATAGGACGAGAAGTCTGTCGAAGCCAGAGGCGTCAGCACGTTGTTGACGGTTTCCCAGCCGACGGATTCTGTTGCCTGAGCAATAGATTCTTGCTGCGTCCAGCCCCAGGTATAGTCAGCGGTCAGGTGGTAGGCGCGACGACCTTTGCCGTATTCCTTTTCAAGAACCGGCGCGAGTGCTGCGCCTGACATGAAGCCGTTGAAGAAGTGACGGAAGCCGTTCGCCTTCCGGTCCTTACCGGTTGTGTCGTTAGAGTGCGTCAGACCAGCCATGAAGATGATGCCAGCTTCC
This sequence comes from Boseongicola sp., assembly GCA_051009475.1. Classification (GTDB taxonomy): domain Bacteria; phylum Pseudomonadota; class Alphaproteobacteria; order Rhodobacterales; family Rhodobacteraceae; genus CAXMNX01. The sequence continues at coordinate 2,449 of JBPCWO010000069.1, forward strand.
TGACAAAGACCCTGCACAGCGATGGCAACGCCCGAAGACGAGCCGCCGTTGACCATGATCACACCGTCTTTTTCGATCATCGACTTTGCCGATGCTCGTGCGGCATCTGATTTGGTCTGGGTATCGCCGGTGACGAACTCAACCTTATTTCCCAGGATACCGTTGCCCTTCAGGGCACTCGATGTGAATGTGTTTAGACACCCTCCGTCGCCTTCACCGTTCAGGTGCTCAACAGCCAATGTTTGCGCCAATAGTTCGTCATTGCCCTCGTCGGCATAGGGGCCGGTCTGAGGCACATTGAAGCCGAGCTTGACAGCGCCGCCTGTCGGTTCATTTGTATAAGCTGCGGCAGAGCTCGCGGTGAAAATCGTCGGCGTTGCCAGAGCAGCACCAGCGAACGCACTGTTTTTCAGCAATCCGCGGCGCGTGATATTGTATTTGGTCATCTAAGTCCTCCCAATTGGAACTTCCGGCATGTGGCTTCTGCCACGCATCCCTCGATAGGTCGCCGGACCCTTGACAGGGTGCTCATGTTATCTGGGCATTTATGAAAAAATGCTACTAAGACATCATTCGGTAACAAAAATTTTGTAAACAAATCGACAAACGGCTAGCTAAGTGTGTAAATATATTTACTCGCACCGACAGAATGTCGTTGCAAATACGGAGACTTCCAATGCCAAAACGAGCGCTTTCGGGTTCGCGAATTCGTCGGCTGCGGATGGATAGGGGAATGCGCCAGGCCGCGCTGGCGCGCGCCGCTGGGATATCGCCAAGCTACCTAAACCTAATTGAGCATAACCGACGCAGTATCGGTGGCGCGCTTCTGAACCGAATTGCCAAGGAGTTAAGTGTTGATCCGGCAATGATCAGCGAAGGCGCAGAGGTTGCGCTAACCCTGGCGCTGGAAACTGCGGCAAGCAGCATTCAAGGTTTTGACCAACACTCAGAGCGCAGTGATGAGTTGGCTGGCAGATTTCCGGGATGGGCGCGCGTTATTGAAAACCAGCAAAAACGACTTGCGCAATTGGAGCAATCGGTTGAGACGCTCAACGACCGGCTGACTCACGATCCCTACTTATCTGCATCGCTACACAATGTGCTGTCAGCGGTAACGTCAATCCGCTCGACAAGCGGAATTCTGGCGTCCGGCGAACAAATCGAGCCTGAGTGGCAGGCGCGTTTTCATCGCAACCTATATGAAGATAGCCAGCGGTTGGCAGATGCCGCGGAGGGATTGGTGACCTACCTTGATGCCGGCGCGGACGTCGCCAAGTCGCATGTGCTTCCCCAGGACGAAGTGGAATCCTGGTTGTCTGAGAAGGACTGGCGGATAGAAGAGTTGGAAGATGGGCGAAAGGACTTGTTCGAAGATTTGGTGTCGGCATCCGCAGGTTTGGCCACCGACGCTGCATTGAATTTGGCACGCAGCTATGCGGTGTCTTATGCGGCGGACGCGAAAGCGCTGCCCGGCTCGGACCTTGCCACTTTTCTATCAGCTGGAAAAATCGATCCGCGTCGGATCGCTTCGGAGCTTTCGCTGGAACTGCCCATTGTTTTGCGTCGAATGGCAACATTACCTGCTGATTGCTTTGTTGGCGGTCTGTCACCCGGCTTGGTTATTTGCGACGGTTCAGGAACCCTGACATTTCGTAAGCCGGTGCGCGGTTTTGAACCGCCCCGCTACGGTGCCGCGTGCGCACTTTGGCCACTGTTCCAAGCATTGCAGAGGCCTGCGATGCCAATTGTCGAGGATGTCGTTCTACGGGGCAGGGATGAAACGCACTTCACGGCTTATGCGATCTCGAAAACCGACTATCCAGCCGGGTATGACGGACCACCGGTAACAGAGGCGACGATGCTGTTGATGCCCAGACTGCCAGGCGAAGCAGACCCATCGCGGACGATCGCCATCGGTTCGTCCTGTCGAGTTTGTGCACAACGAGAGTGTCCGGCCCGCAGAGCGCCGTCGATACTTGGGTTTTCCGACGAAAACTAATCCGATTGAGACGAGTTTGCCCTTTTGACAGACGATGGACCTTCGGCAATAGTCTGTAGGCTTTTGCCGGGACTGACTTTGGGAGGGTCAGCCATGGGTCGCCATGTACTTCTGATAGAGGATGAGCCGAATATTATTGAGGCTATCCGCTTTATCTTATCGCGCGATGGATGGCGCGTTGATACCCATTCCGATGGCGCTACTGCGATGGAGGCAATTTGCGCGCGTTCGCCGGACCTCATTGTTTTGGACGTGATGCTGCCAAACCGTTCGGGCTATGACATTTTGAACGACCTTCGAAGTAAACCTGAATATCGCGACCTGCCGGTCCTTATGCTGACCGCAAGGGGACAAAAGAAGGATCGAGAACTGGCTGAAAAGCTTGGCGCAAGCCGATTTATGACTAAGCCGTTTTCAAATGCAGTGGTTCTAGAGACTGTCCGCGAGTTGGTATCTCAGTGAGTGGCGCCCCTGACCCAATTTTTCTGGAACGCCAAAGTTATCGCAGGCGTAGGCTGGGCGATGCTGCAAAACTGATCCCCGTCGTCGGAGCGATACTGCTCTTGATGCCCATTCTTGTAGGAAGTGCAGCACGCACCAGCAGCGGACTGATTTACATATTTGCGGTTTGGGCCATTCTGATAGCTCTAATTGCGCTGATTTCGCGACGGCTGGTCAAAAGCATTTCAGAGTCGGAGAGCCCGGAAGCATCGGTGAAACCGGAAGAGTTGGAGGACTAGCCCCATGCTGTCTTTCAACGGACTTGTCGCGATTTCGATCCTATATGTTGGCGTGCTGTTCGCAGTGGCGTTCTGGGCCGAGAAGCGCGCAGAGCGTGGCCAGGCTGGTTGGTTACGGTCGCCACTGGTCTATACTTTATCGCTCTCGATCTACTGCACCGCTTGGACATTTTACGGCGCCGTCGGCTATGCCGCGCGGTCGGGTCTTGAATTCGTCACCATCTACTTGGGTCCGACGCTGGTCATGATCGGCTGGTGGGCATTTTTGCGGCGGCTGGTTCGGATTGGCCGCACTCAAAGGATCACTTCCATCGCCGATTTGATTTCGTCGCGGTATGGCAAGTCAAATTTGCTGGGCGTGCTGGTCACACTATTGGCCGTCGTTGGGACAACACCGTACATTGCGCTTCAACTTCAATCTGTAACCACAAGCTTTGTTGTATTTTTTCCTGAAAATCCCGATACGGCGTCAATTGCGAACGAAGCGTCGATTGCCTTGTGGGTTGCTATTGGGCTCGCGGTATTCACGATCATATTCGGGACCCGCAACCTGGACGTGGACGAACGTCACCACGGCATTGTCATGGCTATTGCGGTTGAAGCAATAGTCAAACTTTTTGCGCTGCTCGCAGTTGGAATGTTTGTTGTTTTCTCGGTTTCAGGTGGGCCTGCTGAAATGATGGCCAAAATCGAGGCGTCGCCTATAGATGTCTGGGAACTTCAGCCGGATCGTTGGGTGACGTTAATATTTTTAGCCGCAGCAGCGTTTGTGTGCCTGCCCAGGATGTTTCAGGTCATGGTTGTCGAGAACTCAGATGAGCGACATCTGGCGACGGCGAGCTGGGCCTTTCCCGTCTATCTGTTTTTGATCAGCCTCTTTGTTGTGCCGATTGCCGTGACCGGATTGTCGGTTCTTCCCGACGGCTCAAATCCGGACTTGTTTGTTCTGACGTTACCTCTTGAATTCGACCAAGGCGCGCTGGCGACGTTTGCCTTTCTTGGCGGCTTTTCTTCGGCGACTTCAATGGTAATCGTGGCGTCAATTGCCTTGGCGACGATGGTGTCAAACCACATCTTCATGCCGATCTGGCTGAACGTCAGGAAAGGTGGAGCGACGGTATCAGGGGATGTGCGCGACATCATCATCACGTCGCGACGGTTGTCGATCATTGGCATATTGGTGCTCGGGTATCTCTACTATCGATTGTCCGGCGGTGGTGGCGCATTGGCGGCAATAGGACTCGTGGCATTTGTTGGTGTCAGTCAAGTGCTGCCGGCGCTGATCGGGGGCATCTTTTGGCGAGGCGCGACCCGTATAGGCGCGGCGGCGGGTGTTGCCACAGGATTGGTAGTTTGGCTATGGACTTCATTCTTGCCAAGCTTTGGCGAAGGCGCATTGCTGTCGGCGTCGGTTTTCAATAACGGGCCGTTTGGAATCTCGTTCCTGAGGCCACAGGCGCTTTTGGGGGTTGAGGGCATCGACCCGCTTGTACACTCCGTATTCTGGTCGATGTTATTGAATACGCTCACTTTTCTGATTGGATCGTTTTTGAGTTTTCCTAATCCGATGGAACGCCTGCAGGGTGCTACATTCATCAACATCTTCCGGTATTCCGAAAGCGCTCACGGTTGGACCGGGGGTGCTGCGGAAGCTGAAGACCTCTTGATGACCGCGCAACGTATCATTGGCGCGGCAGAGGCGCAGCAGTTGTTCGAGGGCGAGGCGACGAGGCAAGGCAAGCAGGGGTTTTTGCCAGATGTAACGCCAGCGTTTCTGGAGCGGTTGGAACGAGAGCTGGCCGGATCAGTTGGTGCCGCGACCGCCCATGCCATGCTTGCGCAGATCACTGGCGGCGTATCAGTCTCAGTGGACGATTTGATGGCGGTCGCTGACGAAGCGCAGCAAATTATCGAGTATTCCAGCCAGCTAGAGGAAAAATCGCAGGAACTGGGACGAACGGCGCGGCAACTTCGCGAAGCGAACGAAAAACTGATGGCGCTTAGCGTACAAAAAGATGGGTTTCTAAGTCAGATCAGCCACGAGTTGCGGACGCCGATGACGTCGATCCGGTCCTTTAGTGAAATACTCATGGGTGGTGAACAAATGTCGGACGGCGACCGGCTGCGGTACAGCCAGATCATTCATGATGAAACCATTCGGCTGACGCGTCTTCTCGACGATCTTCTTGATTTGAGTGTGTTGGAGAACGGTCAGGTTACATTGAACGAAAGCGAGGAAACGCTCGGGGCAATCCTTGACCGTGCGGTTGCGGCAACAGAACTTATTGCCAAAGACGGCGCATTGAAAATTGAGCGCAAAGGTCCTGGCGAAAACATGTTGGTTTTCACCGATGCCGATCGGTTGGCGCAGGTTTTCATAAACTTGATCGCGAATGCGCAAAAATATTGCGAGGCCGATGCACCGCAACTGACGGTCACAGCTCACGAGGTAGGCGGCCGTAGGTGTGTTGATTTCGTTGACAATGGTCCCGGTATTCCAGAGGCGGCTCAGAAAGTGATATTCGAAAAATTTGCGCGCGTGTCGGATGAACATGCGGCCGGCGGCGCCGGATTGGGCTTGGCAATCTGTCGCGAAGTTATGACGCGGCTTGGCGGCAGCATCGTGTATCTTCCAGGCCAGGGCGGCGCTGCATTTCGCGTGATCTTGCCAAACCAAGAACGCCAGGCCGCCTGAAAGCGACAACAAAACGGTAACCATATTCTGCGATCTTCTCAACTAAATTACAGTTCAAGGAAACGCAGGTGGCTGACTCCGTCAAAGAAACACTGTTAAGGCAGCACGTGGCTCCGCCCAGACCTGTGATGGCAACCGGAGCGGGCGCGATAGAGAATTTGCTTGCTGTCGCTCTTCCGCGATCAGCGGATCGACTATTGGACATGCAGGTAGATATTCAGTCGGTCAGCTTTGGAATGCTGGATCAGACGGGCGTTGTCGCGAGCTTGACTGAGAATGACTTGATCTGTCGGATTTCCGGTGTGGGATTGGGATTTGGGCTGATCGTTGCTGATACGCGGTTTTTGTCCGCCCTCATCGAGGTCCAGACGCTCGGAAAAGTCACAAGTGCTTTGCCGAGTGAGCGTTTGCCGACAAATACTGACGTAACTTTTGTGAGCGATATCCTGGATCAATGGCTGAAAGATATCGCGCACCCGGCAACAGAGCAGGGGTTGGCCGAAGACCTGCTCCCCACAGGCTATGCGCGTGACGCTGGTCGACTTGACCTGCGTGCAGTCGAATTGGCATTGGATCCATGTCAGTATCGATCCCTAACTATCGCGGTAGAATTTGGTGAAGAGGCAAAACTCGGAAAACTGTCGATCTACACGCCAATTGTTGCGGCATGTGAGGACGAGGAATTGCACGCAACTCTAGGTCGCCAACTCAGACCGTATCTTCTTGATGCGCCGGTCGAGATGACGGCGGTTCTGGCACGCGAGTCACTTTCGCTGGAAAAAATAGCAGAGCTGAGCGAGGGCGACGTGTTTCCCTTGCCGGAAGCGCAGTTGCAGTCTGTCAGGCTCGAGGTTGAGGACCGTAAACTTATCGCTACGGCGCGGCTCGGTCAGGCAGGCGGAAAACGAGCGGTCCGACCTTGGGGGGAAGAAAGGCAACAACCTGCAGTGCCGCATAGTGCTTCTCGGGTAAACAAGAATGCACCAGACTGTAAGGCTGACGCGGGTACCGCAGCCAAGTCCAAAGTTGAGGCAAGTTTGGCGGACAGGGGGGCACCCAAGCTACAGCCGGAGCCAGATGAAAAACCACCGTCTGTTGAATCGCTCGAATTGCCTGACCCGCAACCTGCAGACACTTGAGATGCCGTGTACATCTCTTTTAGCAACATCGGACGATTAGTCAGAAGAACGCCGTTGTCCCTGAGCATCCACTGGAACCGGAAGCTCATTTTCTGGCACAAATCAGCGAAGTACTTGGTCGATTATGTAGAAGTTGAGGCCGCCTTTGGCTGAGTCTCAAATCTGCCGCGAATGCGCGGTGCCGCGACCATCCCAATTGCCATTGCAGCCAGGAACAACACACCTTGCAAACCGCCCCATGTAATCGACGCGATTGCCGGACCTGGGCCTAATCCAGCTAATCCCCATCCGGCCCCGAACATTAGCGATCCGATGATGAGCGCGGGATCCAAACGAGCCTCAGGCGGTTCTGGATAAAGCCCGCCAAGTGCCGGCACGCCTCGAATTGCGGCAACGCGCCAGGCGATGAACATAGGCGCGATGGCGCCGCCGATCACAAATGCCAGAGTGGGGTCCCAGTTGCCAAAGAAATCAAGCCAACCGATCACTTTTCGTGTGTCGGTCATGCCCGACATCAATAGCCCGACACCGAATAGACCACCTGCTGTAAATGCCGCCACATTTCGCATCATCACACCCCAACGAATTGGCGAAGCGCGACGATGATCACTGCGCCCGCGAGAATATAAAGGAATGTCGCGACTATACCGCGAACGCTAAGTCGCGAAATGCCGCAAACACCGTGACCGGAAGTGCATCCGTTGGCCAGTCTTGTGCCCACACCGACCAACAAACCCGCCGCGATGACTAAGCCCGCGTTCTGCGTAATATAAGTCGATGCGCCGCCGTTCAGGATAGCCAGCAGTCCGGGCACTGCGATCAGACCGGTGAGGAATGCCAGCCGTTCGCCGGCGACTGCACGGGCGGTTCCGTCGATCAGACCACCGACAATGCCCGACGCTCCCATCACGCGACCGTTCACAAGCAGATATATTGCGGCAGCCATACCAATCATGACGCCGCCTGATAGGCCCCATATCCAATCACTTTGCATAGGCGCTTAGCCTCCTACTTTAGCTTGTTCACGGGCACTTTTAAAAACACATCACCCTGTTCATCGGGGTCCGGCATGTTTCCGGCTCGCATATTCACTTGCAACGACGGGATAATGAGTTTTGGCATCGCCAAAGTCGCGTCCCGCGTTTCGCGCATTTCCACGAATTCCTCGCGTGGGGTATTGCCACCGACGTGGACGTTCTTTGCCTTTTGTTCGCCCACGGTCGATTCCCAGGCAAATTCGTCGCGTCCAGGTGCTTTGTAGTCGTGGCCGACAAAAATCCGTGTCTCGTCAGGCAATGCAAGAATTCGCTGAACGCTATCAAACATTGTGTCGGCGGATCCGCCGGGGAAATCGCACCGAGCCGTTCCAAAGTCGGGCATGAACAATGTGTCGCCAACAAAGGCTGAGTCACCGATGACGTAGGTCATGCAGGCTGGCGTGTGCCCAGGAGTATGCATCACGTCGCCACGAAGCTGGCCGATATGGAAACTGTCGCCATCTTTGAAAAGCGCATCAAACTGACTGCCGTCGCGCTGAAACTCAGTGCCTTCATTGAATACTTTTCCAAACGTATCCTGGACAATTGTAATGTTCTTACCGATGCCGATCTTGCCGCCCAGTTTTTCCTGCAAATAGGGCGCGGCTGAAAGGTGGTCTGCGTGCACGTGGGTCTCGAGAATCCATGTGAGCTTCAGCCCCTCAGCTGTCAGATAATCTATGACCTGATCGGCGGCGCGCGTGTCGGTCTGGCCGGACGCATAGTCAAAATCCAGAACACTATCGACAACCGCCGCCGAGGTGCCGCTTGGGTCGACGACGACGTAGCAGATCGTGTTTGTCGTTTCGTCAAAGAAGGGGGTGACAAGAGGTTTCATTTTCTCCTCCGATGGATCATAATTGGCTTGTAGCAACTATTTAAACATTACGATATTGATATATAAGATGTCAGATACTTTAGACATACACAAGTCGCGTGAAGATAACGCCCAAATGCAACTTGCAATGGCGGAAGCGGCGAAGGAAGCCGCTGGCTATTTGCGCGCAATGTCGAATCCGTCGCGCCTTTTATTGCTCTGTCAGCTTGTCGAAGGCGAAATGAGTGTTGGCGAGTTGGAAAACGCATTGGATCTGAGCCAGGCCTATGTGTCGCAGCAACTGGCGCGACTAAGGTCCGAGGGTTTAGTGACCGCGCGTCGCGACGGAAGAGTGGTTTATTATGCTCTTGCTGACTCGCGAGTGAAGCCTGTTTTGCAAGTTTTGTATGAGCAATTCTGTAGCACGGCTGGGGACCCGGCATAGGTCGTAGACCCGCAAGTGTGCCGGGCGTGAGTTTAGTTTGTGAAGGGTGGGAGGCAGCGCAAATCGGCACGCGTTGTCTGATCCAGTTTAAATACCTCCGGAGGCGAGGGCCGGACTATCAGGGAGGACCCAATGAACAAAGACCAAAAACAACTCCAGAATCAGGATGAAGTCGACGAAATTGTCGAAGCGCTCGTTGCCGATCCGACGCGTGCAAACGATGTGAAGGCACTGTTGCGGCGCAAGATCGCAGCGCCAGGCGTTGTCCAATTGGTTGTTCCGTCGAAGGAGGGTCAAAAATCTGTCGTAATTGAAGAAGATTCAGACGACGACGTCTGGGATAACATGCCAGTCTGAACAGCGTTTGTATTTGGGTTCAGGCGAGGCTGTTTGAGTTTCGCATGATATGGCGTAGACAACTACATGGGTCGGGCAGACAGGGTCGAGATGAAAGACAACGCAGGTGGGCAGCACGGCGATGTCACCGTTGTGACAATTGCCAACCCTCCTAGTGGAGTCCTGACACCGGAAGTTCGAAAATCGATTCAGGATGCGATCAAGGAAGCTGAGAATGATACGTCTTGCAATGCGATTGTTATTGCTGGCGAAGGCGGCGCATTCGCAATGGGAACTGGCCTGGATGTGGGAGAAGATGATCCTGCAGGAGCGCCCGATCTAGGTGTGCTTTGTGATCAAATCGAAGCGTGCGACAAGCCCATTGTTGCTGCCATTTCGGGACCCACATTGGGCAACGGTTTAGAGCTGGCGTTGGCGACCCATGCGCGTGTGGCCAGCCCTTCGGCCCGTTTGGGTGCCCCTGAAATTACAATTGGTCTGGTTCCCGGCTCTGGCGGAACGCAGCGTTTGCCAAAAGTTGTCGGCGGACTGGCCGCCCTGAAAATGTTACTGAGCGGACGATCGGTGAATGGGACGTCCGCTACAAAACTAGGGTTGGTGGACAAATTAACCGAGAGCGATGTCATCGAAACCGCAGTTCAGTATGCAAGGGAGCTAGTGGAGAGCGAAGCAACTCTTGCAAGAAGCTCGCAACGACGGGACAGGCTCGGTGCGGGCAGCGCCTTTCTGGAAGCCGTGGCAGAGCATCGTCGGTTGGCTTCCGTGTCGCCGCTCGACGCGCCACTTCGAATGATTGAATGCATCGAGGCAGCCTTACTGCTGCCCTACGATGTCGGTCGCGGGCTTGAGATTGCTGCATTCGAAGACCTTGTCGCATCGGAGCATTCGCGTTCGCTCAGGCACATTTTCGCTGCTGAGCGGCGTCTTATCGCCACATCGCGTGCACAAGACCGCGCGCCTTCCCGCCCGCTTTCTGCGATCGGAATAATCGGTGCACGCGGTATCGGCAGCGAAATTGCCGTGGCCTGTCTTGATGCCGGATTTTCCGTATCTGTCGCCGAAAAAAGCGATGCCGCACTTGAAGCCGGTATCAACCGAATCATCAAACACTATGACGCGCAGGTTGCGGCTGGAAAACTTAAAGAAGAGTCCGTTGAGGCAACGCTGGACCGGCTAAATGCGGTGGTGGGCTTTGGGACGCTGGCAGAGGCTGACGTGATCATTGATCCGGGCCCCTTTGTACCAAAATCAGTCATAGCCGAGCTGGACGCCGTAATGAAGGCGGGTGCGGTGCTTGCAACGGGGACAGAGTCCGTCGATGTCGCCACAATCGCCGCGGCAACACGGCGTCCGGGCGATGTGGTTGGTTTGCGTTTATACCCGGGCATGCAAAAAAACCGGCTGGCCGAGATCATTCCAAGTAAGACAACCGCACCGCGGGCGCTCTCGACAGCGAGGGCGCTGGCACGAAAGCTTGATCGACTTGTCATCGAAACTGGTCCGGGACCGGATGGGATTGGTCAACGGATCACCGAGGCACTGCACGCCGCAGCCGACTTGTGCGTCGAGGACGGCGCACGAATATCCCAAGTCGATGCCGCCTTGCAGGACTGGGGTCTGCCCCTAGGATCGTTCGCCTGGCGTGATGCAGAGGGGCTTACACGCACAAGGCGTCAAAAACAGGCTGCTGATCTTGGCGCGCAGCTAGTGGATGCGGGGCGACTTGGGCGCGCGAATGGCCGCGGGTTTTATCGCTATACAGAAAATGGCCGGAAAGGGATGGAAGACCCTGATGTATTAGCCCTGATTGATGCCGACAGGGCGACGAAGGGGAAAGAACCTGGTTTCGTTGATGACGGCGTTGTTAGAATGCGCTGCGTTGCTGCGATGGCAGGAGCCGGCGCACAGTTATTAGCCGAGGGAGTTGCAAAGACTCCGTCTGACATAGACATGGTGGCGATTCACGGTCTTGGTTTCGCAAGGAGAACCGGTGGCGTTATGTTCGCCGCGGATCTGATTGGTTTGCCCTTGGTGCACCAGCACATTGAAGAGATGTCGCAAGCATCATCACGCTTGTCGCCACCGTCGTCTGCCTTTCAGGACTTGATTAAGTCCGGAAAGAGTTTTGCCGCACTGGATCATTAGATCAAAAACAGGCCCAGCACGACGCACATCAATCCAATAGCCGAAATCGCCAGTGCACCCATGTTTAGTGCCACAACTTTTTGCAGCCGAATTTTCATTTCCGAGTCGCTAAGACCGGCACGCTTTGCACGGACTGCAATAAGCACACACCAGATCAGTCCGCCAACGCCGAGAAGCGTCAATATGGCGCCGATCCAAACCAGTATCTGCATGTCTAATCCTCTTGCGTGACAGGTTTTTGACCTAGAGCCACATTTGCGCACCCGCAACCCCTTGATGCCGGGTCAGGAGGGCGGTAACCAACGAGCCGGTAAGCCGGAGAAGCACAATAATGAACGACGATGTAATTGAGCAAAGTTATCGCGTTACCGCAGACGAATTGCGTCAATTTATTGAACGATTTGAAAAGCTTGAGGCCGAAAAGCGAGATATTTCGGACCAGCAAAAAGAAGTAATGGCCGAAGCCAAGGGTCGCGGATATGACACCAGAGTCATGCGAAAGGTCATCGCGCTGAGAAAACGCGACAAAGATGATATCGCAGAAGAAGAGGCGGTATTGGACATGTACAAAGAAGCACTGGGAATGTAGCAGGCCAAACTTGTCTGTCCCGCTCTGAATTCTCGTCAGGGCTCTAAGAACGTGACCCCAGGCAATTTGGCGATTTGGACCAAATCTTCGTCGTATGCCTGAGATAGATGCGCGATCGTATCGCATGTCCATCCCGGCAGGTCGATTTCTTCTTCGATCTTTTCGTCAAGACCGTGTGCATCCAGAAACGCGGAAATTGCAGCATGTCGTCGCGTTTCCGAAAGCTCTGTGTGACTCCTTAAAAAGTCCTCTAGCTTGGCCACGCCTTCGTTGGACATAATCTGTTCAACCATATCGAGTTCGCCATCGAGTTCGGTATAGGGGTCGCAAGCCGTCAGTTCGCTGATTATTTCGGACCAAATAAATGGCGTGTCTTCGTGGCTCCACACGATAATTGGGCATCCCGGATTCGCCTCGACGATTTCTGCCACAGCGTCGGCCCATGACAGGCGATCAAGATGAAGCTGAGACATGACCTCAGCCCGATCTGTTTCTGAGAGGCGGGCAATAAGGTCTGGAACAAAAGTCGCAGGATTTCGAGTCGCGATTGCAAATTCGATGCTGTGATCCGGAAAGCAGTTTCTTAGCCAGGCAGATTTTCCGACTTTGGGATAAAGCCCATCCTCGGCCAAAACCTTGCTGGCCCGGCACAAGAAGTTTTCGTTAGAAAGTATTATCCGTTCAGCCGAGTCATCGTCGCAAATCGCTTCAATCAGCATATCTTCGGTGTCACTGCTGGCGCATTCGCCACGTAGTGAAGTCGATACGTTGCCAAGAAGTTCGCGATAGCGACTTGGGCCTGGAACACCCACGCCTTCACGCGCCAACGTTGCCCGATTGCGCAAAATCGAGCGGATCAGAAGACCACCATCAGTGCAGTGTGCTCCCAGATGGAATAGGATCTGCATGTCCCTTACCACGTCCCAATTTTGCCTCGCCGTTAGACTAGCGGTGGCGGCTGGACAGGGAAAGCCGTTTCGGGCTAGGGCGGAAGCGATATGACCGACGAAAAGACTCAACTAACCAGTTTGGCGTTCCCAAGGGTCGAGCTGTGGTCGCTGGGCGGCCTGGTTCTCGCTCTTCTTGTTTTGTTGCCTATTCTTTCGGTGTTCTGGATTGCGGCAACTCCCGCGGAGGATATTTGGCCGCATTTGCTAGCAACAACGTTCCCCAGATATCTGGAAAATACTATTGTCATAATGTGTTTTGTTGCTGTGTTTTCGGCGTGCGTAGGCGCGACGACGGCATGGCTTGTTGTGATGTACAAGTTTCCCGGATCAAGAGCATTGGAGTGGCTGCTACTGACTCCTTTGGCTGTACCCGGATACTTGGGAGCTTATGCACTGGTGGATTTTCTTGAATTCGCCGGACCTGTTCAGACAATGCTGCGGGATCTCTTTGGTTGGCAAAGTGCACGCGACTATTGGTTCCCTGAGTTTCGATCACGCGGCGGCGCGATATTCGTTCTGACGGCATCGCTATATCCATACGTGTACCTTCTTGCGCGGGTGGGTTTTCGAGAACAATCTGGCTGTGCCCACGAAGTGGCGCGCGCGCTTGGGGCAGGGGGCGTGAGATTGTTCACTCGAATTGGGTTGCCGCTGGCCCGTCCGGCAATTTTTGCCGGGTCTGCGATCGTAATGATGGAGACCGTAAACGATTTTGGGACAGTGGAATTTTTCGGCGTCCAAACACTAACGACGGGAATATTTTCTGTTTGGCTCGAAGCGGGGAATGTCGGTGGTGCGGCACAGATTGCGTCTGTAACTTTGCTGTTGATCTTTGCACTCGTCGTACTTGAAAAGATAAGCCGCAGAAAAGCGCGGTTTTATCGCATGTCGCGCCAAGAGCGGCGACCTGACCCTGCGACGCTAACCGGAAAAAACGCCTGGATTGCTGCCCTGGTTTGCATCCTTCCGTTTTTGGCCGGTTTCGTTTTGCCGGTTTCGATTCTCTGTTGGCATGCTTTAACCCGGTTTGACCGCTGGTTCGCACCGGGTCTGATGGACGCGCTTGCAAACACATTGTTTGTGGGCGGTGTCGCAGCATTGGTAACTGTGTGTGCTGCAACATTCATGGTTTATGGTGTCAGGCTATCGGGCAGGGCAGTCCCGAGAGTTTTGCTTCCGTTGACGACAATCGGATATGCGGCGCCGGGCGCTGTTCTGGCCGTTGGGATTTTGATCCCGCTTGCTGCCTTTGACAACGCGTTTGCCGATGCCGTCTTAGCGTTTACCGGCTGGGATCCCGGGTTGCTGCTCACTGGTGGATCGACCATTTTGATCTATGCTTATGCAGTCAGGTTTTTTGCCATAGGTCAGGGTGTCGCGGATACCGCAATGGGCCGGATCGCTCCGAACCTGCCGCCTGCCGCGCGCATTCTCGGGCAAAGCGCAGGTGGGACGCTTCAGAAAATTTACTATCCGCTGATGCGAGGTTCTTTGGCGACGGCGCTGTTGCTGGTTTTCGTTGATTGCGTCAAAGAACTGCCCGCAACGCTTTTGTTGCGCCCTTTTAATTTCAACACGCTTGCAACGCGGAGTTTTGAACAAGCAAGTCTTGAAAAAATGGCGGATGCTGCACCTTCAGCGCTGCTGATCATCGGTGTCAGCCTTGTTGCAGTGGCGCTAGTCGCCCGCGCAATGACAAGACGCATTTGAGTAAAACACTTGCGTGACACAATCGAAGCGCATAGACGAACGCGCGTGCCCCTATAGCTCAGCTGGTAGAGCATCTGATTTGTAATCAGGAGGTCCGCGGTTCGAGTCCGTGTGGGGGCACCATCTCTAGATTTAGTGGCACGAATTCAACTGCATACGCGGTTGTTCGGCCGCAAAACTGCGTTTTGAATTCGACTGAGAATGGTAAAAAATAGGGCAGGCTTTATGCGGGAAACACCTGCCGGATTCGAGCCTGGCTATACTTTCAGAATAATCAACGAACGCTAGAATTGAACCCGCAGCCGTCATTCACCAAGAATTGGCGAAAACAAACACGCAAACCACTGAACCGCAACCTACGCGGACACCGACAAATTTCCTGTTGCCGTCTCAAGATTGAGCAGGTTTTGAAGGTGGAAATCAACCCAAGGCCTCAGCTGCAACCCGGGCCGGAATCCGGCGACGACGCTCACATGAAATGAAGTACATATCCAGTCAAACACTTTTCCTGGTGCGATCTGGCCAATCAATTCCAATTTCAATACCGTCTGCTCATCCAACAAAACAGCATTTTTATTAGTCACCGTCAGAGATAGTCAGGATCACATGATGGCCAAGAAATTTTTGGACGTTTTTAGTGCATTTTCCATAGTCGCATTAACTGGCTATGGGCATGCAATCGCACAAGATGTCGCCCGTCCGGCAAAAGTCGAAACTGTCGCAGCTACCGATGCAAGCAATTCGTGGACATATCCGGCTATCGTAGTTCCGTCACAAGAAGCTTCTGTTTCTTTTCGCGTCGCGGGACAAGTGGTGGAACTGCCCGTTCGTGCCGCGTCCAGGCTAAAGACAGGGGATGTTATTGCAAAACTCGATCCGCGGGATTTCGAGGCCCAAATAGCGCAACTAGAAAGCCAGCGGGATCAGGCTGTTGCGCAACTGGATGCCTTGAAATCTGGCGCGAGATCAGAGGAAGTGCGAGCCCTTGAAGCTGCTGTCGCAAGTGCCAGCGCGCAAGTCACACTCGCCCAGGACGCGGCGAAACGAGCACAGGCACTCGTTGAACGCGATATTGCCGCACCAGTCACGCTTGATCAGGCACAGGCCGAACTCAGCGTTGCCGAAGCAACCTTGAAGTCGCAGAAAGAACAACTTGCGATCGGGCTTTCAGGAGGACGTCAAGAAGACGTGGCGGCGGCAGAAGCCGCGCTGCGCGGCATCGAAACCCAGATAAAGATTGCGCGTGACAGCCTGTCGGACGCCACACTTGTAGCCCCATTTGACGGCATTGTAGCGCGTCGGAATATCGACAACTTTACGCTTATTCAGGCCGGACAGGAAATCGTGCTGCTGCAGAATATATCCAAGCTGCATCTGTCCTTCGATGTTCCCGGTTCTGATGTCTCTGATATCAGCCGGTCCAACGATCCTAAAAGCGTGGTCATTTTCGAAAGTTCCAACGCAGAATATTCAGCAGAATTTGTAGAATTTTCTACGCAGGCCGAGGCGGCGACGCAGACCTATCGTGGACGTATTGCGGTCAATGCGCCGAAGGATACGACCATTCTGCCTGGCATGGTCGGCCATGTGCTGATCCGCGCAGAAGCGATTGCAGATACCATAGTAAGCGTTTCTTTATCTGCTGTCGGTGCAGAACCAGATGGTTCGCCTTTTGTCTGGGTCGTCGATGACAATAACACTGTCGCACAGCGGGCGGTGGAAACGGGCGAAATTATCGGTGGACGTGTCACCATTACCTCCGGACTTGAAGCTGGTGAAACTGTCGTCTCTGCCGGTGTGAGCAGATTGCAAGAGCGCATGGAGATCCGCCCAATCACCAAAGTTGGTGGTTGACCTATGGATCTTGCCAGTTTTGCTATCACGAAACGCCTGGTTTCGGCGCTTTCTACGCTCCTGATCCTGTACGCGGGCTACTTTGCCTATACAGCCCTGCCGCGGTTCGAGGACCCCGAATTCATTATCCGCTCAGCGCAGATAATTACGCCCTATCCTGGCGCGAGTGCAGAAGAGGTGATGGAGGAAGTCACCGAGGTTGTCGAGAATGCGCTGCAGCAGCTTCGCGGGGTCCACGAAGTACGATCGGTCTCAAAACCGGGGACCAGCGAGGTTACGATTGAATTTACAATTGCGGCCACGCCCGACCGAGAGGCTTTGGCTCAAAGCTTCGCTCAGATGCGGGCAAAAATAGGCGACATTCAATCGAGCTTGCCGCCGAATACTTTACCAAGTCAGATTTTCGACGACTACGGCGATGTGTTTGCGCTTTATTATGCGATCGTCGGCGAGGGATTCACTCTGCCGGAACTGCACGCATACGCAAAGGAACTTCAACGGGAACTCGTCGTCGTTGACGGTGTTTCAAAGATCACTCTGAGCGGAGTCCAAAGAAAAGTCATTTATGTTGAATACGAACCCGGTAGACTGTCCGAACTGGGTCTGGCCCCCTCGCATATAGGCAACCTACTGGAAGGACAGAACCTTGTCATTCCGGGCGGTACAATTGTGGTTGATACCGCCCGCCTTTCGATCCGGCCCGACGCAGCGGTCGACTCTATCGACGCTATCGAGGATCTTGTCATTTCCGGAAATAACGGAGCGTCGTTCCGCCTATCAGATATCGCAACCGTCAAGCGCGGTCGTAAAGAACCGGCCTCCACCAGTCTTTTTCGCGATGGCCGGCCCGCAATTGGGCTGGCGGTTTCGAATACACTGGGCGGTAACGTTGTGGAGATGGGCGCGGCCGTGAAAGCGCGAATGGAAGCGTTGAAATCCGAGCGGCCCATCGGCATCGACATCCACACAATCTCGGACCAGTCCGCAAGTGTGGAAGCCTCGATAAACGACTTCGTTTTGAACGTTGCCCTTGCCCTGGCCATCGTAGTTGGCACGCTCTTGATCTTTATGGGGCTCAGGTCCGGAATTTTGATGGGAGGCATTTTGCTTGTCACCGTGGCGGGAACGCTCTTTGGAATGTATATTTACGGGCTTGATATGCAGCGGATCTCGCTTGGCGCGCTGATTATCGCGCTCGGTATGCTGGTCGACAATGCCATCGTAGTCGTCGAGGGGACGCTTGTGCGCATTCAACGCGGCGAGGAAACCGCTAGGGCCGCAACAGCTGTCGTCAACCAAACCCGCTGGCCACTTCTAGGGGGGACTATCGTCGGGATTCTCGCATTCTCGCCGATTGGTTTTTCACCGGACAACACCGGTGAGTACGCAGGCAGCCTATTTTGGACGATTCTTATCGCGTTGCTCTTCTCGTGGTTGATTGCAATCTGGCTGACGCCGTATTTTTGTACTCTGCTCCTAAAGCCCGGCGAAAGCTCAGGAATGGCACCAGAGAATGTGCTCCTGAAAACTTACCGCGGCGTGCTGGGGCTTGCGATCCGAATGCGCTATTTGTCTGTGGCACTTGTCGCCGGGCTCTTTATTTCCGCGCTCGCGCTTTTTAGTTTGGTGCCTCCCGGATTTTTCCCAGCGTCCACTCGTGCGCAGTTCGTTTTAGATTTCTATCTGCCGCAAGGCACCGATATCGAGACGACCAAGTCGCGCATTGCCGAAGTAGATGCCTTTGTCCGTGAACTTGGAGGCGTTACCGGCACAAACACTGTCGTTGGCGGTGGACATACTCGGTTCATGCTAACCTATGAGGGCGAAAGCGGAAATTCTGCATATGGTCAAATACTGATCGATGTCGAGGCGTTCGAGCAAATCGACGGCTTGCTTCCAGAGATCCAGACCTGGCTGGACGAAACCTATCCCGAGGCAAATGCCAAAGTCTGGAAATTTGCTCTTGGTCCAAGCGGTGGATCGAAGATCGAAGTTCGCTTTTTCGGTTCAGACCCGGCAACGCTACGCAAGCTTGCCGATCAGGCGAAATCGATCATGAGCGCCGCTGGTGCCGTTGCAGTGAAGGACGATTGGCGAGAACAAGTGCCAGTCATCCGGCCCGCCATCGATACAGAAAATGCAAGGCGATTGGGATTGACCCAGGGCGAGATTTCGGACGCAGTCAATTCCCATGTGAATGGCAAAAAGATCGGCGTCTATCGTGAAGGCGACGAACTAACAAACATTGTCATGCGCCCGACAATTGGCGCGCGTGCGGATGCGGCACAACTTCGCGACATCCAGGTCTTTAGTCAGGTGTCCGGAGGGTACATCCCAATTACTCAGGTTGTGCGCAATTTTGACCTTGTGTTCGAGGCGGGCAATCTGCTCCGCATAGACCGCCAGCTTGCAATCACCGCACAGTCGGACAATGCACCAGGTGTGCTTTCCGGCGATCTTTTTGACGCCGTCAAAGGTGATATCGAGGCCATCGAATTACCACCCGGCCACAGGTTAGAATGGAAGGGCGAATTTGGTAGCAGCACGGAAGCGAATGCAGGACTTGCTTCGACAATGCCGATTGGTTTCGGCGCAATGGTCGTGGTTGTGTTTCTTTTGTTCAATGCAATCAGACAGCCAGTGATTATTTGGCTGACAGTACCTCTGGCGCTGATTGGGGTCGTCTATGGTCTGGCGGCAACGCAAACGCCGCTGGAGTTTATGGCAATCTTAGGAATATTGGCGTTAACGGGGATGCTGATTAAGAATGCCATTGTGCTGATCGACGAGACGGATAGCCAGATAGCTGACGGCAAAGCCCGCATGTCCGCCGTCATAGATGCTGCCGTTAGCCGTTTCAGGCCAGTACTACTGGGTGTGTTGACCACGGTTCTTGGGGTTATCCCGCTCTTGTTCGACCCGTTCTTCAAATCCTTGGCGGTCACAATAATCTGTGGCCTCAGCTTCGCCACGATACTGACTCTGCTTGTTGTTCCAACGCTTTATGCCATCTTCTTCAAAGTTGGCCTGGAAGAGACAAGCCCAGCGTGATCAAACGGTGCACTCCGCTGTTTTTGCGCCAATATTACTTCGCGATCATCGTGATGATAGTGGATTCTATGTCGATAACCGCCGAATCCTCTAGCTAGGCGTTCTTCGCGTTAAGTGTGGCCATTGGCGCACCACAATGTCCTGAGTATCGCCAGCTTGTGGACAATCCATAGTGAAAACGTCAGCAATTGCGAACTCGAACACAATCAGCGCTTTTGGCGTCCGCGCGAATAGCTAAAAAAAGGTAACCCGATTATGCTGACCTATGTGAGCCGCATTAGCTTGGGTATTGGTTTTGGTATCGGGGGTGATCGATGAAGATTGGTGGCGTAAAAAGGCGTTCGAGATCACATAGATTTCGCCGTGCCCCTTAGTTTCGATGATTCATATTTTTCATAGCGGACGAAATGGGAACACGCTAAATCGTCTGAAATTAGCTCAGCCAAGATTAGGGTGCAGATTTGCCATGCACTCGTACTCCAAACTGTTTGGCGAGCGGGAAATTCCTTCAAGCACATTAATATTTACCGATTTCGATCACCTTCACAGTTACGAAATCGATGCCGCTTCAATTGCAATGAACGCTGCGATTGAAGCATTTCCAAATACAAAAGTGCTTAATCGCCCGCAAAAAGTCCATCAGCGCACTGCTCTTCTAAGTCATCTAAGAAAAACGGGTTTAAATGATATCGAGGTGACCCGGATTGACACCGGTGAGGTGCCAGAAACGTACCCTGTGTTCATAAGGGAAGAGGACGGTTGTGGCGGCCCAGAAACTGGGATTTTGCAAAATGAAACAGAGTTCCGCGCCGCTGTGCAGGATCTGACGAATTCTGGCCGGACGCTTGCAGGCAGAGTTGCATTAAGCTTTTCGGCGCAAACAGACGCGGATGGTTTCTACCGAAAATACGGCGCGTTTGTTATCGGCAAGCGCATAGTGCCTCAGCACATCCTTCGAAGCACCGACTGGGTGGTAAAAAGTGGAAATAAGCAGACTAGTAGTGCCTTCATTGAGGAAGAACTAGATTACGTAGCCAATAATCCACACGAGGATGAATTACGACGCGTAGCTGACGCGGTGAACATCGACTATGGACGCATAGACTACGGAATCCACGACGACAGGATCGTGATTTTTGAGATCAATACCAATCCAACCTTTCCAAATTTTCTTTTTGGGGATCCGGACCGAGAGGCGCGGCGGGGAATAGTCGCCCAGCAACTAACCGAAGCTTTTCAAGAAATTGATTACTCAGGTCCCGTCAAAAGAATTCCGTTCACATTCGAACATATCGGCAACTCCCCTTTTGTTGAGCGCGAAAGCTGGATTCATCACCCATATATCGCACTTCGTCGAAGAGGTGCCTGGAACAGGATTATCAATCGAATTCGTCCCACCGAGCTTCTTAGTTCTAAGCGCTGGAAGTTGGCGCTGAGGACCCGGTTAGGTGGCCCATATTTTTTCATTTCTCGAATGCTTCGAGAAGTGTCTCGACGGTGAAGAGTACCTCAAATGACTATTATCACTCCTGACGCCAGGCTTTTATCCGAAATCGCGCCTATGATGGCTGATATCGGCGCGCAACAGTGCGGTGATGGCTGTCGAGAATATCATCGCGCTTGGGGCTACCTGCGCCTTTTCGCTGCTTTGCCGGCCGTCGGCCGGGACCATGAAGTTCTATTGACAACATTGCGCGCGCAAATTCAGCAGGACAGACGCCGGATTCTGATTTCAGGAGCGGCTGATGCGGGGATACTCGCCTACGTGATTGAGGCGTTCAGGCTGGAAGGCGCAACAGGAAAGATCACTGTGGTCGACACCTGTGGCACCCCACTCTCGATAAATTCCTGGTATGGAACTCGGTCTGGATGGCCAATCGAAACTTGGTGCGGGCCCATTCAGGATTTTGATGGCCGCGGATTCGATGTGGTCGTTTCACATAATTTCTTGAATTCAATCGCTCCTGAAGATCGGCGGGCCGTCTGCACTGCATGGCGTGGAGCCTTGGACGAGGGAGGGCGCGCTGTATTTATTGCTCAGCTTAAGCCAGATAAACCCCTCTACGGTCGTCGTTTCGATGACAAGCAAGTCTCGGTTCTGGTGAATGACTACCTGCAGGCACGCGCTAAGTCGGATCATCGCGAACTGATCACTTCAGCTGCACTCGAAAAGATTGTCCGATCATTCGCGGAAACTCGATATTCTCACCGATTGCAGACCTTGGAGCAAATCGCAGCACCTTTGGAAGACTCGGGTTTTCGCAACCTCGAGATTGCCGACATTGGAACCAGTTTGCCCATAAGTCAGGCCGTTGGGTCAACTCGAAGGGTGAGTGTCGTCGCGGAGAAGGTGGATTGAAATATACCGGGAAACATACCATGGGCGAACCTGGGCAGGGTGGCCTTTTGGGGTGCTATCGCAGGATTGCTTCACTTGTCACGCATCGTGAAGCAACCGTCGCCAAATGCACCAATGTTGTGCGCATTTATGATGGCCGACTCACCAGTCAGCCGGCCAAACAAATCCAAACATCAGAGGTTTAAGGATGAGTATACTTTTTAAAAGCTATTTGAATGCTCGCGTTCGCAGATTTCGCGTTGCAACGGTCGCCCTCGCATTGCTTGCGATAACGGGTGATGGCTCACCTGTCCTGGCTGCGGATCTTGGTCGCTTCGAGGGACGTACAATCGAATTTATCGTCGGTTCCAAACCCGGCGGCGGTTATGACCGTACGACCCGGTTGGTTGCCGAGCACATGGAGAGAATATTGCCCGGAAGCAATATCGTCGTGGCGAACCAGGATCGAATGGGTGGCATTGTGGCGTTGAATCGCCTGTCGCAGACGACCAGCAGCAAGCCAATAATTATGATGTACAACACTGGCTTAATTCTCACACAGATTGCTGGCGACGACATGCTTCGAGCCGACCTAACAAGCATGGAGTATATCGGGAAGGTGACGTCTGAAGCGCGCTATCTTGTGGCATCGACCCGAAGCGGTATCAATTCTTGGGAGGACGTTCTTGAGTACCAAGATCCTATACTGATGCCTGCCCAAACCAGAGTTTCTTCTGGTTACATTCAGTCCATGATGGTCGGCAAAGCATTCGAGGTGAACTTTAAGCCAATAACAGGATTTTCCGGAAGCGAATCCAGAGCTGGGCTCGCAAAGGGCGAACTGCAAATGGACCTTATTTCCGAAAATAATGT
>JBPCWO010000070.1:0-17187 GCA_051009475.1 Boseongicola sp.
ATTTGCGCGCGATGGCGACGATCATTGAGGACACTTTGGATTGGTACGGATTTGACGGCGATGGCGGATCGGTACACGACGTCATCGGTACCCGTTGCGATCCTTACACCAACCATTTGCTCAGCGGCGAAAACTATCACAACTGCTGCCATTCGAATCTGACACGAGCGCTTGCTGATTATTCCGGCATGCCACTAGAAAAGGCTGAATTATATGTCCACGACGTGATGAACGTCTTTATGTGCACGGGGTTTTTGGCGGATACGCATCAGTATTTCATGAAAGCAAGTCCAGTTCGCCCGAGCGACTTTCTGGAGTTTCATGCCGACATAGATCTTGTTGTCGGGCTTTCGGCTTGTCCCGGCGGAGATTGTGGTTCAGAGCATTCTTCAGACATCGCCGTGTGCCATCCATTGCTGATCGAAATTTATGCAAACAAGGACGCCCAGGCCGGGAAATGGGTGGCCTCACAACGGTCCGGTTATGATCGTTCGCACGGGCGATGACGGTTCCAAAGGAAGTAAGGTCGCGTTTTCGGTTGCTTTTTCGTTCGGTTTTCAGCTTAACTCGTGCGGCAATGGCCTCGAAAAGAGGCAATAACAACTGAAAAAACAACAGGGAATGGACAGTGCCGGGGGAAGCAAACGACAACGCATTTGTCGAATTTAGTCGCGTACAGAAAAGCTACGACGGCGAAATTCTCGTCGTAAAGGATCTTAACCTGGCGATGCCCAAGGGTGAGTTCCTGACAATGCTGGGGCCATCGGGGTCGGGCAAGACCACATGCTTGATGATGTTGGCGGGCTTTGAAACGGCGACGCACGGCGAAATCATGCTGGACGGCGTCTCGATCAACAACATTCCGCCGCACAAGCGCGGCATCGGCATGGTTTTTCAGAATTATGCTTTGTTTCCGCACATGACGATTGCGGAAAACCTGAGTTTCCCGCTCGAAGTTCGCAAAATGGGCAAAACTGACCGCGAAGCAAAGGTAATGCGCGCGCTGGATATGGTGCAGATGGGGGCATTCGGCGGCCGCCGACCCTCGCAGCTTTCTGGCGGCCAGCAGCAGCGGATTGCGCTGGCACGCGCGTTGGTATTCGAGCCTGAGCTGGTGTTGATGGACGAACCACTTGGCGCGCTCGACAAACAGCTGCGCGAGCACATGCAGTTCGAAATTACAAATCTGGCCCATGATCTGGGAATAACGGTGGTCTACGTGACCCACGACCAGACCGAGGCATTGACGATGTCGGACCGTGTCGCGGTATTTGACGACGGCCGGATTCAGCAGTTGGCGCCGCCGGACAAGCTCTATGAAGAACCGGAAAACAGCTTTGTCGCCCAATTCATTGGTGAAAACAACACGATGGACGGCGTAGTTAAGTCGATTGATGGCGATACTTGTGTCGTCACATTGGATGACGGCGAAGAAATTGATGCCAGACCAGTCAACGTGGATCAGGCGGGTGACCGGACCAAAGTTTCGATCCGACCTGAACGCGTGGAATTCAACAAGGATAGACTTCGTCCAGATGCGCATACGCTCAAAGCGACCGTGCGCGAGTTTATCTACATGGGCGACGTTTTCCGCTTCCGGCTTTCTGTGGCGGGAAATGAAAACTTCATTGTGAAGACACGAAATGCACCTGATGCGGTAAGATTGAGTCCGGATCAGGAGATCGAAATCGGCTGGTTGCCGAAGGATTGCCGCGCGCTTGATGCGTAGCGGAGAAGACGTCGTCAAAGAATAGAACGGCGAAACACAGGGATCGGGGCGCGTAGCCCGTGGCGCCGATCCAGGAACGCGAAAAACGGGCGACAATTGGGAGATAACATGAGACTTAACGTAACATTATTGGCCACCGCCGCGGCCATTTCGCTGGCAGGTGTGTCCAGCGCCCAGGAAATGACCATTGTGTCATGGGGCGGCGCTTACACCAAATCACAGTTGAAAGCGTACCACGAACCCTATTCCGCGAATACAGGGGTAACGATTATCAATGACGACAGCTCTGCTGAAGCCGTCGCCAAGCTGCGCGCCATGAATGAAGCCGGCAACGTGACTTGGGACGTGGTTGACGTGGTCGCCGCAGACGCAATCCGCCTTTGTGACGAAGGCCTTGCGCTGGAAATCGACCCCGACACCCAACTTGCTGCTGCACCTGACGGCACACCAGCTTCGGAAGATTTTGGTGATTTGCTTGTTTCAGACTGCTTTATTCCACAGATCGTCTATTCGACGACATTCGGGTATCGCACCGACATGGTAGGGGACAATCCGCCAACCGATGTCTGTGCCGTATTTGATCTGGAAGCCTATCCAGGCAAGCGCTCGCTTGAAAAGCGCGCAATCAACAACATGGAATGGGCGCTTCTTTGCGACGGTGTTGCCAAGGACGAAGTTTATGACGTTCTGGAAACTCAAGCAGGCCAGGACCAAGCGTTGGCAAAACTTGCTACCATCAAAGACGAAGTAATCTGGTGGTCGGCCGGAGCTGACACGCCTCAGCTATTGGCTGACGGCGAAGTTGTCATGGGCTCGACCTATAACGGTCGTCTGTTCAGCGTTATCGAAGAGCAGAACCAGCCGGTTGCGATGCTCTGGGACGCGCAAGTGTTTGACCTTGATGGATGGATCATTCCGACCGGATTGAGCCCCGAACGTCAGGCTCGCGCGCTAGACTACATCATGTTCGCGACAGACACACAGCGTCTGGCGGATCAGGCCAAGTACATCTCGTATGGCCCGGCACGCGCGTCGTCGGCACCTCTGGTTGGTCAACATGCCGACCTTGGTATCGACATGGCACCGCATATGCCAACTGATCCGGAAAATGCAAAGAACACGTTCCTTTATAACTACGAGTTCTGGGCGGACTATCGCGACGATATCGACGGTAAATTCCAAGCCTGGCTTGCCCAATAAGCTGAGCTGAACAACCGGGATGGGGCCGTTATTGGCCCCATCCCAATCCGCCAACATACGCGGGTATAAGCACTTGAGCGACGGGGATGGCGATGAGTGATGTTGCAAGCAACGGCCCGGTACTGGCAGCCGATGGCACGCCGTTGAAAAAGAGCCTGGCGCGCGCGCTGCGTGTTCAAAAAACCAGGGCTTTGTTGCTCATTGCGCCGCTGCTCGTGTTCGTTCTGATTTCCTTTATTATCCCCATTGCTTCGATGCTTTTCCGGTCGGTTGAGAACAGCATCGTCGAAGAAACACTGCCAAACACCATTCCGCTTTTGGCGGCGTGGGACGCGTCTACCGGCGAATTGCCCGACGAAGAGATTTATTCCGCCATGGCGCAAGACATGGTCGTCGCCGTGGAGGCCAAGAACCATACTAAGTTGGGAACGCGACTGAACTATGAGAAGACCGGCATCAGCTCGCTCTTCCGCAGATCTGGCCGCGCCATCGGCAAATGGGACCTCGAAGCCGACGCGCCGTTCAAGGAAAAGTTTATCGACGTGCATGACGGCTGGGGAGACATCGAGACCTGGCGCACAATCCAGACCCATGCTCGCACGGTCACGCCGGGATACTTCCTGAACGCCATTGATATGCAATTGACACCGGATGGGGCTTCGGCCCAACCGGAAGACAGGCGCATTCTGATCCGACTGTTCGTGCGCACGTTGATCATGTCGCTCATAATTATGGGATCCTGTATCCTTCTCGGGTACCCGGTCGCTTGGCTGCTGGCCAACCTGCCGGCGCGCAAGGCCAACTTGCTGATGATCCTTGTTTTGCTGCCATTCTGGACATCGCTTCTGGTGCGGACATCTGCTTGGAAAGTGATGTTGCAGCAGCAGGGCGTGATCAACGATGTGCTGGTCTGGCTGGGGATGGTGGATGACGCTAACCGGCTGATCATTATCAACAACCAATTCGGCACAATCGTCGCTATGACACATATCCTGCTGCCGTTTATGATCCTGCCGATGTATTCGGTGATGCAGACGATTCAGCCAACTTATCTTCGTGCGGCCAAATCGCTGGGCGCAACCAATTGGACGGCATTCTGGCGGGTCTATTTTCCGCAATCCATTCCGGGCATTGGAGCTGGATCGATTTTGGTATTCATACTCTCAATCGGATATTACATCACGCCAGAGATCGTGGGCGGCACCAAGGGTGTCTTTATCTCGAACCGAATCGCCTATCACATTTCAAGTTCGCTCAACTGGGGACTTGCGGCGGCATTGGGTACGATCCTGCTTGTGGTCGTGCTTGGGCTTTACTGGTGTTACGACAAGATCGTCGGCATCGATAACGTGAAGTTGGGGTAACGGGATCATGGCGAGCAAATTCGAAGACCTGACCGTTCCGATTTCCCTGCCATTCACGCTGTCGCTGGTTGGCTTGATCGTTGCCGCGGTGTCCTTTGTTGCAGGTGTGTCGACGGCATCCGTCTTTTCGGAATTTTTGTTGACGGTTGGCGCGGGTGGCGGGCTGGCGATTGCGTTTGCCTACGCGTTGCTTTCGCTCTTTGACAGTGCCCGACCAGCAATGATCGTAAGTGCGCTTTTGGGAGCGGCAATCGGTTTGGCGCTGGGCAGCGCGGGCGGGGCGCTGTTCGGAATCATCTTTGGGGTGATCGCGGCGCGGTTGGTTTTCTGGGTGCACTACCGCGAATACCGAAAAGGGCTGCCGACTTATCTGACATCGAACCAAATACTGTGGCACTACGGGTTTCGCGCGATTTGTGGCGCAATCTTCGTCTTCCTCATCACGCCAATCCTTGTCGTGCTGCCTCTGAGCTTTAACGCACAGGACTTCTTTACGTTCACACCTGAGATGCTGCGGTTCGATCCCGAAGGGTATTCGTTGAAGCACTACCGCGATTTTCTGACCAACAACGAATGGCAGCGAAGTTTCAAAAACTCACTGATCATCGCGCCACTAGCAACGATCATTTCTGTGTCGTTGGGAACGCTGGCGGCTATAGGATTGAGCCAAAGCCATGTTCCGGGCCGCCGTGCGATCATGGCGATCCTGATATCGCCGATGATCGTTCCTTTGATCATTTCAGCCACCGGAATGTTCTTTTTTTACAGCCAGATCGGCAACTGGATGGAAGGCACGCTTGGCCTGGGCAAAAACTTCGTGGGCTACGTTAAGGTGGTTCTGGCCCACGCAGTTTTGGGCATTCCGTTCGTGATCATCACAGTTACGGCGACGCTGGTTGGATTTGACCGATCGCTGACGCGTGCAGCCGCCAACATGGGTGCCGATCCGGTCACGACCTTCTTCAAGGTGCAGATGCCTTTGATCCTGCCCGGCGTCATTTCCGGCGGCTTGTTCGCATTTATTACCTCGTTTGACGAAGTAGTGGTCGTGCTGTTCGTTGGCTCTGCCGGGCAGAAGACGCTGCCCTGGCAAATGTTCACCGGTCTTCGCGAACAGATCAGCCCGACCATTCTGGCCGTTGCGACAATTTTAGTGGTGATTTCCATCGCGCTGCTAACGACGCTCGAGTTGTTACGTCGGCGGTCGGAACGGCTTCGGGGGATGTCGCCGAGCTGAGCCACGCTTGTGGCGTGGCCCGCCCGTCCGCGCTTTATTAAGTAGCGATTATGTTATGCTCTGGCCCGTAGGGAAAGTCGGTGATGTTTTCCGCCCCGTCCTCGGTCAAGATAAGAATGTCGTGTTCGCGATACCCGCCAGCACCCGGCTGACCATCTGGAACCCAAAGCATCGGCTCCATAGAAACGACCATGCCCGGTTCCAGAACCGTGTCGATGTCCTCGCGCAATTCCAACCCTGCTTCGCGTCCGTAGTAATGTGACAGCACGCCAAATGAGTGGCCGTAGCCGAAAGAACGGTATTGCAGCAGGCCCTTGTCGGTCAGGAACCGGTTTAGTTCCGCACAGATTTCCGCGCATGAGATCCCAGGCTTGATCAACGACAGACCAAGTTCGTGGGTGTCCACATTCGCCTGCCAGATGTCCAGTGATGCGGCATCCGGTTCGCCAAGAAACAGCGTGCGTTCAAGCGCGGTGTAGTAGCCCGAGATCATTGGAAATGCATTGAGGCTGAGAACATCGCCTTTTTGAATGCGTCGACCGGTAACCGGATTGTGGGCGCCGTCAGTGTTGATGCCGGACTGAAACCAGACCCAGGAATCGCGGTACTCGGCGTCCGGGTGGGCGTCAGCAATGGCAAGCTCCATCGCATTTCGCCCTGCCATTGCGACGTCGATCTCGCGCGTTCCTTCTTGGATCGCATCATAAATTGCAGCGCCGCCGATGTCGGCGACACGGGCGCCATCTCGGATCAGCGCGATTTCTTCGTCGGACTTACGCATCCTGAGCGCCATGGTTGCTGGCGCGACGTCGAAGAGTTCCGGTTCACCGAGCATCGCGTTTAGTGTGGCGTTTGCCGCAAGCGTCAAGTGATCGCGCTCGATCCCCAACCGATGGACGTCGCCCAACAGATCAGAAATCGCCCGCCAATAGTTATCGCGCCGCCAGTCAGTATAGATGACTCCATCGCCATTCGACCGCCGCCAAGGCTGGCCGGCGTCGATGTTGGCCGAGATTACCGTGCAGTTGTCATCGGTGACGACGCAGGCATAGGGCCGCCCGAACGCGCAGTATAGAAAGCCCGAGTAGTAAGCGATGTTGTGCATCGACGTCAGCAGAACCGCGGGAACGTCGCGGGATTGCATTTCTGCGCGAAGCAGTCCGAGACGGCGATTGTATTCGGCCTCTGAGAAAGGAAGTTTTGCCTTATCGCCGTTGTGGCAGCGAAAGTAATCTGTACGTGCGTTTTGTTTCATTGGTATGCCTCATGGCTTTGCAACCCGCAGAATCTGCGGGCTGAAGAAGCGTCCCGGCGTTCAGGACAATTGAGGAGGGCCGCACCATTTGCGGCAATTTTTGGCGACGCCATCGCCAATGCGATTCGGTTCAGGCATTTGCCGACCGGCGCGTGACCAAACTGCACGCATTGCGCAATCGGTCAAGAATTTTATTCGGCGGAAGGCATCTAAAGTTTCTGCGATAGCCGTTCGAGCATATCGAGACATTTCACGAGCTGGTCTTCAGAAACGAATTCATCGGCTTTGTGCGCCTGATCAATAGAACCGGGACCACAGACAACAACATCCATGCCGAGCTTTTGAAAGATACCCGCTTCGGTGCCAAATGGGACGGTGTCGGCTGTATTGGCACCGGTCAGTTCGGTTACGATTTTTCGCGCCAGATTGTCGTCGGTGGGTTCCAGCCCGTCGACCTCGCCGATGGTTTCCAGGCGGATCGTGGCATCGGGATAAATCGCACGCATTTCCGGCAGTAGCTTGTCCCGGCAGAGCTCGTGAAGCCTGTCTTTGACAAGGCTTGCGTCAGCGCTTTGAACCGGGCGCATTTCCCAGTCTATCTGGGCTCGGCTAGCGATCACATTGTGGGCGACGCCGCCGTTCAGACCGCCCACGTTGAGCGTTGTCCACGGCGGTTCGAAGCGGCTGTTCTCGGGCGCACGAGATTTGAGTTCCGTCTTCAGTTCAAGAAGTTGGGCCACATAGCGAACGGCATATTCGACGGCGTTGACGCCAGCGTCGGGTGTCGATCCGTGGCCTTCCAGCCCGTGAAAGTGAGTTGAATACTCGTAACACCCCTTGTGCCCTTCAATGATCCGCATGTCGGTCGGTTCACCAACGATCGCGATCGCCGGGTGGATACCTTTATCAACCAAATCCTTGGCCAGGTTGCCCGCGCCAATGCACCCGGTTTCTTCGTCGTAGGTAAAGGAAAAATGAATCGGACGGGTCGAGACACGGTCTTTGAATGTCGGTGCCTTAGCGAGAACAGCAGCAATGAATCCCTTCATGTCGCACGCCCCGCGGCCGTAGAGAAGGCCGCCATTCGCATTCATTTCAAACGGATCATGGCTCCATTCCTGGTCGGTTACCGGCACCACATCGGTGTGCCCTGAGAGCAAAATGCCGCCGTCCGCAGCTGGACCAAATGTCGCGAACAAATTGGCTTTTTTGCCAGTCTCATCGTGAAAAATGTCGATACCTGCGCCCAAATCTTCCAGACGGCTTGCAAGATAACCGATCATGTCGAGGTTGCTGTCGGATGACACGGTTGGATAGGCGATCAAGTCGCTTAAGATTTCACGGGTTTGCGCCAGATCATCCATGCGTCAGTCTTTCACGAAAAGTTTTCGCTCGACCGAACATAGCGCTTCAGCTGGTCCGCTGTCGCGGATCAGGATGGTCTCGGTTGTTTCCAGCCCCCAATCATCCATCCAGAGCCCCGGCATAAAGTGAAACGTCATTCCTGGTTCAAGCACAGATTGATCACTTGTTCTGATCGAGATCGTGCGTTCGCCCCAGTCAGGTGGATAGCTTAGACCGATGGGATACCCGCAGCGTTCGCCACGTTTGATGCCGACCTTCGCTAGTTCTGCATTCAGCGCATTGGCGATGTCGCAGGCTCGATTTCCCGGCTTGGCCGCTTCAATTCCGGCAGCTAGACCTGCCGCCAGAGCCTTTGATGCATCCAGCAACATTTGCGGGGCTGGCCCCAGATGCACTGTTCTGCAAAGCGGCGCGTGGTAGCGTCGATAGCAGCCAGAAAGTTCAAAAAACGTCGCCTCGCCCTCGCAAAGCGTGTCGCCGTTCCACGTCAGATGCGGGGCCGCGGCGTCGGTGCCCGAGGGTGCAAGCGGAATGATGCCGGGATAATCGCCCCAATCATCGCCAACGCCATAGTAGCCAGCCTGGACGATATCGCCGATCAGTTCATTTTTCTTCAGTCCCGGTTCTGCCTTTTCGAGGGCGAGACGTGCGATCTTTTCGCTGATCCTGGCGGCCTTGCGAATAAAGCCGATCTCTTCGTCGGATTTTACTCCGCGTTGCCAATTCACCAACGCGGTTGCATCGACAAACGTTGCATCCGGTAAGTTGGCTGTCAGCACGGCATGAGCTTTTGCCGAGTAATAATAGTTTTCCATCTCGACACCGATGCGCGCATTTCCCAGCCCGAGGTCACGCAGTTTCTGGGAAAGATCTTCCATTGGATGCGAAGTCGTGGATTGCACGTAGTCATCCGCATATCCGGTGATATGGCCCGTATCCATCCACACGGTTCGATGCGCGCCGTTGGTGTCCTGCATCCGGCCCCACCAGATCGGGTCGCCGTCGCTTTTCAGAATAACGCCCTGATGGACATAGAATGACCAGCCATCGTAGCCGGTGAGCCAGGCTTGGTTCGAAGGGTCGGTCGCAAAAAGAACGTCGATTCCGGCGTGTTCCATCGCTGTTCGGGTTTTGTTGATCCTTCGAGCATATTCCTCAGCTGTGAACGGGGCGTTTTCTATTGGCATGAATCCTCGCGGCACAATTGCAAAAGCTGTTCATGACCGTGCTGCGGAAACTTGTGCGAGGTCAACCACGAACGATTGCGATCCGGTTGTTCGTCTCATCAGCCGGTAAAAAAATGGCCCCGAAATCGAGGCCGCTTTTTTTGATTGTTGTCCGCCGGTTACTCGCCGGCGATCCGTTGTGCAGGGTCAAACTTGGTTTCTTCGCCGATCGTGAATTGACCGCGCTGAAGTTTCTGGATTTTCCCTTGCCGAAGCAATTGTCCGAAGGTCCGCAAACCGGTTTCCCGCGATAGCTGGAGCGCTGGGTCAACACGTGCAACACGCTTCATTATCTCTGGGCGCGAAAAGTGAGGCGCGCCTTCAACGAACGCGGAATATGCCGCTGCTGCCTCTAAAAGATCGGGCAAATCCGTTGCGCCCATTTTGGTCGCGAATTCGCGGAAACTCGCGGATTCAGATGGGTCACCAGAAGTTGCCTCTACCCGTTTGGGCTGCACATCCGCTTCGGCCGGTTCAATTTCCACCGTGTCGACGCGCTGCGACGACACCAATACCAGCGGTGACGGCTTTGATTCATTTGCGATCTTATCAGGAATTCCGACCGATGGCCGGCGTGAAATTGCGCTGTCTAGGTCCCTGCGGTAGGGAGATTGTTCTTCGGCATCGCTCGATTCACGAGTGATGATCTTTGTGAAAACGCGGTCCGCTTTTGTGGCGGCGACCGCCGCGCGCATTTGACTGATAACGCGACGGCGGCGGATGCCTTCGTCGTCATTTAGCTTTTGATCCGTCTCTTCCAGCAGGCGTCCAACGTCATTGTCGCTGCCGTCGTCCTCGATCGGGGAAAGCGGAGAGGATGAGCGAACCCGTTGTGCATCGTCATCGGCCTGCCCAGCATCATCGGTTTCTTCTGACACACTCGCTTCAGCCTGGTTGTCGTCTGTAACCGCTGCCGCTTCGCCCAGCGCATCAATTTCCTTTTCATCGCTGTCGGAATCGCTTGCGACGATTTTTCCAACCGAGGCAACAATCGCGTCGTCTTCATCGAAGCTCGACTCGATGCTATCCGAGGCCATATCTTCTTCGGCATCAATAAGCGCTGTTTCGATGTATTCTTCCTGGGCTTCAGGAACGTTCTTGGCCTCAAGGGAATCTGCTTCTTCAGCGATCGCTTCAAACGCGTTTTCCGCGGCGTCCGCTTGCTGGTCGATCTCTGCGTCGTCTTCATCCGAGATAACATTGGCGATCGAGTCGCTGTCCAGTTCCGAGTTGTCTTCAGTGCTGTCGGATTGGGCAGCGTCGTCTTCGTCCTCGAAATCTTCTTCCAGATCGGCAGTGATCGATGCAATGGTTTCAGACAACGCACGGCTGCGTATTTGTGACTCTTCGGAATCTTCGTCAGCGTTTTTCGGTTCGGTTTCGGCGACGCTGGCAGGTACCTGTGGTTCTTCCTGTTCGATCGACTTTGAAACAACTGCGCGAATGCGCCGAAGTTTTTCAGCGACCGTTTCAACTGGCGTGTCGTCTTCGACTGGCGCAGCTTCGGTGTCGACGGTCAGAACATCCTCTGGCTCGTCTGCCATCAGGTATTCATCGTCAAATGCCAGCGGACCAGTTTCAAGGGTCTCGGCTTCTTCGATCTGTTTTTGAGGCTCAGCCGCTTCAGCAGCGGGTTCGCTGGCGGCTTCGGTCACTTGGCGCAACTCGACGCCAGTTTCGCCGACGCGGGCCTCTACTTTGCGCTGAACTTCCTTCTGCGCAATTTTTTGCAGCATCTCGACGTCCGGTGTCGGGGGTTCCGCACCGAAATAGCGGTCGTCAGAGGCAAGGTCGCGAAAATACTCTGCGATCCCACGCATTGTTCCGAAAGGATCGTCGAAACCTTCCAGCGTACAGCTGAATGTTCCGTAGGACACCGTTAGTATCTTATTCGAACCAGTCATCGTTGGATCGCTTTCTCTCTATTCTAGCAACTGTCTGTTTACCAAGAACGAGGTCGGAAATAGGAACGCTCCTAAGGAATTGAAGGGATATTTTCGGGTCAGAATTGTGGCGAGACGGCAGGTTTGGGATATTCGGGCATGGAAAACGACAGAGTGCAATCCCACAAGGGCTTAACGTTGGTTGGCGCTGGGCATCCTAGTGCCGAAAGCATTGACGAAGCGTTGAAATTGGCGCCTACGCTGGTTGCGGCGGATGGTGGGGCTGATTTCGCCTTGGCCGTCGGATTGCGGCCGGTTGCGGTAATCGGGGACTTTGATTCGCTTTCTGAGCAGGCGAAAGAGTTAATTGACCCATCTTGTCTGATTGAAATTGAAGAACAGGAAACCACCGATTTTGAGAAATGTCTGGCGCGAATTGACGCCCCATACGTCCTTGCTGTCGGATTTTCCTCGGGGAGATTGGACCACACACTCGGCGCTTTGTCGGTTCTTGCACGAGGCGTAGGGCCGCCGACTGTTCTTGTCAGTGACACGGACTTAGCATTCGCTGTAACGGGTCAGATCAAACTTGATCTTGAGCCGGACACGCGGGTGTCGCTGTTTCCGATGGCAGAGACAACGGGTCGTTCCGAGGGGTTGGATTGGCCAATTAATGGGATCAGTTTTCACCCTGCTGGCGCGATAGGGATTTCCAATCGCGCGACGGGCAAAGTGACAATGGAATTCGACCGCCCGGGTATGATCGTTATTCTGCCGCGGGCCGCCCTTGATCGGGTTTTGACGCAGCTATTTGGCTGAGCGCCTGTTCCCGAAATAGAATATACAGACCGGCGCTGATCGTGATCCCAATTCCTAAAAGTGCCAGACCATCTGGAAAATCCCGAAACACCAGCCAGCCGACCAGTGCGGCCATCGGAATCTCAAAATACTGCATCGGGGCAAGCGTTGCTGAAGGCGCGTAGCGGAGCGACCACGTCATCACAAGATGCGCAATGGTGCCCAAGCAGCCAAGCGCCAGCAGAAGCGAAGCGTCCATTCTGTTCGGAGTTACCACCACAAAACCCTTGATTTCAAAAGGGTGGAAAAGGACCAGCAACGGCACCAGGACGATTGTTGCCATCGCACCAGAGATCGCCTGGAGCGCAATCGGGTCAATCGACTTCGCCACCTGGCGGGTGACAAGAATGAAAAAAGCGAAGTCCACGGCCACCCCCAGCGGCAGAAGCGCCGGCCAGCCGACCTCGGCGAAACTGGGTTGGATGACCATGAGCGTGCCAACAAATCCGACACAACAAGCCAGAAATCGGCGGTGGCCAACTTCTTCGTCCAAAACATAGTGACCGAGAAGAAGCATGATGAACGGCATCACGAAAGCGATGGCGACGGCGTCAGCAAGCGGTAGGTAAAGAAGCGACAGAAACATCATGCCGATGCCAAGGATATGCAGCACGGTCCGCACGGCTACCAATTGCATCAGGCGGCGTTCTAGGCGAAACGATTGCCCGGATATCCAGACGAAAGGCGCCAGAATGATCAGCTGGACCGCGAAACGCACGGTGACAAGCTGACCGACATCGATCCGGGGACCGAGAAACTTGGCCGTTGCGTCGCCCAGAGGCGCCAGGACACAAAAGCCCAGCATCAACAGAATTCCGAGAACTGGCTTATCCTGGGTCATGGGCGCGGAATGTAATAGCCCTGACCGAAAGTGGCGAGACGAAATTGCTGTGACAGACAACTGAATGATGGTGCTGCGTCGAATTGGCCAATCCGCAATATTTTCCAGTCAATTAGGGAGAAAATTCGCTTCTGTTTGAAGTTTGAGCACTGGAAGTTGCCGCGGGCAAAGGCTCATCCGCCCCGGATTTGGCCTTAAAGTGCCCCCGTGACTGGCCCTATAGCGACTCAGCAATTTCCGCCAGATTACGACGGTCAATTGGAGGCCTTACCATGTCTGTCGCTCAGCAAAACGATCTATCCGCCATCATCGAAGCCGACCGCGAGCATCTTTGGCATCATCTGATCCATCACAAGCCGTTTGAGACCAATGATCCCCGGATCATGGTTGAGGGCAGAGGCATGCGGGTCTGGGATGCAACGGGCAAGGAATTCCTTGATGCCGTTTCAGGCGGGGTCTGGACGGTTAACGTCGGCTATGGCCGCGAGCGGATCGCCAATGCAGTGCGTGATCAATTGATCCAGATGCCGTATTTCGCCAACTCGGCAGGGTCGATTCCCGGCGCGAAGTTCGCCGAGATGCTGACCGACCGGATGCCCGGGATGAGCCGGGTCTATTACACGAATTCGGGTTCCGAGGCGAATGAGAAGGCGTTCAAAATGGTGCGCCAGATTGCCCACAAACGTTACGGCGGCAAGAAGCACAAAATACTTTATCGCGAGCGCGACTACCACGGATCGACCATTACCACGATGTCGGCCGGAGGCCAGCCAGAGCGCAACGCGCAATACGGTCCCTACACGCCCGGGTTTGTCGAAGTTCCGCATTGTCTGGAATACCGCGCACAGTGGGATACCGAAAACTATGGCGAGCGCGCAGCGGATGCTATCGAAGAGGTGATCCTGCGCGAAGGGCCGGACACTGTTGGCGCACTTTGCCTTGAGCCGGTAACCGCAGGTGGCGGCGTGATCGTGGCACCTGATGGGTACTGGGAACGCGTTCAGGAGATTTGCAAGAAATACGATGTTCTGCTGCACATCGACGAGGTGGTTTGCGGCGTTGGCCGGACCGGCACGTGGTTCGGATATCAGCACTGGGGCATCAAGCCTGACTTCGTGACGATGGCCAAGGGTGTGGCGTCGGGTTATGCGGCGATTGCCTGTATGGTCACGACCGACGAAATCTTTGATTTATTCAAGGCGGATCCTTCTGATCCGATGGACTATTTCCGCGACATTTCAACTTTTGGCGGATGCACAGCAGGTCCCGCGGCTGCAATTGAAAACATGGGCATCATCGAAGACGAAGGATTGCTTGAGAACACTACGGCCATGGGCGCGCGGATGATCGACAATCTGAAAGTACTACAGGAGAAGCACCGTGTCATAGGCGACGTGCGTGGCAAAGGTCTGTTCTGCGGGGCAGAGCTTGTGGCGGATCGCGCGACCAAGGAACCGGCGGATGAAAAGAAGGTTCAAGCGGTCGTGGCCGATTGCATGGGTCAGGGCGTGGTGATTGGTGCCACCAACCGATCGCTTCCCGGCTTTAACAACACGCTGTGTTTCAGCCCTGCGCTGATCTCGACGACAGACGATATCGACGAGATCACTTCGGCGGTCGACAAGGCGTTGACCAAGGTCTTTGACTAGGCGCTCGCCAGCCAGTCAAGTCAACGATCGGGGCCTTACGTTATAGGCGTGCGGCCCTTTTGTTTGGTTGAAAATCTGAGCGGGCTGGTTTGATCGGCGCTTTCTGGATATAAGAATTCGAATTCTTAAGGCCAGTTGGGCGATGCCGATTTCGGAAGAAACATTTTATCTTGACCCTGCGCACGAGGGGACGCTGCAAAAGCAGATCCAGACGATTGTTTCTGAGGGTATACTTTCGGGCCGTTTTCGCCCGGGCGAAAGGCTGCCTTCAAGCCGAAAGCTGGCGCGACGCCTGGGCGTCAGCCGGATTACCGTGACCTTGGCTTATTCGGAGCTATTGGCGGACGATTATATCGTGTCCCGTGGGCGATCTGGGTACTACGTTTCTGAATCAGCTCCGAGCCCGCGGATGCCGAGCGGGCCGACCCCGCAAGAGGATACCGTTGACTGGGCCCGGATGATCGGAACGCGATGGTCGACAGGGCCGAAGTTGGAAAAACCCGACGACTGGCGGCGGTTTCGGTATCCGTTCATTTACGGTCAGGCCGACGCGACTTTGTTTGATCATCGAAACTGGCGGCTTTGCGCGCTCCAGGCGCTGGGGCAGCGTGATTTCGCCGCAATGACAGGGGATTACTACGAACGCGACGATCCCAAGTTGGTTGAATTTATTGCGCGACATTCCTTGCCGCGTCGCGGGATCGTAGCGGCGCCCGACGAAATTCTGGTCACATTGGGGGCGCAAAATGCGCTTTGGCTGGCGGCACAAATCTTGCTTACACAGCGACGAACTGCAGTCATTGAAGCACCCTGCTATCCGGGGTTGCGCGACATTCTGAACCAGACGCGTTGCAATGTGGTTCCAATAGAAGTGGATGCCGGCGGATTGCGCCCCAAAGCGGTGCCGGAAGATACCGACGTCGTATTTGCAACCCCGAGCCATCATTGCCCCACTTCCGTTACGATGCCTATCGCGCGTCGCCGGGAATTGCTCGAGCGGGCAGGGCGCGACAATTTTCTTGTGGTTGAAGACGACTATGAATTCGAGATGTCGTTTCTTGAGCCACCGTCGCCGGCGCTTAAGTCTCTTGATCGCGAAGGACGGGTGATTCACATCGGGTCTTTCTCGAAATCGTTATTCCCCGGGTTGCGGCTCGGTTATCTGGTGGGGTCGGTTCCATTTATCAGAGAGGCCCGTGCGCTGCGTGCGACGATCCTGAGGCATCCGCCCGGACATGTGCAGCGGACGGCGGCCTATTTCCTGTCTTTCGGGCATTACGATGCACTGATCAAGCGCACGGCGAATTCGTTCAAAGAGCGACGGCGGGTCATGGAGGCGGCGATCCGAGCGAATGGGCTGGAGATGGTCGGTGGTGGCCAGGGCGGGTCAAGCTTCTGGATGCGCGCGCCCAAAGGCGTGAATACCGAAGTATTGGCGCGTGACCTGATTGGACAAGGTGTGTTGATCGAAAGTGGAGCATCGTTCTTTCCAAGCGAGGACCCACCGCAAAACTACTACCGTCTCGCCTATTCCTCGATTCCCGCAGAACGGATTCCGGCAGGAATTGCTTTGATTGCACGAGCGATTGCGGGAATTTAGCGGTTTGAGCAAGTTGGGAACTTGAACAAATGCTACAGATTTATCTGTCTTAACGCAAAACTGGGAGGATTTCTTGAACATACCCGACGAAATCCACGGATGCTGGCGAAACTAGCGAAAATTGGTGTAATAATATGAAGCTCTGTCTTGAACAGTTCGCCTAGATTTGACGGGTTGAATTGCAGACTATTAATTGGACCGACTGGCCTTAAGTTGCATATTCGACTGGCCCTACTGCGGACGGGACCCTGAACCTATCTAGATGCCGAAACCTTCCAGAGGAAATCCGCCATGAAAATGACCACCGAAGAGGCTTTTATCAAAGTTCTTCAAATCCACGGGATCCAGCACGCGTTTGGAATTATCGGTTCCGCAATGATGCCGATATCGGACTTGTTTCCGACAGCAGGGATCACGTTCTGGGATTGCGCGCACGAAGGTTCGGCCGGGTTCATGGCCGACGGCTATACTCGTGCAACTGGCGAAATGAGCATGATGATTGCCCAGAACGGACCGGGCATCACCAATTTCGTCACGCCTGTCAAAACCGCTTACTGGAACCACACACCGTTGCTGCTGGTCACGCCGCAGGCGGCGAACAAGACCATGGGGCAAGGTGGTTTTCAGGAAGTCGAACAGATGAAGCTTTTTGAGGACATGGTGGCCTATCAGGAGGAAGTTCGCGATCCATCGCGCATTCCCGAAGTGCTGAACCGTGTAATTCTGCAAGCCAAGCGCGCCAGCGCACCAGCACAGATCAATATCCCGCGCGACTACTGGACCCAGGTGATCGACATCGAGCTCCCCCAGATCGTCAACATCGCACCGCCGCGCGGTGATGCCGAAGCCATCGCCGAGGCCTCGGCTCTTCTCTCCAGCGCCAAGTTTCCGGTCATTCTGAATGGGGCGGGCGTCATTCTCTCCGGCGGCATTCCGGCGTCCGCCGCCCTTGCCGAGCGCCTGTCCGCCCCGGTCTGCTG
>JBPCWO010000071.1:0-4666 GCA_051009475.1 Boseongicola sp.
ATCATACTAGTTGCGCCAGAAGAGATCGCGCTGGGCGCAGACTTGGCTGAAAAAGTTATCCGCATCGACCATCCGACGCGTGCGCCCGATACAACCGAGGTCGTGGTAAATGCAATTGCCGCCGCACTGCCCGAGGAAACCTGGCTTTATTACTGTTACAACGCGGAGTACCTCTTC
Source organism: Boseongicola sp. (assembly GCA_051009475.1). GTDB lineage: Bacteria > Pseudomonadota > Alphaproteobacteria > Rhodobacterales > Rhodobacteraceae > CAXMNX01. The sequence continues at coordinate 178 of JBPCWO010000071.1, forward strand.
TATCCCTATACTGAAAGCCGAACGGTTGGCGAAATGCTCGCATTTCACGGCGAGGAACGACGATCGTCCATGCTGACATATGTTATCGACGTATACGCCGGTGATCTAAAAGACGCCAAAAACGCGGTATCTTTGGAAGACGCGCATCTCGACCGCTCCGGCTACTACGCGTTGGCGAGATATGATGAAAATGGGCGACAGCGGGACCGCCAATTCGATTTTCATGGCGGGCTTCGCTGGAGATTCGAAGAGCACATTGCCGACCCACGTCGACGAATTGACCGGATCGCAATCGTGTGCACGAAAAAGGGCGTTCGCCTGCGGGCGGATCACACTTGGTCGGTCGAGGAATTCAACACGTTTGCCTGCCCCTGGCACAACAACGTAACTGCTGCGATTGTATCCTTTCGCACCGCCAAAGCATTGCGCACGAACCCCGCAAGCCGCTTTGATATCGATACATTCCGTTGGCACAATTCGACTGAATTTGAATGGCACTCTCAGCAGTTGCTCGAGCTTGGATTGATGGAACCTGGGCAGTGGTTTTGAAGAAGACCCGCACTGCAGATTAGCGCTGGATCGCTGCCTCAAAGTCAGCGACCGGAAGGATTGGCGCCAAAATCGCACGTAGTTCCAGTCTTCGCGGATGGCGAGGATTTGCGATTGTGAAACAGATGAAATCTTCGACAATCGCTGCTTGTTGTTCGAATCCAAATTTGAAAAACTCGGGCGCATTTCCACTTGGCGAGAAATAGGGGTCGGCAATTTTTAGGCTTTCCTGAATTGCACGCCAAGCCGAATAACCGGTCTTGTCCCTGTTTTGCCATTGCCAGACATGCGTGAGTTCGTGTGCGAAAATCAGCGCCTGAGGCAATCTCATTCCCCGTGGCCACGGCGTTGCCATGTCACCTGAATAAAGTATGTCGCTAAAAAAGACACCGTTCCTCAATGCAAAGGCTTGTGCGGGTTGCGAGCCTCGCGGCTGCGGGGTTCGAACACATGCACGCTCTGTCCCTCGCAGCTTTTTGACATTGCCTGGGACAAATTTTGGTGGCGGCGTCAGTCCAAGACCATGCGCCACACGCACTTTCTCAACGTCCAGCGTTTCGCCAAACAGATCTTCCGCAAATTGCGTTTCCGCTTCAGTCAGCGGTCGCGAACAGGCAGCGAGTGCCAACAAAAGACATAACAAAAGACGCATCAAAGCATCGACGGAACAACAAGATCGGGCGGGCGGTGTCCATCGTCAAAAGTCTTGATATTGATGATTACTTTTTCACCCATCTCAAGCCGGCCTTCTTCCGTCGCTGACGCCATATGCGGCAGTAGAACGACGTTCGGTAATTCACGCAACCGGGGATTCACATCATGGCCGTGCTCGAAAACATCAAGGCCAGCACCAGCAATTTCACCAGCGCGAAGCATCCGAGTCAGTGCATTTTCATCGATCACTTCGCCCCGGGAGGTGTTCACGATCACAGCCGATGGCTTCATCAACTTCAAGCGACGAGCGTTCAACAAGTGGAAAGTTGACGGTGTGTGCGGACAATTGATCGACAGCACGTCAACGCGACTGATCATCTGATTCAGGCTTTCCCAATAAGTCGCGCCCAATTCTTCTTCGGTTTCAGGTCGGAGACGCCGTCGATTGTGATAATGCACCTGACAGCCAAAAGCCGTGGCGCGACGCGCAACCGCTTGCCCAATCCGTCCCATGCCCAGAATCCCCAGGCGCCGACCGCCAAGGCGACCACCAAGCCGCGCCGTTGGCGACCAGCCCTCCCAGTCTCCCTTCTGCATTACGGCCAAACCTTCGGGGATGCGGCGCGTTACAGCGAGGATCAGCGCCATCGCCATATCCGCTGTATCTTCGGTTACAACGCCGGGTGTGTTTGCAACCAGAATTCCTCGTTGCCTAGAAGTCGAAACGTCGATGTGGTCCACACCGGCGCCAAAATTCGCAATCAATTTCAATCGATCACCGGCCTGTGCCAGAAGCGGCGCGTCGATCCGATCAGTTATCGTCGGAACCAAAACATCGGCAGTGCTAATAGCGGCAGCCAGTTCATCCTGTGTCATCGGGTCGTCGTTCGCGTTCAACGCAACATCGAATAACTCAGACAATCGCGTCTCGACCGCATGCGGCAGCCGTCGCGTCACGACAACACTCAGACGCTGGTCGGACATTTAATCTCTCTCGATCTTTTCGTCGGCCATTCTTCTTGGCAAAGTGGCAAGGAACAGACGCAGGCACAAGAGACGCTTATCAAAAGCGCACGGCTTTATGGAGGATCGAGCGGGATGCAAATCGGGCGGTATGTGATCAGCGCGGCAATTGCCACATTTGTCGTGGTTACATCTGCAGCCGCAGCAGATCGTGGTCCGGTCACAAACTTACCGATGCCGCGGTTCGTTTCATTGAAGGCCGAGGAAGGCAACGTTCGTCGCGGCCCATCACTCAGCCATCGAATTGATTGGGTATTTACTCGTCGCAACATGCCCTTGGAGATTACTGCCGAATACGGCCATTGGCGTCGGGTCCGCGACCGCGACGGCCAGGGCGGATGGGTTCACTACTCGCTGTTGTCGGGCGTTCGGCATGTGATTGTCGAGACGGATTTGACACCGCTCCGCGTCAAACCTGACGCTGAAAGCCAGGTGAACGCCTACGCCGAAGCTGGTGTCGTTGCGCGGCTCGGTTCTTGCGGTCTCGATTGGTGCCGCGTGAATGCGAACGGCAGCAAGGGTTGGGTCAAAAAGCGTGGACTTTGGGGCGTGCAGCCGGAAGAAGTGAGAGACTAGTAGTTTAATCGGCTGTTATGCATGCGTTGCGGACTTCCAATTTAGTTATCCAATCCATGGCACGATTGTTCCGACTGCAACAACAACGCAAATGATTGCCGTAGCACGAATGCCAGAGTTCGATGCCCTGCCTTTGCTCAGCAGATTAGCGTGCTCACGCTTTGGCGCAGCGAACCGTTCAAGACTGTTCAGGTAAGTGTCGTAGTCTTCTAGATACAGGTCTTTCATGGTCCAGTCCTTTCAGTTTAGTGATGGGACGAGACTGTCAGCGACCGCGATCGACCGGGTAGTGCAGATAGTGAACCGCCCCCGCTACAGATTGTGAACTGGACCAGATTGCCACTCACCGTGTAATTTTGGTGCGAGAGGAAGCTGAGGCATGAAGGCCAAACCATATGGAATAGTCTGCCCTATCACCCACGCGTGCGAGGTATTGGAGCCGCGTTGGACTATCCAGATCTTGGCGGCATTGTGGGGTGGATCGACGCGGTTCAATGATATTAGGCGCAGTCTCGGCAGTATATCCCCCGCACTTTTGTCAAAGCGGTTAAAGGAATTAGAGGCGCAAGGCCTGATAGAGCGGATCGAAGACCGGGCGACGGGCCAGGTCGACTATTATCGGACACAGTGCGCAATTGATCTTGAGCCAGCCCTGGATGCGTTGGGCAAGTGGGCTCAGTGCAATATCGAGGCACAAACGGCGCTGGAAGATACCGATGTTTCAATCTTGATGTGGGATATGCGCAGGTTGATCTTCCCCGAAGAGCTTCCGAAAAGGCAAATTGTCATTCAGTTTCGTTTCAGTGATCCCAACCTCGAACACAACACTTACTGGGCCCTCATTCGGCCGGGTAGCCCAATTGAAATATGTGTGACGATTCCCGGTTTTGACGTTGACTTGTACGTTGAGACAAATCGAGTTTCGCTGTCTGCAATAATCCTCGGACGCACAACAATTCCGCGCGAGTTGGACGAGGGCCGGCTTTTCCTGAGCGGGGACGCCCTACTGGCACACACGATGGACAGGTGGCTCTACCATCGCACAAAAGAAGAACCGAAAGAGGTTCGGCAACTTGAGGAAATAGGGAGCTAGAGCCTCATTGACTGCAAGTCGTTGAATTGCCCCGGTCAATCCAGTCTGGATCGAGTTTCTTAGTTCCGGTTTGGGTTCAGAGCAGCCGTTTAATAAACGCCCGAAAATCTCCTTGACCTCAAGTTAACTTGAGAAATTAGATTGATTGCGACTCATTCGTCGACAGGAGACTCGATATGACGCAGGCACGACTTGAACATGTAAATATAACTGTCACTGATCCCAAGGCCACTGCCGCGTGGATCGAGCGTGTCTTCGGCTGGCATATCCGCTGGGAAGGCGCCGGAATGGAAACCGGATATACTGTGCACGTCGGCGAAGATGACACTTATGTCGCGCTTTTTACCTATCCTGAAACACCCGATCCAAAGAACGAGAGCTATCGAACCAAGGGGGGGCTGAACCACTGGGCAGTCGTTGTTGATGATCTGAATGCGATCGAGGAGCGAGTAAAGGCGGAAGGGTTCGTCGCCGGTAAACACGCAGACTACGAGCCCGGGCGCCGGTTTTATTTCCACGATGGCGACGGGATCGAGATCGAGGTCGTGCAATACGACTGACGCGCTTGACCTTCTGCGCCGTGCTTGGCAGGCC
>JBPCWO010000072.1:0-2722 GCA_051009475.1 Boseongicola sp.
GCCCACGGCCGTCAGCGCCTGCAGGTGGTGCACCACGCCGCCGATCGCCTCAAGACCTTCCTTGCCCGGCATCTGCGGGTCGTCGTCGTCGGGCATAAAGGTGTTCTCGCCGCCTTTGACGTACATATAGTTGTCGCGCATGCCCGGCAGATCGTCGGGGTCGTTGCCGGTCTTGACGAACTCATCCTCACCACCGCGCCAAAGGCTCATGTTGTGGTGACAGCCAGAAGCCGAAACACCTTCGAACGGCTTGGTCATGAAGCAGGCAAAAATGCCGTTTTCGCGCGCCACCTGCGCACAAATCTGGCGATATGTGGTCAGACGGTCGGCGTTACGCAGCACGTCGTCGAACATCCAGTTCAATTCCAGCTGCCCCGGCGCGTCCTCGTGGTCGCCCTGGATCATATCAAGGCCCATTTTGCGAGCGTACCGAATAACCTGCATCGATACCGGACGCAGCGATTCAAACTGGTCGATGTGATAGCAGTAGGGCTTCGAATAGCCGTCCTTCGGCTTGCCGTTTTCATCGAACTTCAACCACATCATCTCGGGTTCAGTGCCGATCCGAAGACGCTTACCGTGTTTCTTCTCGAAATCCTCGTGCATCCGGCGCAAGTTTCCGCGGCCATCAGAGGTCAGATACCCGCCTGGGTTTTCCTTCTCTTCGCGATTTCGGAACAGCGTCGAATACATCCGACCGATTTGTGGCGCCCAGGGCAGCTGCATGAACGTTTCCGGCTCCGGAATACCCACCAATTCGGCCGCTTCCGGGCCGTACCCCAGATAATTACCTGCCCGATCGGTGAACAGGTTCATGGTCGCGCCGTAAACGAGCTGAAAGCCTTTCTTGGCCACGGATTCCCAGTGATCGGCCGGGATGCCTTTACCCATAATCTTGCCGGTCACGGAAACGAATTGCAGATAGAGATACTCGATCCCCATTCTGTCGATCATCTCGCGGACCTGTTTGATCTTCTCGTCCCGTCCCGGGGCGTCTACAAATCTCTCAAGATCGGTGGCCACTTGTCGTTCTCCCTATTTGTTTTGGTTCGGGACTTTCGCGCCCCGTAATTATTAGTCTGTCAGCTCCACGGATAAGGGCTGTTCGAAACCGGATGAAGCTCGCCCTTCTCAAAGCGATCAAACCGGAACGGGTCGAGCAATTCTTGTTGTTCACCCAAAACCTCGTCCGCAATCAGATGGCCGACGCCGAGCATCTTCCAGCCGTGGTTCGAGTCCGCGATGACGGTCGCGTTTTCGCGGAAATGGTCAAACACCGGAAAGCTGTCGGCAGTGAAGCATCCAATGCCACCCGAGGCTTCGCGGTGATACTTCGGCATCGTGCCTTCATAGCGCCCCTGACAATGTGCCAATGCGCTGACCCACATGTGGGCAAATTCGCTGCTGGACACAAATTCCGGGCTCGACGGCCCATAAGGGTCGATCTGTACCTGATCTACAGGTGTTTCGACCTTATACGGTGACGCCCCGCCCTGAATGCCGCCAAAGTGGAAGTCCGGCTTGTAATATATGCCCCACATCTCTTCGGTGATGAGCGAGCCGTCGACCGCTGAACTCAGCGGCGCATCAGTGTCGACATGGATAACCGGCGGCAGCGAACCGTCGTCAGCGCGGCCCAGATCCGGGTCGACCAACAACACGCCCTCTTCCAACTGCCAGTAACGCCACATCGGCACATCGTTGTGGACCTGCCCGTCCAGTCCCTTGACGGTGATATTCTTGGGCAAGCCCAGCATATCCCAGAAATCGCGGACCCAGGGCCCTGCCCCGATGACGACGCGCTCGCACGAAATCGTGCCCTTGTTCGTCTCGACCGACTGGATTGCACCGGACCCGTTCATCGAGTTGAAGCCCTTCACCTCGACTCCGGTCAGAATGCGCACGCCCATTTTTTCGATCTTGTCGGCCAGCGCATACATGGTTTTTGTTTGATTCGAGAAACCGCCTTGCTTTTCGTGCAGAACGCTGGTGATTTTCTGTGCCTGCCAGTCCCCGAATATCCCGCGCATGTAGGATGTGCAGGCGTTCTCGCCCTCGATGAACTCGCTGTCATAGCCAATCTGCTGCTGTTGGGCATAAATCGTCGCAACATCCTCATGCATCGATTCGCTGGATATCTGCATGTAGCCAACCGGGTGATAGCTTAATCCCTCGGGATCGCTATCCCAGACATCCACCGAATGCGCCATCAGCCGCCGCATTGCCGGCTGGAAATAGTTGTTGCGGACGACACCGCAAGCAATGCCGGACGCACCAGCCGCGATACCGGATTTGTCGAGAATGACAATCCGTCCTTCGACTTTTTCGCCTTTTCTAGCCAGGCGCTCGGCCAGTTTCCACGCCGTCGAAACCCCGTGGATACCGGCGCCGATGATCACGTAGTCAGCATGCTCAGGAAATGTCATTAGTTCTCTTCCAAACTTCTCCGCACCGAAAGACGGAGTCCCCAACTGGCGGCATACTGCTGTGTACAAACCAAAACGCAACCTTTTTTAAGCCAATTCGCTGGATTTCTGCTCCAAACCGATATATTGGATCAGTACCGGATCAGTGAGAAGGGTTATGGCAAAAGTCGGAGCTGCCGAAATCGCGCTGGATATGCGCCGAGCAATCGAACAGGGAACCTATCGGCGATTCGAAAGATTGCCGGCCTCAAGACAACTGGCCGAAACCTACGGTGTCGCCCGGAACACATTACGTG
>JBPCWO010000073.1:0-5018 GCA_051009475.1 Boseongicola sp.
TTGCACGGACAAAATACCCCAAGGTGGGGCACCGCAGGACAAACCCGAGCACGACCAGACCAAATGCTGGACAAAAATCACATGAGATCTTCGAAATCACGTGCGCGGTCGAAGTCGAACCGCAATCGCTCTGTCGGAAATGTTGTGAATCGCGTGTTTGACAGCTCGGGGCCTGAAGGAAAAGTGCGGGGCACACCTCAGCAAATAATTGACAAATACAATCAGTTGGCGCGCGACGCTCAATTGTCAAATGATCGAGTTGCCGCGGAAAATTTCCAGCAACACGCAGAGCACTATTTGCGGCTATTGGCCGAGGCGCAACGCGAGCAACTGGAGCGACAACAACAACAGCAGCAGCAGCAACAGAACCAACAACGCCGCCAGGAAGAGCAACGTGGTCAAGATGGCAGTGCCGAGGTCGCCAACGATCAGCAGTCACAAAAGTCTGAAGGCGTTACTCAGCCAACTGCGCCGGTTGTAGAGCAGGCTGTCGAAGATCAGTCGGGATTGGTTGAAACGCCCGAGGAAAATGCCCAAAGAAAGCGCCGACCGCGGCGCAAAGATGTGGAAGTGGTTCAAGCAGAACCTGAGGCGCAATCCAAAAATGTTGCTGAAGAAACGGCGCCGCCAGACGCAGCTGAATAAAATACAGCAGATACTACGCGTTACTCGCTGCGATAAGTCGCGCAAGCGCGCAATACCTTTCAAGGTTGACTGTTTCGGCGCGGTCGGTGGGCTCAATCCCCGCTTTCACTAGAATTTCTTCGATATTTGGCGAAACGGCCCTTAGTGACGCCCGGAGCATTTTGCGCCGCTGATTAAAGGCCCGCGCCACCAATCCGAAAAGAATCTGAGCGTCCGCAGGATAACGCGGCTGTGGCAGGGCAACCAAATTGATCACCGTAGAACGTACTTTTGGCGGTGGAGTGAAGGCCTCAGGGGGCAACTCCATGATTATTTTAGCGTCACTTCGCCACGAAGCCAGAATCGAAAGACGCCCATAGCTCTTGCCGCCTGGTTTCGCGACAATCCTTTCCGCAACTTCGCGCTGAAACATCAATGTTAGTTGCGACCAGAATGGTGGCCATCCAGTCGGATCAAGCCAACGCGTAAAAAGTTCAGTTCCGACATTGTAAGGAAGGTTGGCAGCGATCTTGACCGGAGGCCTGAGGTGCTTTTCGACATCAAGTGTCAGCGCATCTTCGCTCAAAACTATTAGTCGCCCGGGGTATGCTTTAGCGACTTCGTTCAAAGCGGGAATACACCGCCTGTCTTTCTCTACGGCAACCACTCGGCGCGCGCCTTCCGCCAGAAGCCCCCGCGTCAGTCCGCCAGGGCCGGGGCCAATCTCAAGTACATCGACCTTACTCAGATCGCCTGCTGCGCGCGCGATCTTTGCCGTTAGGTTCAGGTCGAGTATGTAATTTTGACCGAGGCTTTTTTTGGCGGATAGCCCATGACGTGCGATCACATCGCGAAGTGGCGGTAAGTCATCGATCGCGCTCACTTGGCGAAACCCGACCGCGAACGCGCCATCTTGGAAGCCAGTCTCAACGCCTCGATCAACGATGTCGGATTGGCAATATTCTGACCAGCAATGTCGAAAGCAGTTCCGTGATCTGGAGAAGTTCGCACAAATGGTAGACCTAGCGTTGTGTTTACGCCGCAATCGAAAGCCAGCGTCTTAATCGGGATTAGCGCCTGATCGTGAAACATGGCCACAGCAGCATCATAAGTTTGTCGCGCTTGTTGATGGAACATCGTGTCGGCGGGAAAGGGGCCGCGAACGTCCATGCCCTCATTTCTCAGACGTTTGCATAGTGGCTCGATTAGTATCTGTTCTTCCGACCCCAGCATTCCGCCTTCGCCCGCGTGCGGGTTCAGCCCGGCAATTGCGACCCGTGGCTCTGATACTCCGAAATTGTATCTTAGAGCTTCGTGTGTAATGCGGATTGTTACTTCCAAAAGTGTCTCGGTTAACTCGTCTGCGACTTTAGATATTGGGACGTGAATGGTCGCAGGAACCACACGAAATTCGCCGGCTACCAACATCATGACGCTATGGTTAACTCCGGCAAGATCAGCCAGGTACTCAGTGTGACCTGGGAATGCAAATCCCGCATGATCACGCAATATTTTTTTGGATATTGGCGCCGTGCAAATTGCCGACGCCTTGTTTGATTTGACTAGATCGGCACCGCGGCGGATTACAGCGATGACATCATTGGCATTTGCGGCACTTGGTACGCCAGGTTTCGTGGTTTCAGCGAATTCGTGTTGGAGGACAGGCAATCCGCGGAGTGCGGCAGTATGCGTCTCTTCAGGGTCACTGATTATTGAGTACTGGCAGTCATCCGGTAAATGTCGTGGATCACCTATCCAAAAAAATGGCTCTTCGGCGCGGAGAGTCTGCCAAGCCTTCCAAGCAATCTCCGGTCCAATTCCGGCCGGATCCCCACAGCTTAGCGCAATAGGCAAGGGCAAGCTCGCGGACATTTTTTAGTTTGTCAGTTCGATAATAGTCGAGTTCGCACGCAATTCCGCGAGATAATTCGCGGCTAGTGCGGTGAGCCGCGAGTTCACCAGTCGATTCCCTACGATATCAATATCGACCGAGCTTTCGAGCGAAGGTAAACGGCTGCACAGCATCAATACTGTACCCCGCCCATTTCTCGTCAGAGTGGTGGTCGCCTCACCGATGTCCAGTGTGCCGACAGCTGATCTGATATCAGATGGCAGCGCACCTAGCGGCTGCAGTTCGCGAATCAATCGCTCTTCGGGCATGCCTTGCGCCACGCCGTATAGGTCATCGCAGGTGTCTATTTGACTAGTGATTGCATCCGCATGGTTTCGGTCGCCATCGGTGATAAATAGCGCATAGTCCACTGAAAGGTTTTCGGGCGTGCCGGCATCGACGCGCTCAATGTTTCGCACCAGGAACACGCCAATAGCATTCGGTAATTCCACCGGTCGGCTGATCTGTCCGGGTGATAAGGCGCTAATGATTCCCCGAATGCTTTCAGGCAGCGTTTCAATCGAAACCCAGTTTTGCTCTCCGCCACGAGCACGCGATTCCGCAACACTATACTGTCGTGCCGCGGCGGCAAAATCGGCTTCATTGTCAAGCGCAGCCAATTCGGCCGCGCGCTCTCGGGACGCAAGAGCTGTCTCAGGTGTGGATGCTGGCAGCAGAATCTCTGAAATCAGTACGCGCAATCCACCTTCAGTACCAGTTTGTGCAAACGTCCGCTCAATCTGATCAAGTGGCACATTGCTGGCAGTGTCTTGAAACAGGCCCTGAATTACAGCTCTCCAGACGACACCTGCGTGAACGAAGTCGCGATAAGTTTCCGCCGCTACACCATTTTGCTGAATAGCTGTCACGAATTCCTCAAGCGTCAGGTTTGCCCGACTTGCAAATTCGCTTTGCGATTGAAGAAGTTCCTCTGGCGAAACTTCGATCCCAAATGAAGAACCAGCGCGCAGCTGGACAGCTTCGTTGATTAATTGTTGCCTTGCAATATCCCGTGGATCACCGGGTGCGCGAAGCAATGCAAGAAATCTTGCGCGTTGATCAAGCTGATACTGCGTAATGATCCGATCCCCAACTTGGATAACAGGTGAAAACCGGTTCTGGGCCATGATCTGCGTTGCCAGCATTCCGACTAACAGGCCAGCAATCATCACCAAGGCATTCAATCGCATCTGAACTTGCAAATGTCTTATCCTCTGCACACGCGTCTTGCGTTTCGGGCGTTCGTCCCATTTCCAACTCCGATCAATGAAACACGGAATCCGAAGCCGGTTGTTGGCGTAACACTAGTCGAGGTTGCAAAACGACGCGAGAGCGAAAGATCTAAGCGGATACATTCATTCTCGTAGTCTAACCCAAGTCCAACTCTTGTCGCTCGACCGGCTGAAAAGTCGTATTGCCAATCGGTGCTGGCGGTCCAGTTCTCAGTGAGTTGAATTTCGCCGTCCATGGAAAACTCCGACAGGCGCGTGTCGCGCCCTTCCGCAGGCTCGGGTTCTGCGAAGATATAGCTCGATCCCAGACGACCCCGATCGCCTTGCCAGTCGACCCGTGTTTCGCTCAGTGTAAATGCGACCTTGTCATCAAAAAGCGAGCGACTTGCGATCTGCAGCTGGTTGCTTAATGCGAGCTTGCCAGCCAACAACCATTCTGACTGATCGCCTTCCAGTCCCGAACCATCTTCGAAACCAAGTGACCCGTCCAGGCTGGCAATGCGCCCAAACGTCAGGTCGAATGCCCATCCGTCTGGGTCATCGCGTTGCCAACTTAGTCCAGCGGCTACCCTTGCACCATCTTCAACGCCGTCAATTCCCGGGTACCTTGAGGACGAGAACAGGTTAGCTTCGTCGAACTCTACGATCCGACTGTCCTCTAGCGGAACAGTGTCGCCACCAGTATTTGCGAAGTCAAATCGCAAAATTGGTTCAAGTAATTCAGTGCCTCCATCGTCAGTTGTGCGCGCAAATGGCCATCGTAGTTCGGCGGCTGCGCGCGGTACAATTCTAGTGAGGTTCGTCGCAAAAGCTGAGTCCTGGCCGACATTATAGGCGTCGACACGAACCCCAAGTTCGCCACTCGCGACAATGCCTGCACCTATCAATTCACTTCGAAGCCAGTTGATGCCAACACCGACACGAGAAACATCGCGCCCATCACCGTCCACCGAAGATGGGCGATCTAGTGCTGCGGCGTCCACACGCGCTGTTGTGCGGCCACCAAAGTTGAGGAAATCCAGGTCTCTGATGTACGAAACTTCGACATACCGATCGGGAAGCGTATCACGTATAGGAATCTCACTTTCGCGCAGAGTTCGAAATTCAGTAATGCTCGCACGGAACAGATCTTTTTCTCGAACCCGAGTCAGGGCGAGTTCGTTTGCCAGTCGGTCTTTGTCTGAGTAGTCGTAAAGAAATAGATAGCCGGGGTCCGAAACCAACTCGATCTGGCCTGTCACCACGAATCCGCGTGGCAGCCGATATCCTGC
>JBPCWO010000074.1:0-3014 GCA_051009475.1 Boseongicola sp.
TCAGACGGTTTGGAAAGTGCCACTGTCCGGGCGACCCTCGGATTAAGATTTTCACGGAACCGTTTGATTGTGCCACCTTTTCCAGCCGCGTCGCGCCCCTCAAACACGATAACTACGCGCTTGCCGGAGTCCTTTACATCGGCCTGGAACCGAACAAGTTCATGCTGAAGAGCTGTGATTTCATCCTCGTAGTCTTTGCTCTTCATCGTGCTGGAATACGGATAGCTCTCTGACAGAATGTCCCTTTTGCCTGCATCCTGAATTGCCGAGCGCACCGTTTCCGGGGCCTCGCTATCAAAAAATTTGCTAATTGCGCCATCAAATGGAAGGGACATGTTATTCGCCTTTACTTTTGCCTTAACCTAGGCACGACAATCACTTAGCGCAATCCGGCGCGTGTTGCCGCCCTGTCGATTGCGGCGACAATGTCATCAGGGACGATATAATGCGGCATGTGGCCAATGCCTTCGAGAATGGTCAGGTTTGCATCTTGCAGTGTGTCTGCCAGCGGTTCGGCGTGAATATCTCGATACACCGTCGTGTCTTCAGTGCCGTGTAGGATCTCCACCGGAAGGGAAATCTCCTCATAGCGCCCCGACTGCTCCACGATAAATGGTCGAAGCGCACGAACCTGTCGGTTGTTCGCCCGAAGTGCCCTGGAACGTGTTGCTAACGAAACACCGGTGCGGTCGGCATAGCCTGCCGGCGGGGATTGCGGCGCAAATGCTCTATCCAGAATTTGTTCGATGTATTCTTCATGAACAAATGCCGCTGCCACTGGGGCCAGAACTGCACCTCCAATAGCAGAACCCAAGACGCGATAGCTGAAATCGATGTCCCCCGGCCAGGGCAGCGTGACGCCTGAAAGAACCACGATTGCCGCCGCCGGTTCTTCCAATGCCCAGGCCATCGCGACCGCGCCTCCAAAAGAGTGGCCAAGCACGATAGGGTTTTCAGCGCCAAGATTTTGAACCGCCTGCGACAAAGCGCGCGCCTGCTCGATTGGGCTTTCTGCGTGGGTATTGAAGGCACCTTCAAATTCCGGTCCAAGGCGCTCAGACCAACCATGACCTGGCCGATCGACAAGAAACAGGCGATATCGATCAATCAGCCTATCAACAAGAGCCAATTCCAATTCTCGCGTATTTGCGCCAGCTCCATGGATCAAAATCAAATCGGGGCCTTTGCCCCTGACCACGACGTGTATTTTTCGACCGTTCACCTCGACAAATTGACCTTGGGCGGGATAATTTGCTTCGGTCTTGTCCTCACGAAGCCCGGCAAGTCGAATGGTCGCAAGCGCAAATAGGATCGTGAGCGCCGCAAGGATAAGGCTTATCGTCATCGCTAAACGCGGCATGTCCTGCGATTGCCGAGTGTCGGAATATCTTCCGAGACAGCCCAGGTCATTTCCGCAAATCCGTGGTCGCTTGGCCGATCAACGCCATATCATATGGCGTGGTAAGATAAATTTCGCTTATCCAGTTGCCGTAAAGAAGATGGCCGTGGCTGCGCCAACGGTTCTGCGGATCGCAACCCGGATCGTCGCCGGGGTAATAATTCATCGGGACGTTTATCGGTGTGCCCGCGGCAATGTCTCGATCATACTCTTCTTTCAGCGTCACGCTGTCGTATTCAAAGTGGTTAAAGATATATAGCGCCCGCCTCCCGGCATCCTCGACCAGACAGGGTCCAACATCGTCGGATCCAAGAAGTGTCACCAACCCGTCTGCTCCATCGATCTCGGCCTGCCTCATCTCAGTCCACCGGCTAACCGGAATTACGCAATCGTCGGAAAATCCACGAAGGTAGGGGCTTTGCGGGACAAGATTCGTGTGACGAAAACACCCAAACGCCTTAGCGCCCAGCATGTGCTTATCGACACCGTGGAAATGGTTGATCATCGCCATCCCGCCCCAGCAGACCCCAAATGTCGAATGAACATGCGTCTGGGTCCAATCCATCACTTCCTGAAGCTCATCCCAATATGTCACCTCGCTGAAGGGCAGATGTTCGATTGGCGCGCCTGTGATGATCAGCCCGTCGAATTTCTCATTCTTCACGTCCTGAAACGGGCGATAGAATTCCGCCATGTGCTCAGATGCAGTGTTCCTGGTCTGATGCTCGGACATCCGGATCAGTTGCAGATCGATTTGCAAAGGTGTCGCACCGATCAGTCGCGCAAACTGGTTCTCGGTCTGAATTTTCTTTGGCATCAGGTTCAGAAGCCCGATTTTCAACGGCCGGATGTCCTGATGCGCTGCCGCGTCTTCTGGCATGACCATCACACCTTCGCCCGTCAGCACGTCGAAAGCGGGAAGGTTTGAAGGCAGCTTGATCGGCATTTCTGAATTGTCCTTGACTGAACGCCCGCAATAGTGGTTTCAGCCGCGCGCCTCAAGGGCACGGCCAATCAGTTCAATCATATCGCCCTCGCTTTTCACGCGCGCAACATCGTCAGCGGCAAGCGTAGTGCCCCAACGCTCGGCCATGGCCATGTATCGCGGCTGTCGATGAGCCAGCGCGCGGGCATAGGCCCAGCGGACGAATTCATCCGGGTCAATATCGGCCTCGGTCGTGCCAGTTTCAGACTGAAATTCCTGCCATGTGCGTTGCAGAAAATCAGGCTGATAGCACATTGGCTTAGGAGCGCGGTCAAAGCGCCGGATCAATTGCTTTGTATGGTCCTCAGAACCCTTGATCCATACAGGCAAAAGGACTTTGGATAACGCGGACATAACCGGGTCTTCTGGGTCGTCCGGGTCAACAACTTCACAAATGGATCCGGAACTGTCGCAAACGAAATTTTCGTATCCGTAGATATCTTTCGCCCGCGCGGCAAAATGCGACGTGTCGTGCATCGCCGCAACTTCCGCCATTCGGTGCAAATCCTGTCGCCGGCAGTATTCATCCCATGGTAAGCCGCCCAGTTTGGGATTACCCGGTTTGCCAAGATACGTTGACAATGGTGCAAGGTTTTCAAATGTGATGTTCGAGGCAATGTAGACTGAGTC
>JBPCWO010000075.1:0-6091 GCA_051009475.1 Boseongicola sp.
ATCCGGCCCTAATTGCTATCGACGTCTTTGACGGCTCGATCTGGATGAGCGTGAAATGGAAGACCCGCGCGACCGATTGACGCTCGACCGATTAACGCTCGATCGATTGACGCTATTGGAAATTGACCTTTGATTTGAAATCGAACGATTTCGCATGTCGCGGTTCACATGGTTCGGAACATTCGTAACTGGTGCCCGTCGCACCGGAGTTGATTTCCGAGGATTGGAGGTAACGCGCGGGGTCGTCCCAACGGACGGCGTCCGGTTAGTCCGCGTCGGTGTGAAGTTCGAATTGTTACGGAGTGTTCCGGTTTGCCGGTTTGCCGTCTCGGGTCGCGTTGTGCGAACTACGCCACGATCAGGTCGCGGAGCCGCATCCCAGCCACCGTCGTTCCAGCGCTGCCATTCACCGTCAGACCTGCGGTATACATTGCCGTCACGGCCTGCATAAACATTGCCCCGCCTGTCATAGACAACTCCGCCTTCACCACGAGAGCTGTCCCATTTGACGCCGCCGCGCCCTGCTGTTCCTTCGCGGGCGCTCACATTCAGATAGTCTGCACCACGGCGGACAGATGCCTCACCCCAGCGACCGTAAACATCGGAGCCGCCGCGGGCGACAGCCCTGGTTCCTGTTCGCGGGTTGCTTGCTCTGACGAACCCTGTGGTCCCGCTTGGCCCCACATAACGACCCGCTCTTGCGTAGGTACCGGTTGCAGGATTCCACGCCGTTTGCGCTTGAATGCCGCGATAGGGGCCATAGGCATAACCATAGCGGCCATAGGCACCATTGGCCGGATTGTAATAGGCCGCCGACCCATAACTGACGTGGCGCGGGTAGTAGATAGGATGATGGTGGTGGTGATGCCAGTAGGGAGGATAATACCAACCACTGCCGTAGACAAAGACGCCCCAGGCCATGAAGCCAAACAAGTAGCCAGCGGTATAGCCGACGTTCACATTGCCGTCGTCGTCGCTGTCATAGACTTGGACATACGTTACGTTGTGAACTGGCGATGACGGCGGAATGTCATAAATTGCATCGGGAACATCGGTTGCCACGGACCAGGGGCCTTCAGGGCTATCTGATACGAACCAGATACCGTCGATAACAACGAAGTATCGGCCACTCACCTCTATCACCGGGTCTCCGGTGTTAGCGGCATAAGTGAGATCAGTACCCTCAATCGGCTCAAACACCGGATCGCCGTCGTACGCAATCTCCGGAGCCTTGACTGAATTGACATTGATGATCGCGACCTCCGGGATAGACGCGCGTAACCTGGCCTCGTTGGCTTCGGAGGTTCCAGGAACAGAGGCGCGGACCGAATAATAGGGTTGGTCGTCCGGAATGAATTGAAAGTCCGGCGGCAAATCTGGCGTCGCAAAAGTCCAGGGTCCATCAGGCTCCGAAGTGCTGAACCAACGACCGGACACAAGATAGTACCACACGCCAGTGCTTTTCAAACGGAACAGATCGGATTCCGTGTTCGAAGCCCACTCCAGATCGCCTCCCGGGACATCCTCGTACACTGGAGGTCCATCAAAGAGAACAAGTTCGGCCGGTTCTTCGCTTACAAATATTCCCGGTGCACCGTCATCGTATGCAATGGGCGGGATCGCTTCGCGGGCGTCTTTCCAATTGCCGTCATCAGGAAGCAATGAAAATACCTCGGGCAATTCAGTGGTTTCGATCCATTCGCTTGAAATATCAGGTGCGGTAAGCCAGGAATTTTCGTCGCGCAGCCACAGAGCATCATCAGCCTTAAACATATCCCAATTGGTGTTCACGACGAACTCCAGGCCATCTGCACCGGATACCGACGCAAAAATCGCAGGACCGTCTGTCTGAACAAGTTTTGCTGGCGATATTGAATACAGGATGACGGGTGGGTCGGCCCTGATCCCTTCAACGTCAGATATCTGCTCGAAACTAGCCAGACCAGCGACGATCCGTTCTTCGCGAACTTCAATCGGTGCGGTGGGTAAGATGCCGCCCAATTCCAGGGACAATTTGGACACCTGCTCACGGTCCAACGCGCCAAAATCGACCTGAGTCAACGAAATGTCGGAAAGGATGATTATCTCTTTGGCACTATCGCGGACTGTGCTTGCCCGCAGACCAATTACACCAAAAATTGGACTCGCTTCCTCGTCAGCATGAAACTCAGCCGCCACAACCCCATCAAGCGAGCGAAAATCCGTCCACTCACTGAACTGAGGCTCATGTAACACAATGAAACTGCCCTCGTGCCCGACCTTAAATGCACGCGGCCACCCCGGTTGATCCTCTCCGGGAACTTCCGATAGATAGCGTCCGCTTACAAACCCGTTTTGGCCCTCTTCCTCGATCGCGCACCAACTTCCAGAGTCGGTGCACTCCAATATTTCAACGGACGAACCTTCTGAAAGCGTCCCTAAAGTAGGATAAGACGTCCCCGGTCCTTGGCGAAAATTCACATTGGCCGATGTCACCGCGGGGACTGCAAACGCCGAAGTCGTCGTTAGCGCCACGATGACAACTCCTCCAACTACATTCCGAAAAAGGCCTTCACGTACGAGCCCGCGTGAAAAAACGCGCGCGTCGTCAGATCTATCGAACATTTGGTAAATCAAGGTCTGATTCTCCTGTACACAATTGGCTCGACCAACACATAGTGGAAGCTCTGGCTCGGGCATAATTGTTCATTTTCGAGTTTTGCAAATGAAATGGCAAAGCACGCAGATATTTCGCCATCGTTAAGATAGCTGATCTGCAACTGAGCGCTGATTGTGGAGCGCTCGGTGTCGGTTCATCGGAAGTGTATTCAAGTTAACTACTCAGTACTTAGGACCCAGTCACCGTTGGTGTTTTGGCATCGACGCACGTCCAGACGCGAACGTTTGCCCGATGCGGCTTCAATCAAATGTCGAAACGACACACAGTTCTCAGCCCGATCAACATTCAAAACGATTACGACACCAAAAGCGCCGCTTGTTGCACTTGACCACCGCACTTTTTCATCGGCCACAACACCCTTTTTGGTATAGAGGCTCTCTGCCGCGCCGGACGCAAGTTCAACATCGCCCGGTTCGAGGTCGCTATCGCGAAAAATCTTGCTCAGCCCAGCCATTGAAGGCCCTGCCAGGGCACAAATCAGACAGCCAGCGACAGCCAGCGTTTTCAGGTCAGGCCCGGAAATACTTTGAAACATAATAATTCCTACGGTGTCTAATTCAGTTAGCGGGCCGCTTGCCTGGCAAACTCAGTCCGGTCAGCTTCTAGCTTCTTAGGTTTTGGGTGGCACGGCGTCGTCTTTGTATTTCGCGTTCCGCAGAATAAACCTAAGCTCATCGCGGGTGTCGTAGTAATCCTCCGGCGACGATAGCGTCAGGTGCAAACGTGCCACCGTTGAGGTGGCGAATTGGGATACGTCGGCGTGCAAACCATACTGCGCTAAACCGGTTTCAACGCTGTTTACAAGCTGAGGATTTGGATCGGCAGAAGCCGACCCACCGACGACCGTTAACATCAGCGCGACCAAGACGGATCTGAACATATTTAACCTCGGTTATTTTGCATCTAGTTATTTCTCGGTGATTGTAAGCCTGGGTCCAGAACAAGTAAAATCACTAAACCGCGCGGCACTCGCACGGCAATTTCATGATTTTCGATAAGTTTTCTGTTGGGTTCAGTGTCCCGTCAGAACCAGATTCTGAACCGGCATCAGCAAAACCTTAACTCTAAGTAGGAACGCTTCTACGATGCCCACCGTGTCGACCATATGTAAGAATAGCCATTCAAACGTACCGAGATCTTCATTCTCAAATCTGTCGTGGTTATTTGTGTATATATTAGCAATGCATTTGCTGCCGCGGGAAATTCGATCTGCACTGCCTTCGTATAATGGCTCCATGTAGACCGTCATTGTTCCCGGGCGCGCCCTATCTTGCAGGTCTAGAAGTTGGTCCGACGGTCGAAATTGACCCGCCGGAATGTAGTTTGTAACTGTCACGACTTTCATCGGGACAATAGTGAATGGCAGCGACAAACAGGCGATTTCACTGATCATGCCGGGCTTGATGACTTGAGTAGCAATTTGGTGGAAACCGGCCTGAAATCGACCATGGCCCACATCAGCTGGTACGAGCACACCGCCGGGACGCAGCAACGGACTAACAATGTCACCTGGCTGAAGCGAAAACTGTTCTATGTCACCGTCTACGCTTGCATGAACAACCATTTTATCAAGATCAGCATTTGCCTGCCTCAGCATCGCTTCAGCGGTGGATTTTTGTGCAGGAAGTAACTCATTCAGATTGGCTTCCACCGCCTGCTTATTCGCTATTGCGGCGTTCAGAACACCTTGAGAAGACGTTACCGCGTTTTGCAGCGTTTCAACGTCGCGATCGCTGACTGCCGTTGAGCCTCGCGCTTGCAATTCCTGCCGGACTTTCAACTCCTCCACCGCTTCTGACAATGCACCCATGGCGTTTTCGACACTGCCTTCGGCAGCCCGTACTTCCGCTGCTGACAAAAGAAATTTGGCATCGACTTCCTCTACGCGCAGCTTGGCTGTTTCTACAGCAGCCCGCTGGCTGGAAGCCTCCAGTGAGAAAAGCGGGTCGCCCGCTTTCACCTTTTGATTGTTGGCCACAAACACTTCTTCGACTCGTCCGGAACCTTCAGAAAGGATCGTAACAGTTCTAAAAAATGAGGAAACATTTGTCGTTGACGGGTGGTAATAGAAAACAACAGTAATCAGCGAAACTGTCAGTATTGCGCAGATCGTGATACCGTAACGAAGCTCGTACCATACTGAGAACAATGTCAGCTCATGGCCAAATCGTTTTCCCTGCAAATACCGGCGGATAAGATAGTCCGGGAAAATCGAGACAAGCGAACATAATAGAACTTCAAGCATTGCTCAATTCTCTTCCGCAGATTTGTCTGTCGAAGCCGACTGAGGCTCGACAGCGAGCTGTTCGTCACTAGATAGCTCGGCCAGATGGGTGTCGCCGATTTCGGGAGATTGAACCTTGTCTGAAATCTCTCTCAACGATTTGGATATTGACGCCAACAGGCCCTCGTAATTCGGCAGTTGAATTGTTGCCAACAGCAATGCCGCAATCCAGAAAATATTGTTGTGTGTGAACAGCGCCAACAAAGCTAGAACCGCCACCAACTGAAACTGCGTGTGGTTCGAGCTATGCGCCATTTGTTCAGGAATGGAATGCAATTTCAGATACAGAACGCCCAGTAGCAGCACCAGTAAGATAACGAAGACAACGACACCGACAAACAGCACATCGGTTTCATTTGGCGCCGTTATGAACGGCGGCAAATGAGACGATCCCTGATCATGGACATTATCACTCACGGCTACCTCGTGGTTTTGGACTAATAAGATAGTCGGACGGATGTTTCCGATTCAAATGGTCTGCAGAAGATGACATTAATCCCGATCCAACGACAAGCCAAAATACCTTCGGCAAAGGGAGCTCCGGCCACAGAGATTTTTGCGGGTTATGAACTTTGCCAATCAACTTCGGGACCGGCTGCGTAGGGTGACAATTCGCTTGATCTTTGCATTTATCGCCAGCACTATCTTGCGGTGGAAGGCAAATGGGGACTGTCTTTAAAATTAGATATGCTCGGATGAACTGACTCTGCTGCACGCGCATTTGCCGCCGATTTTGAGCATCTGAGACTTCTGTTGGATGGGCATGATTTCGGGAGATTCCCAAATCGTCCGGCTAAACGGGGGGCACATTGAAGTCCCGAATTTTGCTGACCACTGCAAATGGTTGTGGCGCTGGTGAATGTCTTGCGAACACAAACTGCACTAGGGGAATAGAATGCTCAAAAGACTAATCAGCATCTTCACCATTCTGCTTGCGTTTGTGTTTTCTGGCGCAGCCGCGCTCGCCGAAGACCAGAACTCGATCGATAGATTTGATGGCAGCTATTTCGGCGCGCAAGTCGGATTTGCCACTGCGGGCTCCGATTTCGCCATTGCCGGCACACCAGTTTTTGATTCTGATTTCGATGGTGGCGTCATAGGTGTGTTTGGAGGCTACGGCTGGCAGAATGACCGGCGCTATCTTGGGG
>JBPCWO010000076.1:0-2520 GCA_051009475.1 Boseongicola sp.
ACGCAGCCAGAAGAGTCGCCGGGCTCATTGCCTGGCCATCAATACTAACAGCATCACCGGCTTCGAACCCAATCTCAATGATCGTTGCTTTGTCCGGTGCCTCCTCCGGGCTGATCGTGCGCTGGTACACCACGTTGGGCGGTTCCACCGCGGGGTCTTCCAGCACCTTGCCCTCACTTGAGGAGTGAAGCAGATTGGCATCGACCGAGAACGGCGCCTCACCCTCTTTGTCCTTGGCAATCGGAATCTGGTGCATGCGGGCAAATTCCAGGAGCGCCTCACGACCGGATAACTCCCATTCCCGCCACGGAGCAATTATTTTGATACCCGGCTCGAGCGCATAATAGCCAAGCTCAAAGCGGACCTGGTCGTTGCCCTTGCCTGTCGCCCCATGACAGACCGCGTCAGCGCCGACCTTGCGCGCAATTTCGATCTGCTTTTTCGAGATCAGCGGCCGAGCGATCGAGGTGCCAAGCAAATAGACGCCTTCGTAAACCGTGTTGGCGCGGAACATTGGGAACACGTAATCACGCACAAACTCCTCGCGCAGGTCCTCAACGAAAATGTTCTCCGGTTTGATGCCGAGCATTAATGCTTTGTCACGAGCCGGCCCGAGCTCTTCGCCTTGACCAAGATCAGCCGTAAAGGTGACGACCTCGGCCCCATACGCTTCCTGCAACCATTTCAGAATGATCGAAGTGTCCAGCCCGCCCGAATAGGCAAGCACGACTTTATTGACGGATTTTGTGCGATTGTCGTCGTTCATGGGTTGGGCCTGAGTTAGATGTTACGGTTCTTTTTTCTCTGATTTGCATTCCTGCAGTCTGTTACAGCCTGACAAGCCAATAGGCCAGCCGGCGCGTCAATTTGGACTCGCAGTCGGACGCCGCTGCCATACCGAGCGCTCCAAACGATAGCAGTACACATTGTTCTTTCCATTGCTGAGATCCAGCACCTCTTCGTGGCTGAACTCCGCGCCAAGCTTTTGGGTCGCCTGCTGTGAGCGAACGTTGTCAGGGCCGATATGGAACCACACGGTTTCGAACGTATTGAATGCATGATCGAACATCAGCGTTTTCAGTTCACGATTGGTTGCTCCGCCCCAGTGGTCACGGCGCAGAAACGTAAAGCCGATCGAAATATCATCCTCGACGCCGGGCGCCACGTAGTAGCGCGAACAACCAATGATGGCGCCGCTTGCCCTATCTCGGATCGCAAGCGTCGCACCACTGTGAAGCAGAGAACCAAAATAAGGACGAAAAACTTCGTCCCGATGCCGGTCCTTGGCGGGATGACCGGCCCAAATAAACGGATCACCTGCCGCTCTGTGTAGCCCGTCGTAATCCTCTTCGCGTAACGGCGACAAAATCAGATTGGGCCCGGTAAGATGCGGTTGCGTGTCGAACTGAAGCTGATTCATGGCGTCATCCATGGCGCTAAATCCGGTTTGCCGTCGGCCAGCAGTTCTGCTCGAATCGGCTGCTGGCCGCCCGACCTTTCGCGGCAGAGCCGTATGCCGAACGCACTCGCGATCTGAATGCAGAAGCCATTGGCTTGACCTTAAGGCAAACTCAACATCTTCTGTCACGAAGCGCAAACCGAGTACAGGATAGACAATGCCTATTATCAATTCTATTGCCGCCATGCACGATCAGCTCACCGAATGGCGCCGCGACATACATGCCCATCCCGAACTCGGCTTCGAGGAACACCGCACTGCCAAATACGTTGCCGAGCACCTGGCAGCGTTTGGCTGCGACGAAGTCGCGACCGGGATCGGGCGCACCGGCGTTGTCGCCGTCATCAAAGGGCGCACGGATGAATCGAACAAGGTTATCGGTCTCAGATGTGATATGGATGCTCTGCCAATCCATGAAGCAACCGGCCTAGCGTATGCATCGACCAATGAAGGCGTTATGCATGCCTGCGGTCATGATGGCCATACCACGATGCTACTCGGTGCCGCGAAATATCTGGCGGAGACGCGCAACTTCGATGGTACGGCCGTGCTCATTTTCCAGCCTGCAGAAGAAGGCCTCGGCGGCGGCCGCGAGATGGTCAACGAGGGCATGCTCGATCGATTTGGCGTCCAGCAAGTTTACGGCATGCACAACAAACCCGGCATGGCGCCTGGCGCGTTCGCGATACGCCCGGGCCCGCTCCTCGCTGCGGCCGACCGCATTTACATAACGGTCACTGGAACCGGGACGCACGCGGCATATCCCCATCTGGGCCGTGACCCGATCGTCGCCGCTTCCCACATCATTGTCGCGCTGCAATCGATTGCGGCACGCAATGTCGACCCGCTGGAGTCCGCTGTCATCACCATTGGCCGCATCCGCGGCGGTGATGCCGGCAACGTCATTCCTGACAATGTCAAGATGGTCGGCACGGCGCGCACGTTCTCGACGGAAATCCAGGACATCGTCGAAGCACGTGTGGTGCAGACCGTCGAAGCGACCGCCAGTGCCCTCGGCTGCGATGCAGAGGTGACGTACAAGCGGGACTACCCTGTTACGG
>JBPCWO010000077.1:0-8321 GCA_051009475.1 Boseongicola sp.
GTATATCCGCACATGGACCTATGTAGCGCAGCGCAAGGGCTGGTGTGTGGACGAATCCCATTGGCGCGAGGTCACGCGCGCGATAGAAGACCGCCTGTCGGACGCGCTTCATGACGCGCTCACAAAAAGATTCGTCGATCGGCGTACATCCGTTTTGCTGCGCCGATTGAAACAGAAGGAGGGCCTGGTGGCCGAAGTTAACGAAAAGGGCGAGGTAACCGTCGAGGGTCAGTTTGTTGGTCGTCTGGAAGCTTTCCGGTTTCATCAGGACGCGGCTGCGACCGGGGACGAGGCCAAAACCATTCGTGCCGCTGCAGCCCAATCCCTTCAGCCCGAATTCCACCTTCGTGCTGATCGTTTCTACAACGCACCGGATACAGAAATGGATTTCACCGAACAGGGTGGTCTTATGTGGGGCGAACATGCGGTCGGCAAGCTAACGGCCGGTGATGACCCGCTAAAACCGAAAGTCGGTGCATTTGTGGACGAAGAAGCCGGCGCCGAAGTTGCCGAAAAAGTGCAGCGCCGGCTGCAGCACTTCATTGACCGGCGGGTGGCTACACTATTTGAGCCGCTGTTTAATATCCAACGCGACGACGAACTATCCGGACCAGCGCGCGGTTTTGGTTTTCGCATGATTGAAAACATTGGGATCATCGATCGTCGCAAGGTCGCAGATGAGGTAAAGGCGCTAGATCAGGAAACGCGCGGCTCACTGCGTAAGCATGGCGTCCGTTTTGGCCAGTTTACGATTTTTATGCCAATGTTACTGAAGCCTGCCCCGACGCGTCTTCGTTTGGTGATTTGGTCACTGACAAAAGGCCTGGAAGAATTTCCGGAAAGCCCGCCGCCGGGTCTGGTGACTGTCCCCGTCCAATCAGATGCCAACGCTGAAGCAACGCTGATGTCTGGTTACAAACCTGCCGGCGATCGTGCAATTCGAATTGATATGCTCGAACGTCTGGCAGACATGCTTCGAAAAGAAGACAGCCGTGGCGGCTTCGAGGCCAAAGCCGATATGTTGTCGATTACCGGTATGACGCTCGAACAATTTGCCGCTTTGATGGACGGTCTTGGATATCGCGCCGAGCGTGGCGAACGCGAAAAAGTACGGCCGGAATCGAAGCCCAAAGTCGACGGAGAGCCAGACGCGACCGTTGAAACCGAGATTCAGGTGACAGAGGCCGTGGCGACCGCAGATACCGACGTGGAAGCAGAGCAGCTTCCGAGCGACGACGCGACCCCAGCAGATGCACCCGAAGCGAACAGAGTTGACGAGGACGAAGGCCCAACCACAGAGACGTTTTTTACGTTCACCTGGGCGGGAAACCGCGGCCGTGAACAACAGCGTCAACCCGGAAAGCCGCAGGGCAAAGGGCGTCCCAAAGCCAAACCGCGCCCAAAAGGCGACGCAGGGGGCAAACCAAAGAGATACCAGGCTCGGCCGCCAAAGAAAGATCAGATCGATCCAGACAATCCATTTGCGCAGGCGCTGATGGGGCTAAGGGACAAAGGCTCCTGAGCGACCAACCGCAAACACAACGCATTGATCAGTGGCTATGGCACGCTCGGTTCTTCAAGACACGCGGCCTCGCGACAAAGCTCGTCGTGGCCGGGCATGTCCGCGTTGATGGTAGCCGGATTTCGAAGGCAAGCTATGCGATTCGGCCCGGATCAGCGCTGACATTCCCGCAGGCGCGACGAATTCGCGTTATCCGAATCGAGGCGCTTGCAAACCGTCGTGGACCAGCAAGCGAAGCGCAAACACTATACACCGACCTGACTCCAATCGAGGATCCGGCTCTAAGCAACCCCAAGTTCGAAGGAAAAGGGCGTCCCGGTAAGAAGGATCGCCGGAATGCACGCCCTTTTGGACCCGGGCGCGCTTGATTGACTGCGCCCACTGGGCTACGCAGCGACGTCACCCTGAATGCGAAAGATTACCAAATGACCTACGTCGTTACGGACAATTGCATCGCTTGCAAATACACCGACTGCGTCGAAGTTTGCCCAGTTGACTGTTTTTATGAGGGCGAAAACATGCTGGTGATCCATCCGGACGAATGTATCGACTGCGGCGTGTGCGAGCCCGAATGCCCTGCCGATGCTATTCGGCCAGATACCGAACCGGACATGGAGAACTGGGTGGAGTTCAATCGAACATACTCCGAAGCTTGGCCGGTAATTATATCCAAGAAGGAACCACTGCCCGACGCTGACGAAATGGACGGCAAGGCGGGCAAGATGGATCTGTTCTCCAAATCTCCCGGCGAAGGCGGTTAGTGGGCTTCAACTGAAAGTTCAAGTTCCGGAAGGGCAGATTGGGTTATTTCTCAAAGTGACCCAACGGAACATTGCAATCCGGGCATGTATCTTGGAATTTGGCCATTTTTCTGCTATATTCTTCTACCAGAACGTCTGGACGGGCTGCGCAGTAAGGCGCAACTGACAGTAGGCGTCAGCGACAGGGCAATATAACGACGGGAATATCTTTGTGTTCCCGCCGTGCTTTTGTCGCCTGATGATTGGGGTTGAGAAGGAAAACGTCTGCATGACCAAAACCAAGAAAATGGAATTTCGTCCGAACGATTTTGTCGTTTACCCTGCGCATGGCGTGGGCCAGATCGTCTCGATCGAAGAACAGGAAATCGCCGGACTTACGTTGGAACTTTTTGTGATCTCGTTTGAAAAAGACAAGATGACACTTCGCGTTCCAACAAACAAAGCCGCTGATGTCGGAATGCGCACACTCAGCTCTCCCGATGTCATAACCAAGGCTATGACAACTCTTCGGGGTAAGGCGCGCGTCAAGAAAGCGATGTGGTCGCGTCGGGCTCAGGAATACGAACAAAAGATCAATTCTGGCGATCTGATCGCGATTGCGGAAGTCGTACGCGATCTTCATCGCGCAGACGATCAGCGCGAACAAAGCTATTCAGAACGTCAGCTTTACGAAGCCGCGCTCGAGCGTCTGACCCGTGAAGTTGCTGCGGTTAGCGGATCGGATGAAATGGCGGCGCAAAAGCAAGTCGACGAGGTTCTTATCGCCCGTGCTGCCTGACGTACGATGCTGCTAAACAGACGCGGCGGCGCATTGCGTCGCCGTTTCTTTGTACCGCCTCCGAAAATGCTTAGCTCGTCGCGTTTATCAAAACGGCTTCAAGCTGTGTCATGATATTCCGAGGCTCCACACTTGCGCGAATGTCTTCCATTACGGATAGAGTGTCCTTCCACTTCGGCGTGCCAACCATTGATTGCGCAAGGTCCATTCCATCTGCGATTGCATCTTTGGAACAGTCCTCGATCAAAAACGGATAGTCCGATCCGAGGTATGTCTCGGCGTCGTCGACCTGTCGGTTGACCAGGATATGCGCACCGCAAGAGGCCGCAGTAAAACCCTTGGTAAATGGCTTGAATGAGCGACGTTTGTCAGGCGGCGACATTTCCCTAACGGCATAGTGCATATTAGCTGCGGCCAGCACACTTCGATGTTGGTCATCAATGCCAAGGCCGGAGTAGTCGGGATGAACGACTCTGCTTGCCAATGATCTTGGCAGGGTTCGGTTCTTTGACCGTCCAAAATAGAAAAGCCGCAAACTGTCGTGAGGTTGATTGGGCCAGAATCCGTCAAGCGAGGGGTCTGCATGGTGGTCGAGCCGCATCGCGCAAGTTTCGGCGCTTCTCGCCAGCTCGGGGTGCTCGACGAGCCTCGCCAGCAAATGTTTTTGCAGCGCGCCTGATGCAGCAATGTGCACGTCGATCGGAATCTTCGGCCAGGGCGAAGTCTCGGCATCGACATAATCGACTGCCAGCGCACGAGCAGCATCACGCCACTCCCACTGTATATCCAGATCAATAACGTCGAACGCGCGTTTGAGAAAAATCACGACTGCACCGCGGATAACCTCAGTCATATCGCGTTGGCGTTTTCGCTGCCTTGGTCTTGGTAGCGCCAGCGTTTCAAACTCCCAACGTCTTCCCAGATGCGAACGCGCCATCGCTGACAGCTGGTCGACACGCATTATCTTCGCGCCCGAATTTCGGTGCCCTTCGCGGTAGGCGAATATGACGCGGGGACGATTCATCGTTCCCAGTCGTTATTCGGCGGGAACCGCCATCTCAAGTCCCTCAAGCGGAACTTCCAGTTTATTCAGCATCTCGATCGGGCAAACTTGGATGAAGTTTTGCTTTTCCTCGCTCCAATGCTGCAAAATCGTGGCGGTCTTTTGACTTCCCGTTTCTTCAAGATGGCGCTCAAGAAGGCATTCAAGCTGCCCCATATAGTGCCCGACGCTCACCGGCCCGACGACCAGTGTTTCCATGTTGATCAGCCCGGCAGACGCCCCCTCAGGATCATATAGGTAGGCCATCCCGCCCGTCATGCCAGCACCGAAATTAGGACCAACCTCGCCTAGGATAACCGCAGTGCCGCCGGTCATGTATTCGCACCCGTTCGACCCACAGCCTTCAACGACAACTGTTGCACCAGAATTGCGCACTGCAAATCGCTCGCCGGCCCGCCCAGCGGCGAACAAATACCCATCAGTCGCACCATAAAGAACTGTGTTGCCGATTATGACATTGTCGGCTGCCTTCAGGGGTGACGCCATTGGAGGTCGAACAACGATTGTGCCGCCTGACAATCCCTTACCAACGTAGTCGTTTGCGTCGCCCGATACTTCCAGCCGCAATCCGGGTGCTGCGAAAGCGCCCAGCGACTGGCCCGCGCTACCCTGAAGCTTCACACTCAGATGGTCAGGCTGTAGTTTGTTGCCCATTCCAAATTTTCGAACGATATGGCTGGACGTTCGGGCGCCAATGGTCCGGTGTGTATTCCTGACGGCATAGGAAAGTTGCATTTTCTCGCCGTCGTTCAGGAATCGTGCCGCGTCTTTAACGATGTCGTCGTCCAACGTGCCGTCAACCGGTGTCCTGTCACGGTTGCGATTGTAGACGATTTGATCCGCGCCATCGATCGTGATCAAAAGCGGGTTCAGATCAAGATCGTCCAGATGCGCGGCGCCACGGCTGACCTGACTTAAAAGATCCGCGCGACCTATCACCTCGTCCAGCGACCGGGCGCCGATCTTAGCGAGAATCTCGCGAACTTCCTGCGCATAGAAAGTGATTAGATTGACGACTTTGTCGGCGCTGCCAGTGAACTTTTCTCGAAGGCGTTCATCCTGGGTACAAACGCCAACCGGACACGTGTTCGACTGGCACTGACGCACCATAATACAGCCCATCGAAATCAACGCAGCGGTGCCGATGCCATACTCTTCGGCGCCCATCATTGCGGCCATGACGATATCGCGACCGGTTCGCAGCCCGCCGTCGGTCCGCAGCGTGATCCTGTCGCGCAAATTATTCATGGAAAGCACCTGATGCGCTTCAGTCAGGCCCATTTCCCACGGTAGACCTGCGTATTTGATCGAGGTCGCTGGACTGGCACCGGTGCCGCCATTGTGCCCTGAGATCAGGATCACGTCGGCTTTTGCTTTCGCAACACCGGCGGCAATCGTCCCAACGCCTGATGCTGCGACCAGTTTTACTGTCACTTTGGCGCGCGGGTTGATCTGTTTCAGGTCGTAGATCAGCTGTGCCAGGTCTTCGATCGAATAGATATCGTGATGCGGCGGCGGTGAAATAAGTGTCACGCCTGGCGTTGAATGCCGCAGTCGGGCAATCAGCTCGGTCACTTTCATCCCAGGCAGTTGGCCGCCCTCGCCAGGCTTGGCACCCTGGGCGACCTTGATCTCAAGTTCCTCGCACTGGTTTAGGTATTCAGCCGTCACACCAAAACGCCCGGAAGCAACCTGCTTGATCTTTGCAGATGGGTTGTCGCCATTTGGCTCCGGCGTAAAATGTGCCGGATCCTCGCCGCCTTCGCCGGAATCGGACTTTGCGCCGATCCGGTTCATCGCAACGTTCAATGTCTTGTGCGCCTCAGGGCTCAGCGCCCCCAATGACATTCCCGGTGTCACAAACCTTTTTCGGATCGAGGTAATGGATTCGACTTCTTCGATGGGCAATTCAGGCCCAAGCGGCTTGATATCCAGCAGATCGCGCAAATGAATCGGCGGATTTGCCCGCATTTTGGTGGAATACTGCTGCCACAGTGCATACGAAGCCTTTTGGCAGGCAGCTTGCAAAATATGCATAGACTGCGCTTCCCAGGCGTGCGTTTCGCCTGATCGACGCGCTTTGTAGAATCCGCCGATTGGCAAGATGCTGTCGCCCAGAAAACCCTTTGCGTGGGCCTGCTCGGCCATTTTCTGCAAGCCCGGAATACCAATCCCGGAAATGCGTGACTGCATCCCGGGGAAGTATTCGGCGACCATTGCCCGGCTCAATCCAACAGCTTCGAAATTCAGTCCGCCACGATAGGAAGAAACGACGCTAATTCCCATCTTGGACATGATCTTCAAAAGCCCGGCGTCAATCGCGGCGCGATAGCGCGCGACGGCCTCGGTCAATGATCCATCAATCAGATTCCTGTCGATACGATCGGCAATACTGTCTTCCGCCAGATACGCATTCACCGTTGTTGCGCCGCACCCGACAAGCACCGCAAAATAGTGTGGATCAATGCACTCCGCCGCGCGGACGTTAAGCGAACAGAACGTGCGAAGACCCTTTCGCGTTAGCCAGGAATGCACAGCACTTGTGGCCAGTATCATCGGCATGGCGATGTTTTCCGTGTTCGAGTGCTGATCGGTCAATACCAGATGCCCAGCGCCCGATCGAACTGCGTCTTCGGCTTCTGCGCGAATGCGTTTCACTGCGGCCGACAAACTACCCGCTTCTCCATTCACCGGAAACGTACAGTCTATTTCGGCCATATCAGCGTCGAATACATGTTTCAGATGATCAAATTGCGCGTTCCCGACAAAAGGGCTGTCCAGGACAATGATCTCTGTCTGGCTGCTGTCCTGATCAAGCACGTTCTTCAAATTCCCGAAACGTGTTTTCAGGCTCATCACTCGGTACTCACGAAGCGAGTCGATCGGCGGATTCGTAACCTGGCTAAAGTTCTGTCGGAAGAAATGGGAAAGCGGTCTATAGGATTCTGATAAAACCGCAGACGGGGTATCGTCGCCCATTGAGGCGATCAGCTCTTTGCCGTCTTCAGCCATCGGAGCGAGAATTTGCTCAAGTTCTTCAATGGTATAACCGGCAGCAATTTGGCGACGGCGCAGTTCGGCGCCAGAGAACAAAGAAGCTTCGACAACCGATCCGAGTTCGTCGTCCAGTTCAACGATCCTGCCGACCCAATCGCCAAATGGTCGCGAGGCTGCCAACGCATCCTTGATTTTCTTATCGTGGAACAGCTCGCCTTCGACCATGTCTACGGCTATGATTTGACCGGGGCCTAACGCGCCCTTCTCGATCACAGTCGCCTCGTCGACAGAAACCATCCCGGTCTCGGAACCCGCGATCAACAACCCATCGTTTGTTACAATATAGCGCATCGGTCGCAGTCCGTTCCGGTCAAGCCCTGCGCAGACCCAGCGGCCATCGGTCATCGCCAATGCTGCGGGACCGTCCCAAGGCTCCATCACCGCGTTGCAGTATGAATACATGTCGCGCCAGGATTGCGGCAGTTCGACAGCCTGCTTAGACCAGCTTTCCGGCACCAGCATAGTCTTGGCCATTGGGGCGTTCCGCCCGGCCCGCACCAAAACTTCGAATACAGAATCCAAAGCGGCTGAATCGCTTGAGCCATTTGCGATGATCGGCTTGATGTCTTCGGCCATGTCACCGAACGCGCCCGACGCCATCCGGATCTCGTGGCTCTTCATCCAGTTCACGTTGCCCTTCAGCGTGTTGATCTCGCCGTTGTGCGCCAGCATGCGGAACGGCTGCGCCAACCACCATTGCGGAAACGTGTTGGTCGAATATCGCTGATGATAGATCGCGAATGCGCTTTCAAACCGGTCGTCCGCTAAGTCGGGATAAAATTCCGCAACCTGTTCGGCCAACATCATACCTTTATAGATGATGGATCGGCAGCTGAGCGAGCAGAGGTAAAGAGATTGGACCTGGGCCGCGGCCGCGGCTTTCTCAATGCGGCGGCGAATTACATAAAGTTCGCGCTCAAAGGTTTCCTCATCAACGCCTTTGGAATTCGATATCAAGATCTGTTCAATCTCGGGGCGGGTCGCATTAGCCTTTTCACCCAGACAATGAACGTTCACCGGCACATGCCGCCAGCCATAGATATAATATCCCATCCGCAGAACTTCAGATTCCACGATGGTTCGGCAAGTTTCCTGTGCTCCAAAATCAGTGCGCGGCAAGAATACCTGCCCGATTGCAAG
>JBPCWO010000078.1:0-6879 GCA_051009475.1 Boseongicola sp.
GAATGTCGCCGCTCTGAGCGTTCTTGTCTCGCAGCTGCGTAAACCAAACGACCGCTTTGGGCTCGAAGCAGTCGTTCGCTGCGTGGCAGCACTCAAAGGCCCAATTACCGTCCGCTCAGGGCTCAAAGCCGACACCTGAGTCTTTCTGTCAAATGGCTACTTTATCACGACTAACAGACGTTCAATTACTGTCGAAATATGAGTCTTGGGCCCAAGCGCGCCTCGTGCATATCCGAATAATTCCAGCTAAATCCGGCACATAGTGGGGAAATTATTGGGGGAACCGAACTGAGAAATGCTATTATAATTCAATAAATTCATCAGGTTAATATGAAGTGTTGGCGGCCCCGATAGGAGTCGAACCTATGACCTACCGCTTAGGAGGCGGTTGCTCTATCCTCTGAGCTACGAGGCCCGCGCGTTCTTGTCCCGCGTTCGCAACTCTATGGCAAGAGTGCATTCGATGCGCTTGCACCAACGACGGTTAGCGGTAACCATGTCGCATATTCAGATACTGGCAAGACCAACTTCGGCGGCAAATTTCCATGACTGACAAGAAGATCATCCCGATGAGCGACGAAATCGAAATACCGCCGAGGCGTCCACTGACACTTCGCGATGTATCCGAAGCCTCTGGTGTCAGTGAAATGACGGTCAGCCGGGTTCTTCGCAATCGTGGCGACGTCTCTGACGCCACCCGCAAAAAAGTCCTGAAGGCCGCAAAATCGCTTGGATATGTACCGAACAAAATTGCGGGCGCGTTAGCGTCTAGCCGGGTAAATCTAGTTGCAGTGATCATTCCCAGCCTCTCGAATATGGTATTTCCAGAAGTCATGACCGGCATTTCCGAAGTGCTGGACGAAACCCCACTGCAGCCTGTTGTCGGGGTAACAA
The DNA here is from genome assembly GCA_051009475.1 of Boseongicola sp. Taxonomy (GTDB): domain Bacteria; phylum Pseudomonadota; class Alphaproteobacteria; order Rhodobacterales; family Rhodobacteraceae; genus CAXMNX01. The sequence goes on from JBPCWO010000078.1 coordinate 895, forward strand.
ATTACCTGCCCGAGAAAGAGGAACAGGTACTTTTCGAAATGCTTTCCTGGCGTCCATCCGGTGTCATTATTGCGGGCCTTGAACACACAGATGCCAGCCGAGCCATGCTTCAATCTGCCGGCGTCCCGGTTGTCGAAATTATGGATGTCGATGGCGAACCAATAGATGCGATGGTTGGAATTAGCCACCGCCGGGCCGGCCGAGAAATGGCAAGGGCCATAGTTAAGTCCGGCTATCAAAATATCGGCTTTCTGGGCACGAAAATGCCACTCGACCACCGTGCGCGAAAACGTTTCGAAGGGTTTACCGAGGCACTTGCCAAGGAACGCATCGAAGTGATTGGCCAGGAGTTCTATTCAGGCGGCTCTGCGCTTTCAAAAGGCCGCGAGATGACCGCCACAATGCTTGAGCGGTTGCCGGATCTCGATTTTCTTTATTATTCGAATGATATGATCGGTGCAGGTGGACTGCTTTACTGTATTGATCAAGGCATCGACGTTCCGGATGTCCTGGGTTTGGCAGGGTTCAACGGTGTGGAACTTTTGGATGGTCTGCCGCGAAAGCTGGCGACAATGGACGCCTGCCGGATCGAGATTGGCCGCGAAGCCGCACGGATCATCGCCAGCCGAACTGACGGTTCAGTAGATGAGACAGGCCAACGAGTTGAGCTTTCCCCAAAGCTTGAGCCTGGGGAAACGCTTCGCAGGTGGCGCGGATAACGCCTCTGTAAGTTTGTTGCTAAATTGATCGTAAAACGACGATCCGCGTTAGGATTGTTTCAGTAGCACAACCATACAAATCCACTATCGCGCGGGGCAGAGGCTGGCCGGGGCGTGGTTCGAATAATTACGAACCGGAGTGGTAAACTATGACAATACTTTGTGACGCCAAATGGCTGCATCGCGGTATCCGGTGGGTAGTACCGTCGCTGACGATTTGCTCCCGCCGAATTGACTCCTTTCTTCTCTACCGGTTTTTCGGGAGGAGTATCAATTGAACTGTGATCGAAGAACCCTGAGGCAATTAGCGGAGATAATTGAGTTTGAGCAACCGCTTACGACAGAACCGGGATCTCCAGATCCGGCTTTTAGCGGCTTGCCGGTATTCTCTGTGGATGAAATCGCCGGTCAGCTTACGCTCGGATATTGGGGTGGGAACTCACACGCTTTTGATGTTGGTCCCGGTGACACTCTGACGATTGATCTGACCAGACTGACCCCGGCTGGGCAAGAAATGGCGCGCCAGGCGCTTCAGGCATGGTCCGGCGTCACCGGCATCAATTTCAACGAAACTCCTTCGTCACAAGGCGGGCCTTCCGCCGTCATCACCGAAGGGTCCGATGCTGCGTCTGGAATCTTCACCGCATACTCAATGGATACGGGCGAGGACTTTGAGGGGTCGTTGTCCGGCAGTGTCGATCGAGATGGAGTTGCGATCACTCTCGCGGTAAACGAACGGATCACAATTTCGCTCGAAGGCGATAACCGGAATGGCAATGCTTTGGTTGATCCCTATCTTCGACTTCGAAACGACGCCGGGGCTTTGATATTCGAAAATGATGACGTCAACGGATTTGACAGCTTGATTGCATTCGAGGCGCCGACCGCTGGAACCTATTTCATACAGGCCGGAGCCTATAATGACGCTTACCTGGGTGACTACCGTATTGAGGTTCGCGGCGGGCTCAGTTCTGCCGACATCACATTCGATGACGAGAATTCCGGCGCATATGCTCAGTTCTCTACTTCTGGCGGTTTTATCACAAACGCTGACATCAACATCCATTCAAATTGGTCAGGCGGCGCCAGTAGAACCGACGGATACTACTACCAGACGTATCTGCACGAGATTGGCCATGCGCTCGGTCTTGGCCACGCCGGAAACTACAATGGCATTGCGGCATATGGCATAGACAACCACTATCTCAACGACAGTTGGCAAGCGTCAGTCATGTCGTATTTTGACCAAGTTGAAAACTCCTACATTGATGCCAGCTTTGCGTATGTGATCACACCTCAAGTGGCTGATATTATTGCGGTGCAGGACCTGTATGGGACTCCGAACTTTCGTACAGGCAACGATAATTATGGGAACAACGGCAACACAGGCACCTATTTGGACAGCGCACTTAGCCTGTCGAATCCGGTCACATTTACGGTATTCGACACCGACGGGGCGGATACATTCGACTTTGCCGACTTCTCCAACGATCAACTACTGGATCTTCGCGAAGAGGCATTCTCTGACGTCGCGGGACTGACTGGCAATATTGGCATCGCGCGCGGCACGATAATTGAATACGGAAAGACCGGCGGGGGCGATGACATCATCATCGGTAACTTTGCGGATAATGGCCTGTCGGCAGGCGGCGGGGCCGACACCGCTTCAGGCGGGGATGGGCACGACGCGATCAGTGGCGGCGATGGCGGCGACAATTTGGAGGGCGACGGGGGACGTGACTTTGTCGAAGGCGGTACTGGCAACGATACGATCGAAGGTGGCGGTGACGGCGATCTGATGTTCGGCGATGATGTTTCGCTAGCAGATTTGACGACGCTTTTCCCGACATGGACGCCACCCGCTGATGCCGCAACATTGCTTGCCGACGGTGATCTTCTGGCGCTCTGGGACAACGTCTTACTGGATGTCTTTGCAATCGCCTGAAAATCGTTCGCGTCAGACGATCTCGTCACCATAGATCAAATCGCCGCCATGGCCGCCGTCAATAAAGTCATCGCCACTTCCGCCTTCTATGGTGTCCAACCCGGTGCCACCGTCGATCGTGTCATTTTCGCTTCCACCATCCAGAAAATTGTGACCGTCGCCGCCGTAAAGGTCGTCCAATCCAGCATGCCCCAACAAATCGTCGTTTCCGGCCGCGCCGTCGATGGTATCGTCGCCCGGGCCGCCGCTAAGCGTATCGGCCCCGTGACCACCAATGATTTCTTGATGCACGGTCAGAACAGGAGGCCGATCCACATTTAGAATGTCTGCGTTCGTAAGATCGCCTGCCGTCAGTGGCGCGGCATCGGAAGTTGTGATCTGCACAACCTCCTCCGAAAACTCGAGTGTTGCTCCATCGATCGTCGGTGTGATGGTCAATTGGCTGACATCGTAGAGAAAATCGAATCCCGATAGATCTAGCCGGTCGACCCCGCGCTCGAAATCCAGAACAGCGTCTGCAACGCCGTCCTGCGCAAATATGAAAAGATCTGCGCCCGAACCACCGGTCATGGAATCTGCGCCCTGCCCATCAAAAATAATGTCATCACCTGCACCGCCATCAAGAGTGTCGTCCGTATCCGAGCCAATCAACTGATCATCTAGCGCCGTTCCGAAAAGGCTGGCTCCGCCGCCGACCAGCACTGCGCCAAGCGCGGTCACATCAAATGAAATACGCGTCAGCCCTGGTTCAAGCGCCGAGGCCACAAACAATTCTATTGCACTCGCGGTCAGTGTCATCGTCACGGAGGAAACGCGATAGAGTGTCGTCGAACTGTCATCACCAACGGTATCGATATGAACAAGCCGCCCGCCAGGAAGGACCGTAAAAAGGGAAACGCCGCCATCGGTGCCCCCCGCAGCGACAAAGGCAAAGTTGCCGACCGTCGTTGCATCAATGCCGGCAACGCCCTGAAATCGCGTTTCGGAGTCATCCAATACATGATCGGACAGCCACAGATCACCCGAGCCCTCAATTCGAAGCGTAGACATCGATGAGGTTCCCGAAGCGCCAATAACGGCCAACGTTTCGCCCAGTCTTTGAAAGACGGCTATATCCGTCGGCGTGTTGATCGGCAGTCCTTCCGCAACGCCCAGCGATCCAACCGTGGCCAGCGAACCGGTACTGCTGATCTCTGTTACTGTTACGCCATCTTCGATCTGTGACGCCGTTATCAGATAATCCACTGAGCCGATCTGAAATGAAGCACTGGCGCTGACATCGGCAAGATAAGACGACGCGTCATCGTCGATCCCCGCGTTCCAACTAAGTCCGCCACCATTGTCGAGAAACAGATCTAGGCCACCGGCGGACGATCGGCCAGACACAATCGCTGAACCTGCCGCCAGTGATTTCCCTGCAGGCGCGGCCAACTCACCGATACCTGCTTCCGCGAACTGAGTGAGTAGCGTGCCGTTAGCATCCAGACCAACGAAGCTACCCGCAACTGGATCAAGTCCGGCCAGTGTCAATCGGGTTCCGCCTCCATCGACGTAACTTCCAAGAGCCGGAATGCTACCAACGGAAAAATCGCCGGACAGCGCCAATACTCCAACCGGCGTCAACGTTCCATCGCTGCCGACCGTCACTTCTACCAATCCGCTGTCAGTTCGGCCCAGGGCGTAAAGAACTGTCCTGTCTCCGACTTCCAATACAAGCAAGTCAGTCAAACCCCAGATCAAACCCAGATCGGCTCCGGAAAGAACCTGATTTACGGTTAACTGTGGCACTTTCGGCTCCCCCGAAATGGGGCATTGACATGCGTCACGCCGCCCAAAATCCGTTTTCGGGATACATGGTTAAGATTTCGTTGCCGGATATTGCAGAGGTTAAGAAATGATCTCGAAGCGATTGACATCGACCATGCCGCGATCCGTGATCTTCAAGGCCGGAATCACAGGAAGCGCGAGGAAGGCAAGTTGAAGAAAGGGTTCCTCCAAAGTGACGCCAAGCGACAAGGCAGCATCGCGTAGTTCACCCAGCCGATCGCGCACAAATTCAAAGGGCTCAAGGCTCATCAAACCTGCGATTGGTAGCGCCAGTTCCGCCAGAACCACACCATCCCGTGCCACAACGAATCCGCCCTCGATCTTACCCAATCGGTTCGCCGCCAGCGCCATATCATCATAATCGACGCCAACGCAGGCGATATTGTGATGGTCGTGGCAAACGGTCGATGCGATCGCCCCCGCTCTCATACCAAACCCACGTACAAATCCGGTTGCAATATTGCCGTTCTTGCCGTGTCGTTCGACAACAGCGATACGCACCAAATCGCGCTGAGGATCCGGGCGTTTGTCGCCGTCTTCAATCGCGATTTTCTCTTTCAAGTGTTGGGTCAGGATCTTGCCTTCCAGGATCCCGATAACATCGGTTTCCTCGCGGTTTCCGGTTGAACGGAAATCCGATGCGCTGACCTGCGACGCTTTGACTGAGTTGCGACCGACAGGCGGAATTTCTTTGCGGTCTGAAAATGCGCCCTCATCCACCATCCCGCCAGCACAAAGAACCAGCTGGGCGCGACAGGATTTCAAATTATCGATGGCAACGATGTCTGCTCGTTTTCCTGGCGCAATTAGCCCGCGATCCTTTAGGCCGAATGCCTCAGCCGCCGACAAAGACGCCGCCCGATACGCCGCAAGCGGAGGCGTTCCCAACGCAATGAGCGTGCGGATCATGAAGTCGAGATGCCCGTGTTCGGCAATATCCAAGGGATTCCGATCATCGGTGCAAAGGCACATATAAGGCGACGTGCGCTCGGTCAGCAGAGGTTGCAGTGCGTGTAAATCCTTGGAAACAGACCCTTCTCGTATCAGGACGCGCATCCCCTTTTGCAACTTTTCAAGCGCTTCTTCAGCACTTGTCGCTTCGTGCTCGGTGCGAATTCCAGCAGCTATATAGGCGTTCAAGTCACGCCCCGACAAAAGCGGGCAGTGCCCATCAACATGGCCACCCTCAAACAATCGGAGCTTGTCCATCGCAACCGGGTCACGGTGAATGACGCCTGGATAATTCATGAACTCAGCCAGCCCAATCGCCGAAGGGTGCCCCATCAAACCGGCCAGATCGTCAGCATCCAGACGCGCGCCCGACGTCTCCATATCTGTCGACGGCACACAGGACGAAAGTTGCACGCGGATGTCCATCAGCGTGCGTTCAGACGCAGCCTGAAAGTACCGGATGCCGTCCGCACCAACGACATTTGCAATCTCGTGTGGATCACATATCGCCGTGGTAACACCCCGAGGTGTGACGCATCGATC
>JBPCWO010000079.1:0-5181 GCA_051009475.1 Boseongicola sp.
GAAGAGGTTCGCGACCCGAGCCGCATTCCCGAGGTGCTGAACCGCGTTATTCTGCAGGCCAAGCGCGCCAGCGGGCCCGCACAAATCAATATCCCGCGGGATTATTGGACCCAGGTGATCGACGTCGATCTGCCGGCGATGGTTGAATTCGAGCGCCCCTCAGGCGGCGCTGATGCGATTTCGAGCGCTGCTGAGTTACTGTCGGAAGCCGAATTTCCAGTGATCCTGAACGGTGCCGGTGTGGTTCTGGCCGGTGCGATTCCGGCATCCAAAGCCTTGGCCGAACGTTTGGACGCGCCCGTTTGCGTCGGCTATCAGCACAATGATGCATTTCCGGGGTCGCATCCACTGTTTGCAGGACCGCTGGGCTATAATGGTTCGAAGGCCGGGATGGAATTGATCTCGAAAGCCGACGTTGTTCTGGCGCTGGGCACCCGGCTGAACCCGTTTTCGACGCTGCCTGGATACGGCATCGATTACTGGCCGGGGGATGCGAAAATCATTCAGGTCGATATCAATCCCGACAGGATTGGCTTGACCAAGAAGGTGACGGTGGGGATCGTCGGCGATGCAATGAAGGTGGCCGAAGGTATCCTTGGCAAGCTTTCTGATGGCGCTGGCGAAAAGGGCCGTTCTGATCGTAAGAACTTGATCGCGCAGACCAAATCGTCCTGGGCACAGCAGCTTTCTTCAATGGATCACGAAGATGACGATCCGGGAACGACCTGGAACGAGCGCGCGCGCGCCGCCAAGCCCGACTGGATGTCGCCCCGCATGGCGTGGCGTGCGATTCAAGCCGCGCTGCCGAAAGAGGCGATCATTTCGTCGGATATTGGCAACAACTGTGCGATCGGTAATGCCTACCCAACATTTGAAGAAACTCGCAAGTACCTCGCGCCCGGGCTGTTTGGCCCTTGCGGTTACGGCCTGCCTTCGATCGTTGGTGCGAAGATTGGCCAACCGAAGGTTCCTGTCGTTGGATTTTCTGGCGACGGCGCGTTTGGCATCGCGGTGAACGAGCTGACAGCGATTGGCCGGGGTGAATGGCCGGCGATTACGCAGGTTGTTTTCCGGAACTATCAATGGGGCGCGGAAAAGCGGAACACGACGCTTTGGTATAGCGACAACTTTGTCGGCACAGAGTTGGATGAGCAGGTCAGTTACGCCGGTATCGCACAAGCCTGTGGTTTGCAGGGTGTAGTAGCGCGCACGATGGACGAGTTGACCGAGGCGCTGCGCACAGCCGTGGATGATCAAATGAATCACGGCAAAACGACGCTGATCGAGGCGATGATCAACCAAGAGTTGGGCGAACCTTTCCGGCGCGATGCAATGAAAGCGCCTGTCGCTGTTGCCGGTGTGGACGTGGTGGATATGGCCGCGGAGTGAACAATCAAACAGTGCCAAGAAGGCCGGCGGGGTGGACCGTCGGCCTTTTTCGTTGGATATGAGTGACATGGGCGTCATTGACGACATCATTTCGACAAGTCGAAAGGCGCGGCCACATATCGTGCTGTCGGAAGGTGACGATCCGCGCGTTCAGGCCGCCGCCGCACGCGCGGCAGCAGATGGATTTGCCACGATCACACTAATTGGCTCGGCCGTTGCGCCCGGTGAAGGTGTCCAGACGATAGCTCCTTCCACGTCAGAACAGTTGGACGCTTATGCGTCGGCTTTTTTCGAGATGCGCAAGCATAAAGGGCTGAGCGAAGAAGGCGCGCATGCGGCGATGACCTCCCGGTTGGGCTTTGCTGCGATGATGGTTCGCCAGGGTGATGCTGACGGTACACTTGGAGGCGCAATCGAGACGACATCGGATGTTGTGCGAACGGCGTTGCAGGTGATCGGCAGGGCACCCGGGGTCGATGTCGTTTCAAGCTATTTCCTGATGCTGTTGGGGCCGCCGCATGATCGGCCGGTCGTCTTTTCGGATTGCGGATTGATCCTTCAACCGACGGCGGCGGAACTTGCAAGTATTGCGTTGGCATCCGCGTCGTCGTTCAGCGCTTTGACCGGAATGGCACCGCGCGTGGCGTTTTTGTCATTCTCGACCAAAGGATCTGTGCCTGAGCGGGCGCATGAATCACTGGAGCGTATTCAATCTGCTCTGGCGAAGGTGAAGGACCGTGCGCCAGAGTTGCCGGTTGATGGCGAGCTTCAGTTTGATGCCGCAATGGATCCAGAGATTGCAGCGCGCAAAGCGCCTGGTTCACTTGTCGAAGGTCAGGCGAATGTTTTTGTTTTTCCAAGCCTTAGCGCGGGAAATATCGGATACAAGATTGCGCAGCGCATTGGCGGCGCGGTGGCGCTGGGCCCAATACTTCAAGGGCTGGCGCGGCCCGCGAATGATCTTTCTCGCGGCGCGACCGAAGACGATATCTATCAGATGATCGCGATAACCGGTGCGCAGGCGGCAGCCAGTTCCGGCCCTTGATGCGGGGCTAGATTCGTGGTCGAGATCGACCAACCCGGAGGTGTCATATGCGTGCACAACCAAAAGCCAGCCATTTCGTGAACGGCGCTTATGCCGAGGATAATGGTGGCGCTGACATCGACTGCGTTTTTGCCGCGAACGGAGAGGTGGTGGCGCGTCTACACGAGGCGACTGATGCTATTGTCGAGGCCTCGCTGGCGGCGGCGAAAACAGCGCATCCGGTCTGGGCTGAAATGACCGGCACCGAGCGTGGCCGCGTCCTGCGCCGCGCCGCCGACTTGATGCGGGAGCGAAACCGCGAGCTTTCCGAGATCGAGACAATGGACACTGGCAAGCCGCTTCAGGAAACACTGGTTGCGGACGCGACGTCGGGTGCCGATGCGCTGGAATATTTTGGCGGGCTGGCAGGAGCGGTGACGGGCGAGCACATCCCGCTTTCGGGCGGCGACTGGGCCTATACGATCCGCGAACCGCTGGGCGTCTGCGTCGGTATCGGAGCATGGAATTATCCAACACAAATCGCGTGTTGGAAGGCGGCTCCAGCTTTGGCGTGTGGCAATGCGATGATATTCAAACCATCCGAGACGACCCCGCTGTCTGCATTGAAGGTAGCTGAGATCCTCAAAGAGGCCGGGTTGCCGGACGGCATCTTCAATGTTGTGCAGGGTCGCGGTGCGGTTGGTGCCAAGCTGATCGGCGATGATCGGGTAGCAAAGGTTTCACTGACAGGGTCGGTGCCGACCGGTAAAAAAGTCTATGCGGCGGCGGCAGAGGGTATGCGCCATGTCACAATGGAACTGGGGGGCAAGTCACCGCTTTTGGTTTTTGCCGACGCAGATCTCGAAAAGGCGGTGTCGGGTGCAATCCTTGGGAATTTTTATTCATCAGGACAGGTCTGTTCGAACGGCACAAGAGTATTTGTTGAACAGACCATTCGCGACGACTTTGTCGGGCGACTGACCGAGCGACTGACCAAGGGCGTGGTCATGGGCGATCCAATGGATGAGGCCGTAAATTTTGGCCCGATGGTAAGTGAAGCCCAGATGGAAATTATTCTGGGCTACATAAAGAAGGGCGTCGCCGAAGGTGCAGTTTTGGCGCACGGCGGTCGGCGATCAAACAGGGACGGGTATTTCGTAGAACCGACGGTCTTTACCGGTGTCACCGACGAAATGACAATTGCGCGCGAGGAAATTTTCGGCCCGGTATTGTCGGTCCTGGACTTCCATACGGAGGACGAGGCGGTAAGCCGAGCGAATGCTACGCCATTCGGTTTGGCGGCGGGCGTATTCACTCGTGATCTCGCACGAGGGCATCGCATTGCAAAGGCATTCAATGCAGGCACGTGCTATATCAACCACTACAACGCGGCTCCGGTTGAAATGCCTTTTGGCGGATCCAAGCTATCGGGCGTGGGGCGGGAGAATTCAAAGGCCGCGATTGCACATTATTCGGAACCCAAGGCAATTTACGTCGGCATGGGCGAGGTCGAGGCGCCATTCTGACGGCGTAGCCAGAATTCAGCGGCGGAGTAATCCTTGGCAATTTAGAATAAAAACGGCGGCACCAGGGAGGTAATGCCGCCGTTTTTCGTCCGAAAGCCCAGGGAAGAAAAGACTTTCAGAATTCTTAGTCGATCAGTTGTCGTAGGCCACGTGAAACGCGACATCGCGAAGCTGATGGCGCGAAAGACCCAGATCAGCCAACTCGCGGTCCGTCAGGTGATCTAGTTCGAGAAAAGTCTTGCGATACGATGTGTAATTCCGAACGCGTGCGACGAGACCGGCAAGAAATCCGCTTAAACGCGCATGTCCGGCAAGGCCAGAACGGTTAAAGATATCAATCGTACTCATTTCCAAGTTCCTTCAATGATACTTGCGAGACGCGGTTCGCAATGCTGTTGCGCTAAAGATAGGCAATTGCTGCAGCTGCACAATCCCCAGCTTCGCAATGCCGCTATGCAGCATTGAAATGGGTCGAAGGCAACTGGTCTGAATGTTTGCCAGCATTACGGGCGAAAACTTCAAGTGGGCTTGTGTCGGCGGTCAAGGGCGCGCAAGTAAAGCTTTGAACGACAGGAAACGGTGTGGCGATGGGCATTTCGCAGGACGATATTCTAAACGCATTGCGCAAGATTATTCTGCCGAGCGGAGGTGATCTAGTGTCGAGCGATCTGGTGCGGGCGCTGACGATCGAAGGTGGCACAGTTCGCTTTGTTATCGAAGCGCCGTCCGCGGATGCGGCGCAGGCGATGGCCCCGGTCCGGGATGCGGCGGAATTAGCAATACGCAATTTGGATGGCGTAGATCAGTCTTCGGTGGTTTTGACGGCGCACGGACCGGCCCCTTCAACCGCCAAATCGCCGCCGTCATTGAAAGTTGGCGGGCACCCAACACCTGCTTCAGGTGGGCCGTCGAAAGTAACAGGGGTAGAGCGGATCGTTGCAATTGCGTCAGGAAAGGGTGGTGTCGGAAAGTCGACCGTCGCGTCAAACTTGGCGGTGTCGCTGGCAAAAAAAGGCAAACGCGTTGGCTTGCTGGATGCAGATATTTATGGGCCTTCGCAGCCCAAGATGATGGGCGTGTCAGAGCGCCCGAAGTCGCCGGACGGCAAGACTATCATTCCGCTGACGAGTCATGGTGTCACGCTGATGTCGATCGGTTTCATGATGGACCCGGACAAAGCAGTTGTGTGGCGCGGACCGATGCTGATGGGCGCATTGCAGCAAATGCTTGGGCAAGTTGCTT
>JBPCWO010000080.1:0-6713 GCA_051009475.1 Boseongicola sp.
GTGCAGCAATCGAGAAAATCGAAGAAATCAAGTAAGTATTAACTGCGGTAGGAATTAGCGGTCACTTTCGTTTATTCCGCCGCCTCACATTCCCGCCCCTCTGACCAGCCCGCCCGGCGGTCGAGCGCCCTTTGCCCTTCTGTGCGCTCTCAACCGCCGCTTCCACCGCCGATTGCCGCGCCAGCGGGTCGTCGGCGACCACCAGATCCACTGTCTCCAGCCGCTTGATCTCATCACGTATCCGCGCCGCTTCCTCGAACTCCAGGTTCTCGGCGGCCTTCCTCATATCATCGCGAAGCGCGTCCAGATGCGCCTGCAGGTTCGCGCCCACAAGTGGTGCATCGACCTTGGCCGTCACGCGGGCCTGATCTGTATCGCCCTTGTAGAGACCCGACAGCACATCCTCGACGTTCTTCTTCACCGTCTCAGGCGTGATATCGTGTTCACCGTTGTAGGCCTCTTGCTTGGCTCGCCGACGGTCGGTCTCTTTCAGCGCGCGTTCCATCGAACCGGTGATCCGGTCGGCATACATGATCACACGGCCATCGACGTTCCGTGCCGCCCGCCCGATGGTCTGGATCAGCGAGGTTTCCGATCGCAGAAACCCTTCCTTGTCCGCATCCAGAATTGCGACCAGCCCGCATTCGGGGATATCCAGTCCTTCGCGTAACAGGTTGATCCCGACCAGAACATCGAACGCACCGAGGCGTAAATCGCGAAGGATTTCAATGCGTTCCAGCGTATCGATGTCCGAATGCATATAGCGAACCTTGATGCCTTGTTCGTGCAGATACTCGGTCAGATCCTCGGCCATGCGCTTTGTCAGGGTCGTCACCAATGTCCGGTATCCGTCGGCGGTCACTTTGCGGACTTCGTCCAGCAGATCGTCCACCTGCATCTCAACGGGGCGGATTTCAACCTTGGGGTCCAGAAGACCAGTGGGGCGGATCACCTGTTCGACAAAGACACCGCCGGTCTGCTCGATCTCCCACGACTGCGGCGTGGCCGAGACGAAAACCGATTGCGGGCGCATCGCGTCCCATTCCTCGAATTTGAGGGGACGATTGTCCATGCACGATGGCAGGCGGAAGCCATGCTCGGCGAGCGTAAACTTGCGTCGAAAGTCGCCCTTATACATGCCGCCGATCTGCGGCACGCTGACGTGGCTTTCGTCGGCGAAGACGAGCGCGTTGTCGGGGATGAATTCAAACAAGGTAGGGGGCGGCTCACCCGGAGCGCGACCGGTCAGATAACGCGAATAGTTTTCGATCCCATTGCACACACCGGTGGCTTCCAGCATTTCCAGATCAAAGTTGGTGCGCTGTTCCAGGCGCTGGGCTTCCAGCAATTTGCCCTCGTCCACAAGCTGAGTCAGGCGCGCTTTCAGCTCTACCTTAATACTCTCGATCGCCTGTTTCATCGTTGGTTTGGGCGTCACGTAGTGCGAATTGGCGTAAACGCGGATTTTCTCCATCGTGTCGGTTTTTTCCCCCGTGAGAGAGTCAAACTCACCGATGCTTTCCAGTTCCTCGCCAAAAAACGACAGCCGCCACGCGCGGTCATCGAGGTGAGCTGGCCAAATCTCGAGCACATCGCCGCGCACGCGGAACGATCCGCGCTGAAACGCCTGATCATTGCGGCGGTATTGCTGAGCGATAAGATCAGCCATGACCTTGCGTTGGTCGTATTGTCCGCCAACGTGCAAATCCTGCGTCATCGCGCCATAAGTTTCGACCGATCCAATGCCATAAATGCAGCTGACCGAAGCAACGATCACGACGTCGTCTCGTTCCAGCAACGCGCGCGTGGCAGAGTGGCGCATGCGATCGATCTGGTCGTTTATCTGGCTTTCTTTTTCGATGTACGTGTCAGAGCGCGCGACGTAGGCCTCGGGCTGATAGTAGTCATAAAAGCTGACAAAATACTCGACGGCATTGTCGGGAAAGTATCCTTTGAATTCACCATATAGCTGTGCGGCAAGCGTTTTGTTCGGTGCAAGAATAATGGCCGGGCGCTGGGTCTCTTCAATCACCTTGGCCATAGTGTAGGTCTTTCCAGTGCCGGTCGCGCCGAGCAAAACTTGATTCTGCTCCCCATCCCGAACGCCTTGGGTCAATTCGGTGATCGCCGTTGGTTGATCGCCTGCCGGTCTGAATTCAGTCTGCATCACCAACTTTCGGCCGCCTTCCAACTTTTCGCGCTTGCGAACGTCTGGGGCAGGGGAATTCAGAACTGGTTCAGCTGACATAGAGTGATTCCTTTGGGTCCCGACAGATTTGATCTTCTTTTGTTCTTGTTCAAGGAGGGAATTGTCTGTCCACTCAACCCGCTGACATATTGCAATTTCAAAAAGCCCAAGCACGCTATTGCATTTACAACCTTAAGTAGAAAAAATGTTGCCAACCCACGTTTATCGTGCAAAGTATTAACTCTAAGCAGCAGAACGGGTTGCCGGCCGGATACGCGACCCACCCACCCCTCGCTCCCCGTATCCCGGCCGGCAACCGCTTTCCCTAAACATCGATCCTTGCAACGTCAGCGCGAATTGGCGATAGATTTCGACAAGCAATGAGGTCTGGAATGTCTGCAAGAATTTTTCGCCCCGCAAAGTCTGCGATGTCATCCGGACAGGCCAAGAGCCGCGACTGGGTTCTTGAATACTCTGATGCGTCGGGCAAGCACGTCGATCCCCTGATGGGGTGGACGTCTTCGGATGACACCCAAGCCCAAGTGCGCTTGCGGTTTCCAACAAAGGAAGCCGCGCTAGAATATGCGAATGACCGTGGAATTGATGCGGTTGTCACCGAGCCCAAAATGCGCAAGCCAAACATCAGGGCACGTGGTTATGGCGAGAATTTCGCGACCGATAGGCGTGGGTCGTGGACTCACTGACCTATGAGACCGTTGAGATTTCGTCGATTGATCCGGCTGTATTACCGCTGATTTCGGCGCATCTGGCTTTGATGCGTGCTTCCTCCCCTGCGTGCAGCGTTCACGCAATGGAGCCAACTGAATTGGATGATGCCGGCGCGCGCTTCTTCGCGGTAATTGACGATGGAAAGGCAATTGCGATGGGAGCGCTCAAACCTTTGGGCGACGGCAACGGTGAGTTGAAATCCATGCATGTGCTTCAAGATCATCGTAGGTCAGGTTTGGCCAGGGCAATACTACTGAAGTTGTTGAACGCAGCCCGCGAAAGTGGAATGCACCGCGTAAGTCTTGAAACTGGCAGTCAAGATGCTTTCGCCCCGGCACGCACATTTTACGAACGACATGGATTCAGTAAATGCGGCCCGTTTTCGGATTACACAGATGATCCGGCGAGTACATATATGACGCTGTGTCTATAGGGGTCGGCCGCCGCAAATTATCGCCGTTTTGAATACGCTAGCCCGGAGATGTAACGTTCCGAATGACGTATTCAATCATTGCTTCAATTCGGTTCTGTGGCACACCAGATATTCGATTTTCCAAACCTAACGTCACAATGCCATGAACAGATGAAAACAAAGCTCGCGTCATTAAGTCGATCTCGGCCCCATCTGCATCTGGATACACTTCGGACAGAGGATCAGCGATGATCGAAAACAGTCGGCTCAGTTCCTCAAGGTACCACTGGGGTATATCGCGGTCAGCCGGCATTTTGACTTCAAAAAGCGCCCGCCAGAGGTTTGGGTTCGTGCTTGCAAACTGAAGGTATGCGATACCGATCGTGACCATGCGGTCGGTCGGACCCGTACCGCCATCGGCTTCGATTATGTCGCCAACAAATGCGCCCAGTCGTCGGAACGTCTGCCAGTTAACTGCCAGAACAAGCCCGGTCATGTCGTCAAAGACGTTGTAAATTGCCCCAACCGCACATCTGGCCTTGTTCGCGAGAGCACGTGCTCGAAGCGATGCAAGCCCCGAAGTTTTTATTTGGGCTTCAGCAATAGTTACGAGGTTACGGCGTAATTCCTCGTGGCGCTTATCGGTATCTCGAGCCAAACTCGCCTCCATGAACGGCGTTCAAAAAACTTAGCGCGAAGGCCACGGCCAGGCAACTCTCTTGCCAATTATGATATGCGCGGCCAATAACGGCGACAGCGGTCCCGTAGCTCAACTGGATAGAGCAGCTGACTTCTAATCAGCAGGTTGGGGGTTCGAGTCCTCCCGGGATCGCCATGTGACTTGTGTGCCGGAGAATCCGTTGAAAGCGCTTTTTGTTCATCAGAATTGTCCCGGGCAGTTCAAACACCTTGCTCCGGCGATGGCAGAGCGCGGCGATGAAGTGATATTTGTCACTCAAAAAGGACGGCCCGATATCACTGGTGTGCGCAAGATCGAATACAGGCCCCATCGCAACGTCACCGCCAAAATTCACCCGTATTTGGCAAGTTCGGAGCAGGCCGTATTGAATGGTCAGGCAGTGGCGCGAATTGGGCTCAAACTGAAGGATAAAGGGTTCACACCGGATGTTATGATAGGAAATCCGGGATGGGGCGAAACGTTGTATCTCAAAGACGTCTGGCAACACGTTCCACTCGTTTCAATGTCAGAATTTTTCTATCGTGGATACGGGTCCGATGTAGGATTTGATGCCGAGTTTTCCCAAGGACCGGATGCAGCACTGCGGGCAAGAACAAGGGCTGGTATTCATCTATTGGCGTTGGATGCCGCAGATTTGGCATATGCACCTACAATCTGGCAACGAGATCAGTTTCCGGAGGCTTATCGCGAAAAAATCCGTGTAATTCACGACGGAATTGACTGTGACGTAGTGCGTCCAGATCCCAATGCCAATTATGCACTGCCGAACGGCCAAATACTTACTAAAAAAGATGAGGTACTGACCTACGTGGCGCGAAACCTTGAGCCTTATCGGGGGTTTCATTCTTTCATGCGCGCTTTGCCCGATGTTCTTAAGACACGTCCCGACGCCGTAGTGGTTATCGTGGGTGGCGATGATGTAAGTTATGGCGCGCGCGCGCCGGACGGCAAAACTTGGCGGGAAGTCATTCTCGACGAAATCGGCCCGCTTCCTGAACGTGTCTATTTTGTAGGCAAAGTCTCATATTCGAATTTCTTGCGGCTCGCGCAGGTCTCTGCAGTTCATGCTTATTTCACGTATCCCTTTGTTCTTAGCTGGTCGATGCTTGAGGTTATGGCGGCCGGTGGCTTCGTCGTAGGTTCTCGGACGCCACCAGTTGAAGAGGTAATCGAAGATGGGATGAACGGCTGGCTGGTCGATTTCTTCGACACGGAAGTCATTTCACAAAGACTGATTGCTGCGTTGAAGGCGCGCAATGACGTTGACCAGTTGCGGTGTGCCGCCCGGCGAACAGTTATTGAAAAATATGACTTGTCAGACTGCCTGAAGGCCCAGTTGGCCCTGATAGACGGCGTAATTCCCCAACGATGGTAATCGCCGGTTAACCAATCACGATGAATGTGGGCCTCAGGGAATCAACGAGGCGAAGCATTGGGCGACGACACGATTTTTGGTGGCGCCGGCGACGACACAATTTTCGGTGGACCCGGCAATGACGTGATTGCGGGTGGACTAGGTTCCGACCGTTTGGACGGTGGAACGGGCAGGGATAGACTGTCCTATTCTGACGCAACCAGCCGCGTCGTCGTCGATTTGTTGAACGGCATGGTTATCGGAAGTTACGCGGCCGGGGATATCTTTTCGAACTTTGAAGATCTTGAGGGCGGCTTGGGCGCCGACTTTTTGTTGGGCGACAATTCTAACAATTACATCGGCGGCGGAGCAGATGCGGACGAGCTACAGGGCCGATTTGGCGAAGACACGCTCGAAGGCGGGGCAGGTGCCGATACGCTCGACGGCGGTGGCAACATTGACACTGCCGCTTATCTCGCAAGTGATTTTGGTGTATCTGTCAATCTTTTTAATGGCTTTGCGACAGGCGGGCATGCAGTCGGCGACATTTTCTTGAAAATTGACAATCTGATAGGATCTGCGTTTGCTGATACGCTTGTCGGCACGTTCACCAACAACGAGCTTGAGGGCGGGATAGGTGCCGATACTTTGAACGGCGGCGCCGGGCGAGACACGGTTAGCTATGCATCGGATCAATCCGGAGTGACGGTATCACTCGACGGCGAAACGGTTTCGGGTGGCCACGCAGCAGGGGATGTGATCTCGAACTTCGAAAATGTTCGCGGCGGGCTGGCAAGTGACGCTCTGACTGGCGACGGAGATGACAATTGGCTTTGGGGTGGCGGTGGCGCTGACACACTGATTGGACTTGGCGGAAATGATACCTTAGCTGGCGGCACGGGTTCCGATTTGCTTCAAGGCGGTGACGGTTCGGACTGGGCAGATTATTCCGATAGTCCGACGGCAGTCGCTGTCAATTTGGAAAGCGGCAGTCTCAATGGTGGGGATGCGTCAAGCGACAGCCTATCGTCGATTGAGAATTTACTTGGATCAATCCATGCCGACGAACTGATCGGTGATGCGCTCGACAACTCAATTGAGGGTGGCGCTGGTGCGGACACGATCGACGGGGGCGCCGGCGTTGACACGTTGTCATACTCAAATTCAGACACCCGTGTCGTCGTCGATCTGCTAAATGGTAACACCTTTCTTGGCCATGCCGAAGGTGATGTCATATCCAATTTTGAAAACCTGACGGGGTCGCGGCTGCCGGATTATCTGCTTGGATCAAATGATGGCAATGTGTTGACTGGTTGCGCCGGCATTGATC
>JBPCWO010000081.1:0-2538 GCA_051009475.1 Boseongicola sp.
GCCTACGTATGATGGGACTCACGGTCTGGTAAGGGTAGCGGGCCGACCGACTGTTCTACTGCACGGGGCGCCATCGGCAAGTGCCCGAAACATTCGAATAGTGCCTATGAAGTCGAAGGCCGCTTAGCTTCAACAATATCGGCTACCCAAGGCAATGGTGGGGTCTCGTAACCGACATATAGGGGATGTCGCGGATGGCCAGATTTAGTCTGACCAAGAGCAAGCAACTGTGCGCCGGGGGCCGATAGCAATGCCGCAACTCGTTGCCCCTGGCCAAGGTGACTACCGTGAACGCCCCAGGCACAAATAACATGATCGGCCCAAATGTTTGCCTCGCTCAGAGCGGTATCGTTCAACGGACCGATTGGGCGTTTCGCTTGTTTTAGTCGGGCAGGATTGGTTTCGCGCCAGGCAAAAATATTGCAAACGCGCATTGCACCATAGCCCAGAAGGCGGGTACGCCGTTCGCATCGCTCGACTGTGGCGTCATTTGCGAGTTCGGTGGCCTTAGACGGATTCAGCATCACGTAAAGCAGACGCTTTGCACGGGGATTCCAAACTCTCGTCAAACTGTAGCGGTAGCGTTCGCAGGGTGAATAGATGGCTTCGCTCGCGACACCGTCCTGAGAATGCGTTCGACGAATGGTTTTCAAAGCCGAAAAACCCGCGTTGGATGAAGCTCGCCAGCCTTGTAGACACCGACAGCGATCGGCTGTCCTTGATGCGACGCCCAAGCCAGATCGCCGTATTCCGCGTTGGCAGCAATCACCATTCCGGGATTTCCATTTGCTATACGTTGTGCGCCTTCTGCCGTCGCAGGAAGTTCGGGCAAGTCGGACAACCCAATTTCCAAAGGCAGCAATTTGTCGTCAAGTTCCGGGGTATGCGCCAGCGCTTCAACCTGTTCCAATGTTATCGCGTTTTCCAAATCAAATGGTCCGGACCATAACCGCCGCAGCGTTTCCACATGAGCGAAACATCCCAGTGCCTTGCCCAGGTCGCGCGCAATCGAGCGGACATAACCACCTTTTCCGCACACCATTTCCAGCGTCGCGTGATCAAGATCGGTTCGAGAGACAAGATCCAGACTTTCGACGAATAGCGGCCTGGGATCCAAATCGATACCCTGGCCGGCACGCGCAAGAGCATAGGCGCGTTGCCCGTCGATTTTGACGGCAGAAAACTGCGGCGGGACCTGAAGGATATCGCCAGTGAAATCGCTTAGCGTGCGGCGGATGTCTTCGTCATCTGGGCGCAGGTCGGAAGACGCAATCACTTCACCTTCCGCATCATCGGTGTTCGTCGCCTCGCCGAGTCGAATGGTAAATTTGTATGCCTTGGTGGCATCGGTGACGAACGGCACCGTTTTCGTCGCTTCGCCCAATGCAATTGCGAGTAGCCCTGTGGCTGCCGGGTCAAGCGTTCCGGCGTGTCCGGCTTTCTTCGCCTGAAATGCCCATCGAACCTTGTTGACGACAGCGGTCGAGGTCTGTCCGGCGGGTTTATCGATGACCAACCAACCGGAAACGTCCCGCCCTTTGCGCCGCCTCGCCACTTGTTCAGTACCTCTGTTTACTTTGGGTGCGAAGCCGGTCTGCTAGCTTGTTGGGTGTGATCCGTCAATTGAGTGGTCGGCTGACGACAAGCATCGGACCCATTGGAAATCCAATGTCGTGCCGTTCAAGATCGGTCGCAAAAATCCGGGAAATATTGCCGTCCAGGAATAGAGCATTCGGTGTTTTCAAGTGGTCTCTGAAAAGCTGGCCGAAGACGTGAAAGGTCACCGGTTGGTCCGAGATGGCCGCGATCAGGCGGCCGGTATCGGTTACGCCAACGCCGTTTCGAAGGAAACGCGACGAGGATTTTGGCAAGAAACGCGGATGAAGCTTGCCATCGATCACCAGCAGCGGGCCCGATTGCGTCGCGTCTCGGCAATTTGGTGGATCAGACGCAAATTCGCGGCTTTCAAAGATGCGGGCTGAATCGCCCGTCAGACAAAGGACGCCATTTGGCAAAAGCCCGAAGTTGCCGGGCCCCGATCGTGTAACAATAGGCGCAACTTGCTTGCCATTTTCTATGTAAAGACCAACGGGTCGGCGATCTGGGTGATACATGCCCGCATTCATAGCGAAGGCAATCTCGCGGCCTTCATTCGCCAGTATTTCCGCCAAGCGATCAAAAGTTGCGATCTTTTTGCCTGTGCTATCGTCGAGGACCAGCCGAACGTCTTCGGTTGTTGGGTCGGCTTCACAGACTGTGAAGCGAGATTCCTTGAATTCAATCGAGCGGCAATCGGCTGCAATTGCCGCAGACGCCGCAAGCAGGCTTAGACTAATCGTGGTCGAGATCGCGGCGAACATTGTCTTCTGCAAATAAGCGACGGGTATCGTCGAGCCTGTCAAATGTTTCGTCCACGGCAAATCGGATTTCCGGCGAAAATTTCAGCGCGAGCCCGCGATTTACTGCGCGTCTGATCTCGGCCCGGTTTTTGCGTAGCGAGTCCAGCGCGACTTCCCGGTTATTACCTCCAAGCGGAAG